>BBEG01000013.1 GCA_001312645.1 Rhodococcus sp. JCM 9791
CAGTTGCGCGTGCGCGGCGGGTCGTTCTGGTCATCGCCATCGGTGTCTCCGCGCTGTCGGTGATCCTGGTGCTCGGCGCGTGGCGCAACGATCACACGATCCGATCCGACATGGGCACCGCCACAGCCGAAGTGTTGTCTGCGGGGTCGCTCCGATCTGCGGTGAGTTTCGTTACTCCCGACGGGGTGACGCACAATCCCGAACTCGGTGTGCTCTACCCCACGGACCTCACCACAGGGCAGCGCATTGCCGTCGAGTACGCGCGCAACGATCCGGATCTGGTCCGGGTCACCGGTCGGGATGCGCGTATCGCGATCGTGCCGGCCGGATCGGTGATCGTTGCCACGTGGGTGATCGCCGGGGGGCTTCTCGTGTACCTGCGGAGACTCTCCCGAAACGAGTCGGAGCCGACTCCTCTCGACTGAGTGCGACACCGCTCGAGTGCGAAACGTTCGCTTCGTCTTCGTCGACCTGTCAACTCCTGCGCACCTCACCGACCAGTGGGGCGTTCATGGTGGCGTGGTGCGAGTAGCCATCGTCGCGGAATCCTTCCTCCCGAACGTCAACGGCGTCACCAACTCGGTGTTGCGGGTTCTCGAGCACCTCGATCGGGCAGGTCACGAAGCGATCATCGTGGCACCGGACACCGTTGCGGGGTGTGCTCCCGCGCCGACGGAGCATCTCGGTGTTCCTGTGCACAGGGTCCCTGCGGTGCGGGTGCCGAAGGTCAGTTCGCTGCCCGTCGGGGTGCCTCAACTCGACATGGTCACCGTATTGCGTGCATTCGGTCCCGACGTGATCCACCTCGCGTCGCCGTTCTTCCTCGGCGCCGGTGGCCTCGCGGTGGCGAAGAGGTTGCTCGTGCCGACGGTCGCGATCTATCAGACCGACGTTGCAGGGTTCGCGGAAAGTTACGGACTCGGCCTCGCGTCGCGCGTGTCGTGGCGGTGGACGCGCCGACTCCACAACGGATGTGACCGAACTCTCGCACCTTCGTCGTCGGCGGTCGACGCGCTGGTCGCCCACGGCATCCCCCGTGTCCACCGGTGGGGTCGCGGTGTCGACATCGACCGGTTCGCGCCTCGAAGAGGGATGTCGCACTTCGCGCACAGTGGTCGCCGGACGGGCGCCCGATCCTCGGATTCGTCGGTCGCCTCGCGCCGGAGAAGCACGTCGAGCGACTCGTCCGCGTGGCACAGGACAGTGCGTTCCGCCTCGTCGTGGTGGGGGACGGCCCCGAGCGCGCTCGACTCGAAGCGTTGATGCCGGAGGCGGTGTTCACCGGGCAGCTGGGTGGCGACGATCTTGCCAGGGCCTATGCGAGCCTCGATGTCTTCGTCCATCCGGCGAGCACGAGACGTTCTGCCAGGCGGTTCAGGAAGCACAGGCCAGCGGCCTGCCGACCGTTGTGCCCGACGCGGGCGGCCCCCGGGATCTGGTCGCGCACTGTCGCAATGGGTACCGGCTGCCCACCGACCGCTTCGCCGAACTGTTACCGGGTGCGCTCAGTGCGCTCGCCGACGCGCCACTGCGGTCGGAGTTCGGTCGTGCGGCCCGTCGCAGTGTGCTCGGTCGTACCTGGCCCGTGATCTGTGATCAGCTCCTCGACCACTACGCGGATGTGCAGGGCGGCGCTCTCTCCAGGCTGCCTCGCACTGCTTAGCCGTGGGTGACGTCGGGGAAGGGTGTGCACGGGGGAAGGTCTCGGGGGAAGGTAACGTTTCGACCGTGGCAAAAACTCACGGATCGCGCGCATTTCTCGACAAGGAACCGCGCGAGGTCGCGTCCATGTTCGACGGGGTCGCCGCGCGTTACGACCTGACGAACACGGTGCTGACGTTCGGGCTCGACAGGGAGTGGCGTCGCGCCACCCGAGCTGCGCTCGACCTCGAGCCGGGGGAGCGCGTACTCGACCTCGCCGCCGGAACAGGCGTCTCGACGGTCGAACTCGGCCGGTCCGGTGCATGGGTCGTTGCGACGGACTTCTCCAAGGGCATGCTCCACGCCGGTGAGTTCCGGACGGTGCCCATGGTTGCGGGTGATGCGATGCGCCTGCCGTTCGCCGACGCCGTGTTCGACGCTGCCACCATCTCGTTCGGTCTGCGCAACGTCGCCGACACCGATGCGGCACTGCGCGAGATCGCGCGCGTGACGAAGCCGGGTGGTCGACTCGTGGTGTGCGAGTTCTCCACGCCCGTGCACGAGCCGTTGCGCTCGGTCTACATGGAAGTGGTCATGCGGGCGCTTCCGGGTGTGGCCCGGGTGGTGAGCAGCAACCCCGACGCGTACGTCTACCTGGCCGAATCGATCCGCGCGTGGCCCGCGCAGGGAGATCTGGCGGCGCGCATCGAGGCCGCCGGGTGGAGCGACGTGCGGTGGCGCAACCTCACGGGCGGTATCACCGTGCTGCACCACGCGGTCCGGTAGCGGCCGACCTCTCAGGAGAAGAGCGGCTGTCGATCCCATCGCATCGACACGCGTCCACTGGTCCGCCACACGCGGGCGACCAGGTCGTCGTCCTCATCGGTGACGAGATTTCCCATCACGCGGACTGCGACCGTCATCAAGGTGCGTGAGCGCATTCCCACCGGGCCGGTCGAGGGAAGAAACTTCGGTCGCGTGAGCAGGCCCGCGAGTCGCCGGGCTGTGGAGAACGCCCGGCCGTAGTGCTCGCGCAGTAATGCCGGCCACATCTCGGTGAGGTCGTCGCGGTCGAGGACCTCGGCGATCAGCCGGCCACCCTCGAGCCCGTAGTCGATTCCTTCGCCGTTGAGCGGATTCACACAGGCCGCGGCATCCCCGATCAGTGCCCAGTTGCGTCCGGCGACACCGGAGACAGCACCGCCCATCGGGAGCAACGCGGATGCGACGCGCGTCACTTCGCCGAGTTCCCATTCGGAGCGGCGCTTCGTCGCGTACAGCTCGATCAACGGACGCAGTGACCCGTTCGCGGGGCGCGCGGCGGTCGCCAGGGTTCCTACACCGAGGTTGACCTCGCCTGTCCCGAGCGGGAACACCCACCCGTATCCGGCTTGGAGGGTCCCGGCATCGTCCCGAAGCTCGAGGTGTGACGTGATCCACGGGTCGTCGCTGCGGGGGGAGGTCGCGTAGGCGCGGGCAGCGACGCCGTAGACGGTGTCGCGATGCCACTGCCGGCCGAGCACCTTGCCGAGTGGGGAACGGACACCGTCGGCGACGACGAGACGCCGGCAGGAGACAGTGCGCGGACCGGCGTCGGTCCGGAACGTCACAGCGGTCACTCGATCGCCGTCGCGCTCCACGCCGACAGCTTTCGCGCCCTCGACCATGTGTGCGCCGGCCTCCACTGCGGTGCGGCGGATCCGATCGTCGAGTTCGGTACGGGGGACCGCACTGCCCGACGACGGGAACGACCCGGACGGCCACGGAAGTTCGAAGCTGCCTCCGAACCCCTCGAGCCGCAAACCACGGTTGACGGTGCGGGTGCGCACCCACTCGCCCAGACCGAGCCGATCGAGCTCGGCGACTGCCCGCGGAGTCAGACCGTCGCCACACGTCTTGTCGCGCGGGAACGTGGCCGCGTCGACGAGAAGCACCTCGCGTCCGGATCGGGCGGCCCAAGTCGCGGCCGATGACCCGGCCGGACCAGCGCCGATGACGAGCACGTCGGTACTGTCGGGCATGTAGGACTGGGATCGGTGCGGTTCTCCCGCGGAATTGTCGGCCACCACGTGTCCATCTTCTCAGGCGCGGATCGGCGCCTCGACGAGGTGGGCGACGAAACGAGCGGCTAGGTTCACTACCGTGGAGCCGAGCCGACAGACAGGATGGGTACTTCTGTGAGCACTGAGGGGACGGCGCCGGCCGCCGGCACGGTGTCGAACACCATGGTCGCAGGTGTGGAGCTCGGCGACCCGGTCCTGGCCGAGAACGTGCGGGACGGGTTGGCTGCGGTCGAGACGCTGATGGTCGAGGAACTGTCCGACGGTGAGGACTTCCTGACCGAAGCGGCACTGCACCTCGCGAAGGCCGGAGGGAAGCGATTCCGGCCGCTGTTCGCGGTGCTCACCGGGCAGTGGGGCCAACCGAACGATCCGTCGATCGTGACAGCCGCAACAGTGGTGGAGCTCGTCCACCTCGCCACGCTCTACCACGACGACGTCATGGACGAGGCGACCGTCCGACGCGGAGCACCCAGCGCGAACGTGCGATGGGGCAACAGCGTGGCGATCCTCGCCGGCGACTACCTGTTCGCGCACGCGTCGCGGCTCACGTCCACACTCGGGCCGTCCGCGGTGGAGGTCATCGCGAAGACGTTCGCCGAGCTGGTCACCGGCCAGATGCGCGAAACCATCGGCGCGAGCGAGAAGAAAGACCCGGTCGAGCACTATCTGCGTGTGGTGTGGGAGAAGACCGGGTCGCTGATCGCCGCTGCCGGCCGGTTCGGCGGCACTTTCTCGGGTGCCGACGACGAGCAGATCGAGCGGTTGGAACGCCTCGGAGATGCGGTGGGCGTCGCCTTCCAGATCGTCGACGACATCATCGACATCGCTTCGGATGCCACCGACTCGGGCAAGACTCCCGGCACCGACCTGCGCGAGGGCGTCCACACCCTGCCGGTGTTGTACGCACTGATGGACGAGGGACCCGACGGCGAACGGCTCCGTGAACTCCTCGTCGGTCCTCTCGAGGAGGAGGCGCTGGTCGCGGAAGCGCTCGAGCTCCTCAAGCGATCGTCGGGAATGGATGCAGCCAAGAAGACCCTGCAGACCTACGTCGATCACGCGCACGCCGAGCTCGAGGCGTTGCCACAGGGCCCTGCCAACGAGGCACTCCGACGGCTGGTCGATTTCACGGTCGCTCGCGTCGGGTAGGCACCGGGAACCTCCGGATCTGCTCGTCCGTTGAACGGACAAGTAGATGGGACAGATATCGCAGGGTCGGGCAGTGGAAACGTTGTCCCGCCCGAGCGATGTTCGGGAAGAGGCGTGACGTGCACGGAAATGCCAACCGCCTGAAGACGGCAGCGTTGCTGATCGGGATGTCCGCGCTGATCGTGTTCATCGGTGCGTTGTTCCAGAACACCACGATCCTCGTGATCTCGGTTGTCATGGCGGTCGGTATGAACGCCTACGCGTACTTCAACAGCGACAAGCTCGCACTGCGGGCGATGCACGCTCAGCCGATCACCGAGGTACAGGCGCCGCAGATCTACCGCATCGTGCGTGAGCTCGCGACGACTGCGCACCAGCATGCCGCGTCTGTACATCAGCCCGACGAACGCGCCCAACGCGTTCGCGACCGGGCGAAGTCCCCGCCATGCCGCTGTCTGCTGCACCTCCGGCATCCTGCAGATACTCGATGAACGCGAACTCCGCGCGGTACTCGGTCACGAGCTGTCGCATGTGTACAACCGCGACATCCTGATCTCGTCCGTCGCGGGTGCAATGGCCGCCGTGATCTCCGGCCTGGCGAACTTCGCCTTCTTCGCGAGCGCGTTCGGCGGCAACCGTGGGGGAGGTGCCAACCCCCTCGCGTTGCTGCTGGTGTCGCTGCTCGGGCCTATCGCAGCCTCGGTCGTCAAACTGGCCGTGTCGCGCTCGCGGGAGTACCAGGCCGATCAATCGGGGGCCGAGCTCACCGGCGACCCGCTGGCTCTGGCGTCGGCGCTGCGCAAGCTCGAAAGCGGCACTCAGGCCGCGCCGCTGCCTCCCGAACCCAAGCTGGCCGCTCAGTCGCACATGATGATCGCGAACCCGTTCCGGGCCGGTGAGAAGGTCGGTCGCCTGTTCTCGACCCACCCGCCCATGGCAGACCGGATCGAGCGACTCGAACGCATGGCGGGCCTGTTCTGAGCGTGCCGACCGGACAGGGGTGCATCCGTGAGCTCTCACGGACGGCACCCCTGCCGGTACGAAGCCGGACTCGGTTCCGGATCGACGTCCTAGCGGTAGTTGACGAACTGCAGGGCGATGTCGAGATCTGCGTTCTTGAGCAGCGAGATCACTGCCTGCAGATCGTCCCGCTTCTTGCTGCTCACCCGCAGCTCCTCGCCCTGAATCTGGGCCTTGACGCCCTTGGGGCCCTCATCCCGGATCAGCTTGGAGATCTTCTTCGCGTTCTCCTGCGAGATACCTTCCACCAGCGAGCCGGTGAGCTTGTACGACTTTCCGGACTGGGACGGCTCACCCGCGTCGAAGGCTTTGAGCGACAGGTCGCGTCGGATCAGCTTCTCCTTGAACACATCGAGTGCTGCGATGACGCGGTCTTCGGTGTCTGCAGTGATGGTGATGGATTCCTCGCCTGCCCAGACGATGGATGCACCGGTGTTCCGGAAGTCGAAGCGATTCGAGATCTCCTTCGCGGCCTGGTTCAGGGCGTTGTCCACCTCCTGACGATCGACCTTGCTCACCACATCGAAAGACGAATCAGCCACGTTGTTGTCTCCACTTCGGATCAGTCGGTAGGGGGTTTCCAGCCGACGGTATCGCTTCGCGCAACCGTTGCCTTCTGGTGAGCAAACATAAACATGCCGTGCTTGCTTTCCCATCAGGCAGCCTCACCTTCTGATGAGGCAGTCCCGGTCTCACCCAGCGACTGCTGGTGCCGGGTCGACGCTTCATCGCCTGCGGCGTCGACCACTTCCGTGGTCGCACACATATGTTCGGTCCGCGAGGGTCAGGTTCGGTTTTCGCCTGCCACATCCCGAACACGTCTTGCTGGAAGAGGAATACCGGTCGGCTGTGCTGCCGCGCGGCCCTGCGTTGCAAGGCCCGTAGCCGTCCTTGGGCGGCGGTCAGGGACTTCGATGCCGGGACCCGGTCGAGTTCGCGTCCGTCCGGCGTGGCGACCACGATCAGCGAGTCGGCCTTGACGCCGACGTCGGCACCGACCACCGGTTCACCGGCCCCGACATGCTCCGGCACGGTGACAGTGCGGTGCACGAGGATCTGAAAGGCGACGTGCCACCGACCGGGCGAATCCTCGCTCAACGTGGCGGACAGGATGCGGGCGGTGCCCGCTTCGAGGCGGCGGGCGAGTTTGCGGGTGGACTCGCAGGTGTGGATCCGCCCCAACCGGGGCAGGGTGACGTGATGTCGGTCGGTCTCGACTCGGATGGTGCCGGTGGTGAATCGCACCGATCGGCGGGACCGGGCGGTCTTGAAGCGAGGGAACCCGATCGTTTTCCCGGCCCGCTTGCCTTTACGGGCGTTCCACTGCTTGCGCAATGCGGGCAGCGGCCATCCCAAGGCGGGTGTCAACTCGTCTTCGGCGATGCCGTAGGTGCGTTCGGCCTGCCGCTGGTTCATGACCGCTTTCACGGCGGCGAGCATCGTGTTGTGCGCTGTGCGGGCCCCGCCGGCGTGCGAGCGGAATGCCCGCACCTGCGCAGGGTCGGATCGAGCGCGAACTGGTAGGCCTGCGCGGTCCAGCCGTCGGGGATCTCGGATCGAGCCATCACGCGACCTCCGGTTCGGGTATGTCCTGTGTGGTGGCAGTGGCCGGCCGCATCGCACGACTGCGCGCACCGCTGTTCGCAGAATGTCGAGCAGTTCGTACCCCCATAACCACCCGGTTTGCAATCGAGGGGGGTATGCGTTGTATTGTTCCAATCGCATCGAGGACACGTCCCGAGTGCACCCGGCAGATTGCCCGAGCGGCCAATGGGAGCGGACTGTAAATCCGTCGGCTTATGCCTACGTAGGTTCGAATCCTACATCTGCCACACAGTACGGCCCCGGTCTTCGGACCGGGGCCGTCTGCATTCCGGGAGTGGTTCGTCCGGGGCGTTCGTATGAGGGAAGAGCGCAGTGGAGCTGCCGGTCGTGCGGTTCGGTGGTGCTCACGGTATCGAGCGTCGGTGCCCGCAAGATGCGTTTACATGCAACTACCAGCAGATTTTGTACTCACGGCGAGTGTGTGTAATCTTTTGGAGGCCGCAGGGAGCAGAGATGCTCACGGTGGCCGCGCCCCCTTAGCTCAGTCGGCAGAGCGTTTCCATGGTAAGGAAAAGGTCGACGGTTCGATTCCGTCAGGGGGCTCGCTGGATTGGAGTGGCGCTCTTTATCTGCGACACTCGACACCGAGGCGGTGTAGCTCAGTTGGTAGAGCAAACGACTCATAATCGTTGCGTCGCCGGTTCAAGTCCGGTCACCGCTACCGAAGTAGAACGAACCACCCTGATCCGACGTGATCAGATTTACGCGAAAGAAGGCATCCCGTGGCCTCCTCCACCGACGTTCGGCCGAAGATCACTCTGGCCTGCGAGGTGTGCAAGCACCGCAACTACATCACCAAGAAGAACCGTCGTAACGACCCCGACCGCCTCGAGCTGAAGAAGTTCTGCTCGAACTGCGGCACCCACCAGGCGCATCGCGAGTCGAAGTAGTCTGTTCGGGATCGACGTCGACGCGTGAGCTCTCCGCAGTACCGCCCACGCCGTTAGGCGTTGAGCGGAATTGCGGAGGTTTTGCGTATGACAGACATTCTTGTGAATGAACAACCCGTGGACGTGACCGAACGGGCCGGGATCCCGTTCGATGCCGCCGCTCATGCCGCGTCCATGGTCGGGCACCACTATCGTGTCGATGATTTCTACGAGGTCGGCCGCGAGAAGGTGCGTGAATACGCCCGCGCTGTGCTCGACCCTCACCCCGCGCATCACAACGAAGAAGCAGCGAAAGGTCTCGGGTACGACGGCCTGATCGCGCCGCTGACCTTCGTATCGATCATCGGGATGATCGCGCAGCGCAAGCTGTTCGAGGAGATCGTCACCGGATACGACCTCAGCCAGATCATGCAGACCGATCAGCGGTTGGTTTTCCACCGCCCGATCCAGGTCGGTGATCGGTTGTTCTGCGACGTGTACCTCGACGATTTCCGTCAGGTGGCAGGCAGCGACATCATCACCACCAAGAACGTCATCACGGATCAGTACGACAATCTTGTGCTGACCACGTGGACCACGCTTGTGGGTCGCACAGGTGGCGAGGTCGACGCGAATATCGCCGAGGCTGTCAAGGGTGTGATGATGCATGACGCTCCGTAGTTTCGATGACGTGACGGTGGGCGAGGAACTTCCCTCGCGCGTCGTGACGCTCACGCGTGGAAACCTGGTCAACTACGCCGGTGTGTCGGGTGATCCCAACCCGATCCACTGGAGTGACAAGGTTGCCGAACTTGCCGGTTTGCGCAACGTGGTCGGACACGGCATGCTCTCCATGGGTATCGCCGCCGGCTTCGTCACCGACTGGCTCGGCGATCCGGGCGCAGTGAACGAATACAATGTTCGTTTCACGAGCCGGTGTTCGTGGAGGCCGACAAGGCCGCGGCAATCGAGTTCACCGGCAAGGTCAAGTCGGTGGACTCGGACAGCAAGACAGCAGTGGTCGCGATCGTGGCGAAGTCCGAAGGGCGTAAGATCTTCGGTCGGGCCACGGCAACGGTCCGCCTGGCCTGACGGTCGAGCGGATTGGGTAGTCCCGGGGCAATGAAGTACACTTGCTTCTGGGATCGTATAGCGCAGCGCGCTGCTCTTCGGTACTTGGATGTACCGGTGGGGTGGCGCGCGTGTCATGTGATCGCAGATCGGCCGATCTATGAGGTGTCGAAGACTCGACGCCGATGATCGGTCAAAGGGGCGTAGCTCAATTGGCAGAGCAGCGGTCTCCAAAACCGCAGGTTGCAGGTTCAAGTCCTGTCGCCCCTGCACCCGGACTGCCCAGCGACCGAGAGGAACGATGTGAGCGAGGAGCGCGGTAGGCGCGACGGCGACACCGGAGGGTTTGCACCCGGTGACGCTGGAACGGAAACCGGCGCAACCCCCGACGCTTCCTCGTCGGTTTCGCGTCCGAGTGGTAAGCGCGCAGTTCGCCGGTCCGGCGCAGCGCAGACATCCGCTTCTGTAGACGCCGAGGACTCGCCTGCCCGTCGGGCCGCGGTCCAATCGACCGACCGGTCCTCGCAGCAGAAGTCCGAGAACATCTTCAAGCGCCTGCGTCGATTCTTCCGAGAGGTCATTGCGGAACTCCGCAAGGTGATCTGGCCGAATCGCAAGCAGCTGACGACCTACACGCTCGTCGTCATTGCTTTCGTGGCAGTCATGACTGCCGTCATCTTCGGATTGGACCTGGCGTTCGCTCAGGGTGTCAACTGGTTGTTCGGCTAGCGCGTACGTGCGCAGGCAAATTGTGATCGACGAGAGGAAAGTGCCCCGGTGAGCACCCCCGAGAACGACTCCTACGAGCCCTCGGCCGACGAGAGCGTTTCGGACGAGGTCGTTGTCGACGAGGCAATCGTCGACCAGGCGGTCGTCGACGAACCCGCGACCGAAGAGTCGGTGGAGGCGGGCGCTCCGGCCGATGCCGAGACCGCCGACGAGGTCGATCCTGCAGAAGCGCTCGAGAAGCAGCTGCGCCTCGAGCCGGGCGACTGGTACGTGATCCATTCGTACGCAGGCTACGAGAACAAGGTGAAGACCAACCTCGAGACCCGCGTGCAGAACCTCGACCTGAGCGAGTACATCTTCCAGGTCGAGGTGCCCACCGAAGAAGTCACCGAGATCAAGAACGGGCAGCGCAAGCAGGTCAATCGCAAGGTGCTGCCCGGCTACATCCTGGTGCGTATGGAGCTGAACGACGAATCGTGGGGCGCCGTGCGCAACACGCCCGGTGTCACCGGATTCGTCGGTGCCACGTCTCGGCCGTCGCCGCTGACGATCAAGGAGGTCGTGAAGTTCCTCCTTCCGCAGCAGGCGAAGAAGAAGCCCGCCGCAGGTGCATCCGCAGCAGGCGAGCAGGCGCCCGCAGCCACCAGCAAGCCGGCCATCGAGGTCGACTTCGAGATCGGCGAGTCGGTCACCGTCATGGACGGTCCGTTCGCGACGCTGCCCGCGTCGATCAGCGAGGTCAACGCCGAGCAGCAGAAGCTCAAGGTCCTGGTGTCGATCTTCGGTCGCGAGACCCCGGTGGAGTTGTCCTTCACTCAGGTCTCGAAGCTCTGATTCGCCGATCCTTTCGACACACGAAAGCTTGCAGTAGGAATACGCAAGAACCACACCGAGCAAGAAACTAGGAATAGAGATGCCCCCCAAGAAGAAGAAGATCGCCGGGCTCATCAAGCTCCAGATCCAGGCCGGCCAGGCCAACCCGGCTCCGCCGGTCGGCCCCGCGCTGGGTCAGCACGGCGTCAACATCATGGAGTTCTGCAAGGCCTACAACGCAGCGACCGAGTCGCAGCGCGGCAATGTGGTGCCGGTCGAGATCACGGTCTACGAAGACCGCTCGTTCGATTTCAAGCTGAAGACTCCTCCGGCCGCCAAGCTGCTGCTCAAGGCTGCTGGTGTGCAGAAGGCTCCGGTGAGCCGCACAAGACCAAGGTCGCCAAGGTGACGATGGATCAGGTGCGCGAGATCGCGAAGACCAAGCAGGAAGACCTCAACGCGAACGACATCGAGGCCGCAGCGAAGATCATCGCCGGTACGGCACGCTCGATGGGTATCACGGTCGAGGGCTGACCTCCGAAAGCACGTGTGGGAGGGCCGGCCAGGCCCGCACCACTCCCGAACCATTCACCTATCGGTGAGAAGTTAGGAAACAACATGGCAAAGCGCAGCAAGGCTTACCTCGCCGCCGCCGAGAAGATCGATCCGGACGCCTCTACAGCCCGCTCGATGCAGCGAAGCTGGTCGAGGAGACCACGTCCAAGAACTACGACGCCACTGTCGAGGTCGCAATGCGCCTCGGTGTGGATCCGCGCAAGGCGGACCAGATGGTCCGCGGCACGGTGAACCTGCCGCACGGCACGGGCAAGACCGCCCGCGTCGTCGTCTTCGCTGTCGGCGAGAAGGCCGCAGAGGCCGAGGCTGCCGGTGCGGATGTCGTCGGTGCCGAGGATCTGATCGAGCGGATCCAGGGTGGATGGACGGACTTCGACGCCGCCATCGCGACCCCGGATCAGATGGCCAAGGTCGGCCGCATCGCTCGTGTTCTGGGCCCGCGTGGTCTCATGCCGAACCCGAAGACCGGTACGGTCACGCCGGACGTCGCGAAGGCTGTGACGGACATCAAGGGCGGCAAGATCAATTTCCGCGTCGACAAGAACTCGAACCTGCACTTCGTGATCGGCAAGGCATCGTTCGGCGAGACCAAGCTGGTCGAGAACTACGCTGCTGCTCTCGATGAGGTGCTTCGTGCGAAGCCGTCGAGCGCGAAGGGGCGCTACATCAAGAAGGTCACGATCGCGACGACCTCCGGTCCGGGCATCCCGGTGGATCCGGCGCGTACGCGTAACCTCCTCGAGCTTGCCGAATAGGCTGCAGTAGCACCTTCGGTCGTTCGACGAACGCAGAGAGCGGTCGGCACGGGTTTCCCCCGTGCCGACCGTTTTGCATTCCGGCCGTTCCATCCGCTAGTCTTTACCACGTAGTTCGGCATTGTGCCGATCTTCACCCCGATCATGTTCTACCCAAGACCGTTGGTCACCTTTTCCGCGTGCGGAATCGGTTGAAGGTCCGGATTTGTCCGCGACCCACGCAGGAGGACGAGGTTAGGGGAGATGCGAGAGAATGTGCGCGTCGAGCCTTCGAGTTCGAACCGGATTCCACCGCCTTCTCCTTTTACGCCCCGTGTGCCCTGCGCCGGGGCGTTCGTCGTTTCTCGGCCCAACGCCTGTCGCAGGTGGGACGTCCCGTTCGGGACGCCGGGAAAACGACTGAAACTGAGAGGAGGCGAAGTATGGCAAAGCCCGAGAAGGTCTCCGCAGTTGAGGAGATCACCGAGCAGTTCAAGACCTCGACGGCCGCTGTGGTCACGGAATACCGTGGCCTGTCGGTGGGAAGTCTGACCGCGCTGCGTCGCGCGCTCGGAGAGGGTGCGACCTACTCCGTCGCCAAGAACACCCTGGTCAAGCGTGCTGCCGCTGAGGCGGGCGTCGAGGGTCTCGACGATCTGTTCGTCGGTCCGACCGCCATCGCGTTCGTCAAGGGCGAGCCGGTGGATGCCGCGAAGGCTCTCAAGGCCTTCGCGAAGGACAACAAGGCACTCGTCATCAAGGGCGGGTACATGGACGGCGACGTGCTGTCCGTGGACCAGGTCAACAAGATCGCGGACCTCGAGTCCCGCGAGGTTCTGTTGGCCAAGCTCGCCGGCGCGATGAAGGGCAACTTGGCAAAGGCCGCAGGCCTGTTCAATGCTCCCGCTTCCCAGGTGGCTCGCCTCGCGGCCGCCCTGCAGGAGAAGAAGGCGGCAGAAGAAGCCGCCTGACGCTGATCCGCATCACCGCGAATCTGCATCACCGCGAAACAGATACATCCACGCATGCTCCGGCATGCACCCTCCCAATCGGTCGCGGATCAGCGACATGGGACTTATCAGGAAGGACCGCCACCATGGCGAAGCTCACCACCGAAGAGCTGCTCGACGCGTTCAAGGAACTGACCCTGCTCGAGCTCTCGGAGTTCGTGAAGGCGTTCGAGGAGACCTTCGAGGTCACCGCTGCTGCTCCGGTTGCCGTTGCTGCTGCCGGCGCTCCGGCCGCTGCTGCCGAGGCTGCTGAAGAGCAGGACGAGTTCGACGTCGTCCTCGAAGGTGCCGGCGAGAAGAAGATCCAGGTCATCAAGGTCGTGCGCGAGCTCGTCTCCGGCCTGGGCCTGAAGGAAGCCAAGGACCTCGTCGAGGGTGCTCCGAAGCCGATCCTCGAGAAGGTTGCCAAGGACGCTGCAGAGGCCGCCAAGGCCAAGCTCGAAGAGGCCGGCGCCAAGGTCACCGTCAAGTAGGACGGTTTCCTCACTTCAGCGGGAGTTGCTCCCGCGCAGTGGCGCGAACGCAGAGCCGCCCCCACGGATTTCGAATCCGCGGGGGCGGCTTTTGTCGTGTGCACGCCCTTTGCTGCCCGAATCGGAATCGTCCGCGTGTTCCGGAGCATTTGCGAAGGTTGTCGAATACGGTACATTGTGTATCAGTGCAGGTCATCGCATAAGTATTCCTATGCTGGGGTCTTGATTTGCCAACTTACTCGCAAGTAGTATTCACTGTCACAGGTAACACTTCGATGCGATAGAGTGGCCCAACCCACAGGGGTGGATGGCGTCGAAACAGTGTGGAGGTAATCGTGGGCGTAGAGGTTTCTGTCGAGGGATTGACCAAGTCCTTCGGCTCGCAGCGGATCTGGCAGGACGTGTCGCTGACGCTGCCCGCCGGTGAGGTCAGTGCACTACTGGGTCCGTCCGGGACGGGCAAATCGGTGTTCCTCAAGTCCCTGATCGGGCTGTTGCGTCCCGAGCAGGGCTCGATCATCATCGATGGCACCGACATCCTGCAGTGCTCGAGCAAGGATCTGTACGAGATCCGCAAGTTGTTCGGGGTGCTGTTCCAGGACGGTGCCCTGTTCGGTTCGATGAACCTGTACGACAACGTGGCCTTCCCCCTTCGTGAGCACACCAAGAAGTCCGAGTCGGACATCCGCAAGATCGTGATGAGCAAGCTCGAGCTGGTGGGTCTGCTCGGAGCCGAGGACAAGCTTCCCGGTGAGATCTCCGGTGGTATGCGCAAGCGTGCCGGGCTCGCCCGCGCGTTGGTGCTCGATCCGGAGATCATCCTGGTCGACGAGCCGGACTCGGGTCTCGACCCGGTGCGCACGACGTACATCTCGCAGACGTTGATCGATATCAATGCGGAGATCGACGCGACGATTCTGATCGTGTCGCACAACATCAATCTGGCTCGTACGGTGCCGGACAACATCGGAATGCTGTTCCGCCGGCAGTTGGTTATGTTCGGTCCGCGTGAGGTGTTGCTCACGTCGGACGAGCCGGTGGTCAAGCAGTTCCTCAACGGCACGATGATCGGTCCGATCGGGATGTCGGAGGAGAAGGACGAAGCTCAGATGGCTCACGAGCAGGCGCTCGTGGACGCCGGGCACCATGCTGGTGGTGTCGAGGATGTCGAGGGCATCGTTCCGCAGATGCAGGCGACGCCGGGTATGCCGGTGCGACAGGCAGTGGGGCGGCGTCAGGACCGCGTCCGCCAGATCCTGCACACGCTTCCACCGGCCGCTCAGGCCGCGATCGTCGAATCGCTCGACGGCGAAGGGGCAGCGACGGCCTACCCCGAGCATGACTACCGCGAGCACGACTACCGCGACGACGACACCCAGGTGATCCCCGCGTACTCGCCCGAAGGATACGACCAGCCTCACGGCATGAAGTAGGAGAACAGATGGGGGGAAGTACCTCGCTCGTGCGCCCTGTGCACGGCGCGCTCACCCAGGCCGGTAACATCTTCGAGCTGTTCCTCGATGTCGTCCGCAACACCTTCCGACGTCCGTTCCAGTTCCGGGAATTCATCGAACAGGCCTGGTTCATCGCCAGTGTCACGATCCTCCCCACTGCAATGGTGGCAATCCCGTTCGGTGCTGTCGTATCGCTGCAAACCGGATCGTTGATCAAGCAGCTCGGTGCGGAATCGTTCACCGGTGCGGCGAGTGTGCTCGCGGTGATCCAGCAGGGCAGTCCGATCGTGACCGCGTTGCTGATTGCGGGCGCGGCGGGTTCGGCAGTCACGGCGGATCTCGGATCGCGCACCATCCGCGAGGAGATCGACGCGATGAAGGTGCTGGGCATCGACCCGATCCAGCGGTTGGTGGTGCCGCGTGTGCTCGCGATGGTGTTGGTTGCCTGCTCCTCAACGGACTGGTCTCGGTCGTCGGTATCGCGGGCGGGTACTTCTTCAACGTCATCCTTCAGGACGGAACCCTGGCGCGTACCTCGCGTCCTTCTCCGCGCTTGCCCAGCTTCCCGATCTCTATGTGGCGGAGCTCAAAGCGGCGATCTTCGGCATCATCGCCGGCGTCGTCGCGTCGTACAAGGGACTGAATCCGGGCCCCGGGCCGAAGGGTGTCGGCGAAGCGGTGAACCAGACCGTCGTCATCACGTTCCTGTTGCTGTTCTTTGCAAATCTGATTCTGACGATGGTGTATCTGCAGGTCGTGCCGGCGAAGGGGTCCTGAACCGATGACAATCGCCAAGGGGCGCGGTGATCTCGTTCTGATCCGTGGCCGGAGAGTGCTGCGCGCACCACTGAACCTGCTCGACCGCGCGGGCGAGCAGATGTCGTTCTACGCGCGGGCAGTCGGGTGGATTCCGCGCACCATCACGCACTACCGCAAGGAAGTGCTTCGGCTCCTCGCCGAGGTCACCTTCGGCAGCGGTGCCCTGGCCGTGATCGGCGGCACCATCGGCGTCATCGCGATGATGTCCGGATTCACCGGCGTCGTCGTGGGTCTGCAGGGTTACGCGGCGCTCGAACAGCTCGGATCGTCGGTACTCACCGGCTTCCTGTCCGCCTACGTCAACACCCGTGAGCTCGCACCGATCGTCGCGGCGCTCGCGCTGTCGGCGACTGTCGGCTGTGGTTTCACGGCCCAGCTCGGTGCGATGCGGATCAGCGAGGAGATCGATGCCCTCGAGGTGATGGCCGTCCCGTCGGTGCCGTTCCTCGTGACCACCAGGATGATCGCCGGCTTCGTCGCGGTCATTCCGCTCTACATCGTCGGCCTGCTTGCGGCGTATCTCATGACACGGGTGATCAGCACACTGTTCAACGGACAGTCGCCGGGGTCGTACGACCACTACTTCAACCTGTTCCTCCCACCGGAAGACGTGCTCTATTCGTTCGCGAAAGTGCTGGTGTTCGCGTTCGTGCTGATCCTGATCCACTGCTACTACGGATTCCACGCGAGCGGCGGACCCGCGGGTGTCGGTGTGGCCGTCGGGCGTGCGGTGCGGTCCGCGATCGTCACCATCGCGGTGCTCGACTTCTTCTTGAGTCTTGCCATCTGGGGCACGAGCACCACGGTCAGGGTGGCCGGATGAGCGACACATCGACTCTGCGGCGGCGCACGCTCGGTCTCGTCTTCTTCCTCGTTCTGGCGCTGTTCGTCGCCGGTACCATCGCGATCTACAACAAGGCCTTCAAAACGGTCGTCGAGGTCGAACTCCTCACCGACAGCGTCGGCAACGCACTACCCAAGAATGCCGACGTCAAGGTGCGCGGTGTGATCGTGGGGGAGGTGCGGTCGACGAGCGCCTCCGACAACCAGGTCACTGCGCATCTCGCGATCGACCCGAGCCAGGCCGATCGCATCCCGGCCAACGCAACCGGCCAGCTCCTGCCGAAGACTCTCTTCGGCGAGCGATACGTGTCGCTGATCATCCCGGACGATCCCGGTCGTTCGTTGCAGGCCGGCGACGTTCTCGTGCAGGACACCAGCGAAAAGACCGCCGAGCTCGGCGAGGTACTCGATGGATTGCTCCCGCTGCTGCAGGCGATTCCACCGCAAGACCTCGCGAACACCCTCGGTGCACTCGCTCAGGGACTCAGCGGCCGAGGCGAGACGCTCGGCCGGACCGTCGACAACCTCGAGCGGATCTTCCGAGAGGTCAACGTGGAACTACCGACGCTGCAGGAAGATCTGCGTGGGCTCGCCGATTTCACCCAGACCTACTCCGAGGCAGCTCCGGATCTCATCAATGCACTCGACAACCTCCGGACCACCGGCGGCACCGTCGTCGAGGAGCAGAACCAGATCCGGACCCTGCTGGCCAGCGCGACCAGCGCCTCCGCTTCGACCGCAGATTTCTTGCAGACCAACGCGGACTCTCTGATCAGCATCGCCGCGGATTCCAAGGAAGCGTTGCAGTTGCTCGCTCGGTATTCGCCGTCGTTCCAGTGCACGTTCCGGGGCTTCGCAGAAGCGAAGCCCGCCGCAGTGGAACTGCTCGCCGCCGACGACCCGTTCCCCGCTGCGCGCGCGAACATCCAGTTCACGAATCCCAAGGGTCGTTACCTGCCCAATCAGGACGAACCGCGTCTGCTCGACACCCGTGGTCCCGCATGCTACGACGAGGTCACCGAGCCGGGCCGGTTCTTCCCGCAGTATCCCGGAGGCTCGATCAACGACGGTTCCTACCAGGTGCCGTCCCGTAACCCGGGCCCTGCGTCGATCCCGATGTTCCTGCGCCCGAAGATTCGGGCGTGCCTGACGACGTGGCTACCATCATCGGACTCTCCGGGTCGGACTCCGCGACCCCGGTCTCGTACGAGGGCTCACGTGCGGAGCAGGACACCCTCGACGTGATCTACGGCCAGGCCACCGGAATCGCACCGCAGGACGTCCCGGCGTGGACGACGCGGCTGGGCGCCCCTGCACTTCGCGGCGCGGAGGTGAGCTTCCAGTGAGAGGTCTTGCTTCACCACTGATCAAGCTGATCGTGTTCGCTGTGGTCACCATCCTCGCGACCGGTGTCCTCGCCGCTACCATCGCGAGCGTCGGAGGAAGCGGAGGAACGAAGTTCCACGCGGTGTTCTCCGACGTGACCTCACTCAACGAGGGCGACGACGTGCGGATCGCAGGTGTCAAGGTCGGTCAGGTCGACGAGATCGCGATCGTCAACGAACGCGAGGCCCGCGTGACGTTCTCCGTCGGGCAACGCGACTGGCTTCCTGCAACGTCGACCGCGGCCCTTCGCTTCCGCAATCTGGTCGGTCAGCGCTACATCGCGTTGGGACAGGGAGAGGGTGACCAGGGTCTGCGCATGACCGAAGGGGACACCATCCCCATCGAACGGACCCGGCCGGCCGTCAACCTCACAACACTGTTCGACGGGTTCCGCCCGCTGTTCCAGACGCTGAGCGCCGACGACGTCAACAAGCTGTCATTCCAGATCATCCAGGTCTTCCAAGGTGAAACGGGCACAATCGACGATCTCGTGCGCAGCACTGCAAGCCTGACGAACACGATCGCCGACAAGGACGCGGTGATCGGTGCCGTCATCGACAATCTGAACACTGTCCTCACCACGATCGACGAGCGCGACGAACAACTCGACTCGCTCCTGGTGAACACCCAGGCGCTCGTCAGCGGTCTCGCCGCGGATCGCGACACGGTGGGTTCGTCGGTACAGTCCCTCGCGGGCCTGACCGATGCGGTGGCGGACGTGCTGGAGCCGACCCGCTCGTCGGTCACGCAGTCGATCACCGCGCTGAACGAGCTCACCGGCAACCTCAACGCGAACAGCGGTGAGGTGAACGACGTGCTCGCGAACCTGCCCGTCAAGCTGGAGAAACTCGGCCGTGTCGCCAGCTACGGGTCGTGGTTCCAGTTCTACCTGTGCGGTATCGACATCATCGCCGGGCCAGGCTCGGTGCCTTACCTGAACCTCCCCACAGGGCTACCCACCGTGAACCAGCCCATATACACGAATGCGGCGCAGCGATGCACGCAGGAGGGGATGCAGGAGTTGCAGGGACGATGAGTACACGCCGCAGTCCGGCAGCCGCCGGTGCCCTGGGCATCGTCGTGATTCTGCTGGCGACACTGTCCGCATTCTTTCTCGACTCGCTGCCGATCATCGGTGCCGGGGCGACCTACAAGGCCGAGTTCAGCGAGGCCGCAGGACTCAAACCCACCAACGAGGTCCGCATCGCCGGAGTCAAAGTCGGGACGGTCAGCGCAGTCGAACTCGAAGGTGATCGCGTCGTCGTGTCGTTCCGAGTGCAGGACGCATGGGTCGGAGACAACACGTCGGCATCGATCCAGATCAAGACGATCCTCGGTCAGAAGTACCTCGCGCTGGATCCGAGTGGCGCCGAGGTCCTCGACCCGGACGACCGGATTCCGCTGGACCGCACGGTCTCGCCGTACGACGTGATCGAGGCGTTCTCGTCCGCGGCCACGACTCTCGGCGACATCGATTCCGACCAGCTCGCAACGAGTTTCGAAACCTTGGCCGGCGCGTTCTCAGAGACCCCCGATGACATCCGCGCGTCGCTCGACGGCGTGAGCAGGTTGTCGGAGACGATCTCGAGCCGCGACAAGGAACTCAAGCGGCTTCTCGAGGCCACCGGCAACGTGTCGCAGATCCTCGCCGACCGGAACGTCGAGTTCAATCGCCTGCTCAGCGACGGAGCCTTGCTGATCACCGAGCTCAACAACCGTCAGCAGGCCATCTCGCAACTGCTCGACGGGACGAAGCGGCTTTCGACGGAGCTCTCGGCGCTCGTGGTCGAGAACCAGGAACAGATCGGTCCTGCGCTCGAGAACCTGCGCGGCGTCGTACAGATCCTGCAGGACAACAACGACAACCTCGACAGGGCGATGAAGCTGTACGAGCCGTTCGTGCGTCTGTATTCCAATGTGGTCGGCAACGGACGCTGGTTCGACCAGGTGGTCGTGAACCTCACTCCGCCGGGTCTGCCCGAGATCCCGGGATACCGCGAACCGGGTCGCACCTTGGGAGGGGGGAACTGATGGCACACGCAGAAAACGCCGAATCCCCGAACCAGGGCGGGCGTCGGCGAATTGCGCTCATCGCCCTTGCGGTAGCTGCGGCCCTCGTGGTCGCCGGTGCCTTGTGGTGGGTGTTCACCCGCGCCGGAACGACAACGGTCACCGCCTATTTCGACAAGGCCGTCGGGATCTACGAAGGATCCGACGTGCGGGTTCTCGGTGTCGAGGTCGGCAGTGTCACCTCGGTCGAACCTCAGGGAGAGATCGTCAAGGTCGACATGCGCGTCGATCGTGGGGTGGACATTCCGGCAGACGCCAGGGCGGTGCAGATCACGCCTTCCCGTGGTCGCCGACCGCTACGTTCAGCTCACCCCCGCGTACTCCGGTGGCGAGACGATGAGCAACGGCGCGGTCATCGACCGCGAACGCACGGCCACTCCCGTCGAGGTCGACGAGTTGTATGCGAGCATCGACGAACTGGCGCGGGCGCTCGGGCCCCAGGGCGCGAACGCCGACGGTGCGCTGACCGAATTCGTGGAGGTCGGAGCCGAGAATCTCGAAGGAAACGGTGCGGCGCTCGGTCAGAGCATCGACGAGTTGTCCGCTGCCGCACGCACACTCAACGAATCGCGCGGTGATCTCTTCGGAACCATAGAGAACCTGCAGATCTTCGTGAGTGCACTCGCGGCCAACGACCAGCAGGTACGGCAGTTCAACACTCAGCTCGCCGACCTGTCGGGCTTTCTCGCAGGGGAACGCCAGAACCTCGGTGAGGCGCTCGAGCAGCTTTCCATGAGCCTCGGGGACGTCACGACGTTTGTGCGCGACAACCAGGACGCGGTCAAGGACAACGTCGACGCGTTGGTTCCTGTCACGGAGAACCTGGCGAACAATCGTCAGTCCCTTGTGAACTCCTTGACGCTGCTTCCCCTCGCGGTGAGCAACCTCGTCAACTCGTACGACGCGGAATCGGGTTCGTTGTCGTCGCGCCTGGTCCTGCCCGAGCTCGAGGACCCTGCCGCGGTCCTCTGCAAGCTGATCGACGTGGGCAAGCTGATGCCCGGCGACCCCGAGTTCGAAGCGCTCGGACGGCAGATGCAGCCCGTGATCGACCGCTGCGGCGACATCATGGGGCAGATCACCGAGGACGTGAGGTCACCCGACCTGATCCTGCCGTTCGGGATCATGAGCGGCGAGAACATTCAGCGGCAGGTCGTCCCGGGCACGGTGCCGGGAGTGGTGTCGCCGCGGCTGGACGTGAGCGGAGAGGGAGGCGGCCAGTGAGGCGCACGGTGCCCATGGACGGACGAGCCTGCCGCGTTCGACGCTCGTCGGTGTGGGGGCATGCGTCGTCGCAGTGACGGTCTCCGGTTGCGGTGGCATCTACGACGTTCCGCTGCCCGGCGGTGCCGATCTCGGTGACGATCCGATCCGGGTCAGCATCGAATTCGACGATGTCCTCGATCTGGTGCCGCAGTCGACCGTCAAGGTCGACGGCGTGCCGATGGGTCGCGTCGAGTCGATCGATGTGGCAGGGGAGGGCTGGACCGCCGACGTCGAGATCGTCCTCAATTCTGCGGCCGACCTGCCCGCCAACACGTTCGCCGTCGTCGAGCAGAGCAGTCTGCTGGGCGAGAAATTCGTGCAGCTCGCACCGCCGTCGGACGAGCCGGCGACGGGCGAACTGGTGGACGGCGCCACCATTCCCCTCGCACGGACACGGCACGCGACCGAGATCGAACCCGTGCTCGGCGCCCTGTCGTTGCTGCTCAACGGTGGCGGTGTGGGGCAGCTCGCGCCCGTGATCGAAGAGTTGTCGACGGCGTTCGACGGTCGGGAAGGCACTACGCGCAGTCTCATCGAGGAGGCCGAATCCCTGATCACCGGACTCGAGCAACAGCGCGACGACATCACCCGCGCGATCGATGGCCTCGACGCGTTGTCCGAGCGGGTCGCAGCGCAGAACGATCAGTCGCCGCGATCCTCGACGACCTACCGGTTGCGACGGAGGTGCTCGAACAGCAGCGACCGGAGCTCACGCAACTCCTGGTGCAGCTCGATCGGCTCGGGACCGTCGGCACGGATATTCTCGATCGGTCGAAGGACGATCTCATCGCCGACCTGCTCGCGCTGCGCCCGACTCTGCAGGCCCTCGCTGCGTCGGGCGACGACCTCGTGCAGTCCCTCTCGTTCATCCCGACGGTGCCGTTCCCGGACAGTGTCGAGGACATCATCGTGGGCGGTTCCATGAACCTGTTCCTCATCGTCGACCTGCAGATCGGCGACGCACTCGCCTCACTCGGCGTGGGTCAGGGCGAGCCGGTCTATCGGCAGCCGAAGTTCGGAAATCCGAAGCCTGTCATCGACCCGTCCAACCCGTACTACGACGGAAACGGACCGCGCGTGGGGTGGCCGACGGTGTCGTTGGTGCCCCTACTGCCCGCTCCGACGTTCCCCGACCTCCTGACGCTTCCCGAAGGTGTAGCGCTGCCGGAGGGCATCGAGATCCCCGGTATCGGTGAGGCCGGCTCAGACCGTGCGCCCGCACCGCCCCCGCCGCCCAACCCGCTGGAGGGCCTGATGGATCAGCTCGGAATCGGGGGTGGCCGATGAGATCGCGGCTGGTGAGGATTCAGCTCGTGGCATTCGTCGTCATCGCGCTGCTCGGCGTGGTCTTCGTCGGTGCCCGTTACGTCCGGTTGGACAATCTCATGGGGTTCGGCCAGTACACCGTGAACGCCCGATTCCCCAGTTCGGGCGGTGTATTCAAGAATGCAGAAGTCACCTACCGAGGTGTCCCTGTCGGTCGGGTGGGCACCCTCTCCCTGACCAGCGACGGTATCGATGTCGAATTGAAGCTCGACGACGGCGGACCGAGGATCCCGGCATCAGCTCAGGCCGTGGTCGCGAACCGATCGGCGATCGGCGAGCAGTACGTCGATCTTCGACCGCCCACCGATGAAGGTCCGTACCTCGTCGACGGTTCGGTCATCGAATCGACGGCCGACGACCTTCCGGTGCCCGTCGAAGACCTGTTGGTGAGCACCAACGAACTGACACGGTCGGTGCCGACGGACGCACTGCACACGGTCGTCACCGAACTCGGCGACGCGTTCGACGGCCGTGGCGACGAACTACAGGTTCTCGTCGATTCGCTCGCGCAGCTCAGTGACTCGGGTGTCGAATACCTGCCGCAGACCGTCACGTTGATCCGCGACAGCCGGACCGTGCTCGACACACAGTCCGAGCAGGCGTCCGCGATCATGCAATTCAGCTCCGATCTCGACCTGATCACCGCGCAACTGCGCGACAGCGACCCCGACATCCGCCGGCTCATCGAGACGGGAACCACTGCGAGCGATGAGCTGAACCGCCTGATTGCGGATTCGGGTCCCGGACTGACCGCGAATCTGACCAACCTCGCCGCGCTCGGCGAGACCCTCGCACCTCAAGCGATCGCACTGCAGCCGCTGTTGGCGTTCCTTCCGGCCGTGGCGGCCAGCGCCGGTACCGTGGCCCCGGGCGACGGTACGGTGAGGCAGGGCATCGTGCTGGAGACGAACAACCCGCCGTCGTGCACCCTCGGATACGAGGGAACGCACGAGATCATCGAGCAGATGCGCGCGGAAGACCCGAACTTCGATGATCATGCGCAGGACTTCCCGTTCAACACGGAAGCGTCGTGTGAGGCACCGCAAGGCAGCGTGACCGGCGTGCGCAGCGCGAACCGGATCGTGTTCGCCGATCCCGCGACCATCCAGCCGTGGGATTTCACCCCGAAGAAGGATCCCGACAAGCTCAATCTGAATCCGGTGGCGACGCAGCTGGCGCCGCTTCTCGGAGTCACCCCGAAGTGAGCAGTGAGTAGGTTATTGGAGTGAGAGCAAGAACCGTCGCCCTGTCGATCGTGAGCGCGCTGGCGGTGGTCGCTTGGTGGCCGTCGTATGGTTCGGATTCGGCTGGGCGAAGGCACTGATCGTCGATCGTTCCGTGGCCGACACACGCGATGCCGCGTTGGCAGGCGCGTTCCAGGCGACGATCAACCTCAACAGTGTCGATGCACAGAATGTCGATGCCTCGCTCGACAACATGCGCTCGTCGATCACCGGTGATGCGTTGCGCAACGATCTCGCCGCTACCGAGCAGCAGATCCGCGACCAGGTCGCCGCGACCGGCACCAGCATGTCTGCTGAGGTTCTCTTCGGGTCGTTGACCGAACTGAACACCGACGACGACGAAGCGAAAGCGCTCGTCGTGCTCGCGGTGCGTACGAACACCCCGGAGTACTTCACCGTCAACAAGGTGTCGGTGAACGCCTCGATGGCAAAGGACGGCGACGTCTGGAAAGCGGTGACGATCGAGCCCCTCGGGTCGGTCGGGATGGAGGAGGGGCCGGTCCCGGGTGCACAGTCGGCGCCCGCCGAACCTGCGCCCGCCGAACCTGTACCGGAGGGTGCAGCGACACCGTGACCTGCAACGACATCTCGATCAGCAGTGACGGCTCGAACAGCAGTAACAGCGAGCCGACGAAGGAGAACGTCTAGTGCCACCGCAGCGACGCAACCCCGGGCCGCCGCGCCGTCGACCGAAGATCGCCGGCGAGTCCCGTCGCCGGACGGAGTCGACCACAGGTTCGACCGCCCCGAGCCAGGTTTCTCGGAGCAGTGAATCCGATCGCGTCGATCAGGTCGACGCGATCGACTCCGATCGGACGGTCGGTGTCGACGAGAAGGCCGAGCCGGATGAGAAGACCGAGCCCTCTGCGCCGGTCCTGCTGAGTAAGAAGGCCGAAGCCCATACGACGGCCGAGCCGCTCGAGAAGTCCGAGGTCGAGGCGGTCGATCCTGAGGCGACCGCCTTCCCTCCACAGGCCGTTGGCGAGGAGAGATCGGGACGACCGAGTTGGATGCCGGTGGTCGCGGTAGCAGTGGTCGCCGTGGTGCTGGGTGCGCTCGCGGTGGTAGCGGCCCTCCGACCCGGAGCGTCCGACAGCAATATCGCATGGGTCGACCAGGCGGAGACTGCTGCGGTGACCGAGGCCGCCGCGCACGCGATCGAGGCGATGCACGGGTACGATTTCGAGACGATCGACGAGGATTTCGCCGAGATCCGCGAACTGCTCACAGACGAACGTCGCGCGGAATTCGACTCGACCGCGCAGGTCACCAAGGATGCCGCGGTGCAGACCCGTACCGTGACGGAGGTGAATGTGGCGCACATCGGCGCGCGGATGATCGATGAGTCCCACGCCGAGATCGCTGCGTACATCAACGTCAGCGCGACCGGTGACGGAGTGGCGCAGGGGAGTGCGGCGGCGCCGTTGCTGGTGCGGATGGAGAAGGCAGATGGCCGCTGGTTGGTCTCGGAGATCCGTGATCAGTAGGCCCGTCGCGTCCGGCCGGTGGTCGTGATGCGGGTGTGTCACCGGGGGCCGATGACTCTTGACGAGAACGACGTGAGACGTCACTCTATCGGTACGCCTGTGCGATACGGACTCCGTAACGTCGCCTCCAGGTTTCTTTGAGGCACCCCCGTGGACATTTTCGTGTGTTCGGTGTAAGTTGGTTCTTTGCGCTGGCTGCCTCCTGTCCACCCCTCGACCTGTGAGCCCGTGAATCGTTCATCGAGAGCGATTTCATCGGATTCTTCGGCGAGGTTTCAGTTCGGGTTGCGACCAGCCGAAACGCCCCACATGAAGAAGCAGGTACAGCGGCGGTCGCACCGGTTGGAGCGACCCGCGTGAGGTGCTGGAAGGACGCATCTTGGCAGTCTCTAGCCAGACCAAGGCAGTTGCCGGAATCCCCGGAGCCCCGAAGAGGGTTTCGTTCGCGAAAATTCGCGAACCCCTCGAAGTTCCCGGGCTCCTCGATCTACAGACAGATTCCTTCGAATGGTTGATCGGGTCGGAGCGCTGGCGCGCGAAGGCTGCTGATCGCGGTGACGGCAGCGTTGCCGGTGGTCTCGAGGAGATCCTCGCCGAGCTTTCGCCGATCGAGGACTTCTCGGGCTCGATGTCCCTCTCCTTCTCCGACCCACGCTTCGACGAGGTCAAGGCCTCCGTCGAGGAGTGCAAGGACAAGGACATGACGTACGCGGCCCCGTTGTTCGTCACGGCCGAGTTCATCAACAACAACACCGGCGAAATCAAGAGCCAGACGGTCTTCATGGGTGACTTCCCGATGATGACCGACAAGGGCACCTTCGTCATCAACGGCACCGAGCGTGTCGTCGTGTCGCAGCTCGTGCGCTCGCCCGGTGTGTACTTCGACAAGTCCGTCGACAAGAGCACCGAGAAGGACCTGCACAGCGTCAAGGTCATTCCTGGTCGTGGCGCATGGCTCGAGTTCGACGTCGACAAGCGCGACACCGTCGGTGTCCGCATCGACCGCAAGCGCCGTCAGCCCGTCACCGTGCTGCTCAAGGCGCTCGGCTGGTCCACCGAGCAGATCGTGGAGCGCTTCGGCTTCTCCGAGATCATGATGTCCACGCTCGAGAAGGACAACACCGCCGGTACCGACGAGGCTCTCCTCGACATCTACCGCAAGCTTCGTCCGGGTGAACCGCCGACGAAGGAGAGCGCACAGACGCTCCTCGAGAACCTGTTCTTCAAGGACAAGCGCTACGACTTGGCGCGCGTGGGCCGTTACAAGATCAACAAGAAGCTGGGCCTGAACATCGGCCAGCCGATCGAAGCGTCGACCCTCACCGAGGAAGACATCGTCGCGACCATCGAGTACCTCGTGCGTCTGCACGCGGGCGAGAACTGGATGACCGCTCCGGGCGGCGTCGAGGTTCCGGTCGAGGTCGACGACATCGACCACTTCGGTAACCGACGCTTGCGTACTGTCGGTGAGCTCATCCAGAACCAGATCCGCGTGGGCCTTTCCCGCATGGAGCGCGTCGTTCGTGAGCGCATGACGACTCAGGACGTCGAGGCGATCACGCCGCAGACCCTGATCAACATCCGTCCGGTGGTGGCAGCGATCAAGGAGTTCTTCGGAACCTCGCAGCTGTCGCAGTTCATGGACCAGAACAATCCGCTGTCGGGTCTGACTCACAAGCGTCGCCTCTCGGCGCTCGGCCCCGGTGGTCTGTCGCGTGAGCGCGCCGGCCTCGAGGTCCGCGACGTCCACCCGTCGCACTACGGCCGTATGTGCCCGATCGAGACCCCTGAAGGCCCGAACATCGGCCTGATCGGTTCGCTGTCGGTGTACGCGCGGGTCAACCCGTTCGGTTTCATCGAGACGCCGTACCGCCGGGTCGTCGACGGTATCGTCACCGACCAGGTCGACTACCTCACGGCAGACGAAGAAGACCGCTTCCTCATCGCGCAGGCGAACTCGCCTATCGCCACGGACAACACGTTCGCCGAAGACCGCGTTCTCGTCCGTAAGAAGGGCGCGGAGATCGAGTACGTCGGCGCCGACGCCGTCGAGTACATGGACGTCTCGCCGCGCCAGATGGTGTCGGTCGCGACGGCATGATCCCGTTCCTCGAGCATGACGACGCCAACCGTGCCCTCATGGGCGCGAACATGCAGCGTCAGGCCGTGCCGCTGATCCGCAGTGAGGCCCCGGTCGTCGGTACCGGCATGGAACTGCGCGCTGCAGTGGACGCCGGCGACGTCATCGTCACCGAGAAGCCCGGCGTGGTCGAGGAGGTGTCGGCCGACTTCATCACGGTGATGGCCGACGACGGCACTCGCCGCACCTACCGACTGCGCAAGTTCGACCGTTCGAACCAGGGCACCTGCTCCAACCAGCGTCCGATCATCGACGAGGGTCAGCGTGTCGAGGCCGGCCAGGTTCTGGCCGACGGCCCCTGCACCGAGAACGGTGAGATGGCGTTGGGCAAGAACCTGCTCCTCGCGATCATGCCGTGGGAAGGCCACAACTACGAGGACGCGATCATCCTGTCGCAGCGCCTCGTGGAAGAGGACGTCCTGACCTCGATCCACATCGAGGAGCACGAGATCGATGCCCGCGACACCAAGCTCGGTGCCGAGGAGATCACTCGCGACATCCCGAACGTCTCCGATGAGGTCCTCGCAGACCTCGACGAGCGCGGCATCGTCCGTATCGGTGCCGAGGTCCGCGACGGCGACATCCTGGTCGGCAAGGTCACCCCGAAGGGCGAGACCGAGCTCACTCCGGAGGAGCGCCTGCTCCGCGCGATCTTCGGTGAGAAGGCCCGCGAGGTCCGCGACACGTCGCTCAAGGTTCCTCACGGCGAGACCGGCAAGGTCATCGGCGTCCGCGTGTTCTCCCGCGAGGACGACGACGATCTGCCTCCGGGCGTCAACGAACTCGTCCGGGTGTACGTGGCTCAGAAGCGCAAGATCCAGGACGGCGACAAGCTCGCCGGCCGCCACGGCAACAAGGGCGTCATCGGCAAGATCCTCCCGCAGGAGGACATGCCGTTCCTGCCCGACGGCACTCCCATCGACATCATCCTGAACACGCACGGTGTTCCGCGTCGTATGAACATCGGCCAGATCCTCGAGACTCACCTCGGCTGGATCGGCAAGGCCGGTTGGAACGTACAGATCGCCGACGATGGGTCGCGTCCCGACTGGGCGCAGAACCTGCCCGAGGAGATGCTCGCCGCCGAGTCCGACTCGAACATCGCAACACCGGTATTCGACGGTGCTCGCGAAGAGGAGCTCACGGGGCTGCTGGCGTCGACGTTGCCGAACCGCGACGGCGAGGTCATGGTCGGTCCCGACGGCAAGGCGACGCTGTTCGACGGTCGTTCGGGTGAGCCGTTCCCGTACCCGGTGGCTGTCGGCTACATGTACATCATCAAGCTGCACCACTTGGTCGACGACAAGATCCACGCACGTTCGACCGGTCCGTACTCGATGATCACGCAGCAGCCGCTCGGTGGTAAGGCCCAGTTCGGTGGTCAGCGCTTCGGTGAGATGGAGTGCTGGGCCATGCAGGCATACGGCGCCGCATACACGCTGCAGGAACTGCTCACCATCAAGTCCGACGACGTGGTGGGTCGCGTGAAGGTGTACGAGGCGATCGTCAAGGGCGAGAACATCCCCGAGCCCGGCATTCCGGAGTCGTTCAAGGTGCTCCTCAAGGAACTCCAGTCCCTGTGCCTCAACGTGGAGGTGCTGTCCAGCGACGGCGCTGCCATCGCGATGGCAGACAGTGACGACGAGGACCTGGAGCGGGCAGCAGCCAACCTGGGCATCAACCTTTCCCGCAACGAGTCGGCCACGGTCGACGACCTCGCGAACTAGGAGCCGACCGATGCGGTGCGCCACCGAGTCACACCGGCCGCGTACCGCATCGGGTCCCGGCAGCGATAGCGACAACTAGCAGCAACAAAGCCCGCACAGGGGAAAGGAAGTTACGTGCTCGACGTCAACTTCTTCGATGAACTCCGGATCGGTCTGGCCACCGCGGCCGACATCCGTAATTGGTCGTACGGCGAGGTCAAGAAGCCTGAGACCATCAACTACCGCACGCTCAAGCCCGAGAAGGATGGCCTCTTCTGCGAGAAGATCTTCGGCCCCACCCGGGACTGGGAGTGCTACTGCGGTAAGTACAAGCGTGTCCGCTTCAAGGGCATCATCTGCGAGCGCTGTGGCGTCGAGGTGACCCGCGCCAAGGTGCGTCGTGAGCGGATGGGCCACATCGAACTGGCCGCACCCGTCACCCACATCTGGTACTTCAAGGGCGTGCCGAGCCGTCTCGGTTACCTGCTCGACCTCGCACCGAAGGATCTCGAAAAGATCATCTACTTCGCTGCGTACGTCATCACCTCGGTCGACGACGAGCTCCGTCACAACGAACTCTCGACGCTCGAGGCCGAGATGGAGGTCGAGAAGAAGGGTGTCGCCGATCAGCGCGACGCCGACCTCGAGGCCCGCGCACAGAAGCTCGAAGCCGACCTGGCCGAGCTCGAGGCCGAAGGCGCGAAGTCCGATGTCCGCCGCAAGGTCAAGGACGGCGGCGAGCGCGAGATGCGTCAGCTGCGCGACCGGTCACAGCGCGAGCTCGATCGTCTCGACGAGATCTGGACGACGTTCACGAAGCTGGCTCCCAAGCAGCTCATCGTCGACGAGATGATCTACCGCGAGCTGCAGGACCGCTACGGCGAGTACTTCACCGGCGCGATGGGCGCAGAGGCGATCCAGAAGCTCATCGAGACCTTCGACATCAACGCAGAGGCCGAGCTGCTGCGCGAGATCATCCGCAGTGGCAAGGGGCAGAAGAAGCTCCGCGCGCTCAAGCGTCTCAAGGTCGTGGCGGCGTTCGCGCAGTCCGGCAACTCGCCGATGGGCATGGTCCTCGACGCTGTTCCGGTGATCCCGCCGGAGCTGCGTCCGATGGTGCAGCTCGATGGTGGCCGCTTCGCGACGTCCGACCTCAACGATCTGTACCGCCGTGTCATCAACCGGAACAACCGCCTCAAGCGACTGATCGACCTCGGTGCCCCCGAGATCATCGTCAACAACGAGAAGCGGATGCTCCAGGAGTCCGTCGACGCGCTGTTCGACAATGGTCGCCGCGGCCGGCCGGTGACGGGTCCGGGTAACCGCCCGCTCAAGTCGCTGTCCGATCTGCTCAAGGGCAAGCAGGGTCGTTTCCGTCAGAACCTGCTCGGTAAGCGCGTCGACTACTCGGGCCGTTCGGTCATCGTCGTCGGCCCGCAGCTCAAGCTGCACCAGTGTGGTCTGCCGAAGCTCATGGCTCTCGAGCTGTTCAAGCCGTTCGTGATGAAGCGCCTCGTGGACCTGAACCACGCGCAGAACATCAAGTCGGCCAAGCGCATGGTCGAGCGTCAGCGCCCGCAGGTGTGGGACGTCCTCGAAGAGGTCATCAACGAGCACCCGGTCCTGCTGAACCGTGCACCTACGCTTCACCGCCTCGGCATCCAGGCCTTCGAACCTCAGCTCGTCGAGGGTAAGGCCATCCAGCTGCACCCGCTCGTCTGTGAAGCCTTCAACGCCGACTTCGACGGCGACCAGATGGCCGTGCACCTGCCGCTGTCGGCAGAGGCTCAGGCCGAGGCACGCATCCTGATGTTGTCGTCCAACAACATCCTGTCGCCGGCATCGGGCCGCCCGCTGGCCATGCCGCGTCTGGACATGGTGACGGGTCTGTACCACTTGACCCGTCTCGTCGAGGACGCGGTGGGCGCGTACAAGCCTTCCTCGGCCGACGAACCGGAGCAGGGCGTGTACTCGTCGCCTGCCGAGCCATCATGGCCGTCGACCGCGGTGTGCTCTCGGTGCAGGCCCCTATCCGGGTGCGTCTGTCCCAGCAGCGTCCGCCGCGTGAGATCGAGAACGAGCTGTTCCCCGACGGCTGGCGTTACGGCGAGGAATGGCTCGCCGACACCACCCTCGGTCGCGTGATGTTCAACGAGTTGCTGCCGGTGAACTACGGTTTCGTCAACGACATCATGCCGAAGAAGCGTCAGGCCGGGATCATCAACGATCTCGCCGAGCGCTACCCGATGATCGTCGTCGCACAGACCGTCGACAAGCTCAAGGATGCGGGTTTCTACTGGGCCACGCGGTCCGGTGTCACCATCGCGATGTCGGACGTTCTGGTTCCGCCGGAGAAGAAGGAGATCCTCGAGCGTTACGAGGGTCAGGCCGACTCGATCCAGCGGCAGTACGACCGAGGCAAGCTGTCCGAGGACGAGCGCCGCGATTCGCTCGTCAAGCTGTGGCAGGAGGCGACCGAAGAGGTCGGCCAGGTCATGGAGGCGCACTACCCGGATGACAACCCGATCCCGACGATCGTGAAGTCCGGCGCTGCGGGCAACATGACCCAGATCCGGTCGCTGGCGGGCATGAAGGCTTGGTGACGAACCCGAAGGGCGAGTTCATTCCTCGTCCGATCAAGTCCTCGTTCCGCGAGGGCCTGACCGTCGCCGAGTACTTCATCAATACCCACGGTGCGCGTAAGGGTCTTGCCGATACCGCTCTGCGTACCGCCGACTCGGGTTACCTGACCCGTCGTCTGGTGGACGTCTCGCAGGACGTCATCGTGCGCGAGGTCGACTGTGGCACGCCGCGTGGCATCGAGATGGTCATCGCTGAGCCCGAGCGCGACGCACAGGGCAACGAGACCGGCAAGCTGGTCCGCGATGCTCACATCGAGACGAGCACGTACGCCCGCACGCTGGCCACGGATGCAATCGATGCGGCCGGCAATGTCGTCGTCGAGCGCGGCTCCGACCTCGGCGATCCGGCGATCGAGGCACTCCTCGAGGCCGGTATCCAGAAGGTCAAGGTCCGCTCGGTCCTCACCTGCGACACCGGCACCGGCGTCTGCGCGACCTGCTACGGCCGCTCGATGGCGACGGGCAAGCTCGTCGACATCGGCGAGGCCGTCGGTATCGTCGCCGCACAGTCGATCGGTGAGCCCGGTACGCAGCTGACGATGCGTACGTTCCACCAGGGTGGTGTCGGTGAGGACATCACCGGCGGTCTGCCCCGTGTCCAGGAGCTGTTCGAGGCCCGTATCCCGAAGGGCAAGGCTCCGATCGCCGACGTCTCCGGACGTATCCGCCTCGAGGACGACGATCGTTTCTACAAGATCACGATCATCCCCGACGACGGTGGCGAGGAGGTTGTGTACGACAAGCTGTCGAAGCGTCAGCGTCTGCACGTCATCCGCAAGGCCGACGGCACCGAGGGTGTCCTCGGCGACGGCGACCACGTGGATGTCGGTCAGCAGCTCCTCGAAGGTGCTGCCGATCCGCACGAGGTGCTGCGTGTGATGGGCCCCCGTCAGGTTCAGATCCACTTGGTCCACGAGGTCCAGGAGGTCTACCGGAGCCAGGGCGTGTCGATTCACGACAAGCACATCGAGACGATCGTGCGTCAGATGCTGCGTCGCGTGACGATCATCGATTCGGGTGCGACGGAGTTCCTGCCCGGTTCACTCGTCGAGCGCAGCGAGTTCGAGGCTGCGAACCGTCGTGTGGTCCAGGAAGGTGGCGAGCCGGCTGCCGGTCGCCCCGTCCTCATGGGCATCACAAAGGCGTCGCTGGCCACCGACTCGTGGTTGTCGGCGGCATCGTTCCAGGAGACCACTCGTGTGCTGACCGACGCGGCGATCAACTGCCGTTCGGACAAGCTGATCGGTCTCAAGGAGAACGTGATCATCGGCAAGCTGATCCCGGCCGGTACCGGCATCAACAAGTACCGGAACATCCAGGTTCAGCCGACCGAGGAGGCTCGTGCTGCCGCGTACGCCATCCCGGCGTACGACGATCAGTACTACTCGCCGGACGGCTTCGGCCAGAACACCGGTGCTGCAGTGCCTCTGGATGACTACGGTTACTCCAACGACTACCGGTAGTTCGCTGCCGTAGTCACAAAGGTCCCGCCCTCTCTCTTCAGGGCGGGACCTTTGTGGTTTCTGGGTACGTCGTGGAGAAGCGACGCTCAGCGTGGGATGTGGAAGTCGGTCAGTTCGGCGCGACCGGACTCGAGGTCGTCCCAGTTGCCTCGAACGGTGAGGACCGCGAGCGCTGAGGTCGGAAACTTCTCGGAGAGTTGCTGGGCGATGTCGCTGGTGTGGTCTGTGGCCAGACTCAGCGCCGTCTCGGACAGCGACGGCTCGTGCCCGATCACGAGCAGAGTGTGAATTTTCGGATCCACCGAGCGGATCTCCGCGATGACGCCCTCGGCAGTGGCCCCGTAGAGCGCCGCGCGGTAGTCGACGGGTGCGTCGATCGTCGCTTCGGCGAGAGTCTTGCGCGTGCGTGTCGCGTCGGAGCACAGCACTGCGTCGATCTCAGGCAGGTTGGCTCGTATCCATCGACCGGCGAGACCTGCTTCTCGTCGGCCGCGTGGAGAGAGGGGGCGCTCGTGATCGTCCACGTCGTCCGGATACGCGGACTTCCCGTGGCGCAGCAAGATCAGGGTGCGGGTCATCATCCCACCGTAGGGGCTACGTGCCCGAACCGGAACGCCGACGTCGACTTCCTGCTATCCGCGTGGCGGGTCGTGCCTTGCGAAGCACGCGAATGCGCGACTACAGTCAAGGTAACTGTTACTGAGTGTTACATGAAACTTGGTTGCCCAGCCCTGCCTCGGAGGACACCGCCATGGCCTACGTCATCACCCAGACGTGCTGCAACGATGCGAGCTGCGTCGCCGTCTGCCCGGTCAACTGCATCCATCCCACCCCCGCCGAACGTGAGTTCAGCACGACGGAGATGCTGCACGTCGACCCGCAGACCTGCATCGACTGCGGTGCGTGCGCCGACGCATGCCCGGTCGAAGCGATCCTTCCGGACGACAAGCTCGAACCGTCCCAGGCCCGCTTCGCCGAGATCAACGCCGCCTATTACCGCGCGCACCCCATGCCGGAGGGCTGGGACCCTCTCGTGCCGACACCGGCCGCGCCGCGGGATCTCGGAACTGCGGGTTGCTGTCGTAGGGGCCGGGCCCGCAGCCTGCTATGCGGCGCAGGAACTGCTCGATCGATCCGATGTCGAGGTCGAGATGTTCGAGCGGCTGCCGACACCGTTCGGTCTGGTCCGTGCCGGAGTCGCCCCCGACCATCCCGGCACGAAGTCCGTCACCGAGTCGTTCGAGTGGTCCTTCCGTCGCGACGCCTTCGCGCTGCACCTCGACACCGAGATCGGCCGCCACCTCACCCACGCGGAACTGCTCGACCACCACCACGCGGTGGTGTACGCGGTGGGTGCCTCTGCCGATCGTCGTCTCGGCGTTCCCGGCGAAGACCTCCCGGGCAGCCACGCCGCTACGGAATTCGTCGCCTGGTACAACGGCCATCCCGACTATGCGGATCGCACCTTCGATCTGTCGGCCGAGCGCGCCGTCATCGTGGGCAACGGCAACGTCGCCATCGACGTCGCCCGCATCCTCACCATGGACGTCGAGGAACTCGCGCGCACCGACATCGCCGACCACGCACTCGAGGCGCTGCGCCACAGCAATATCCGCGAGGTCGTCCTCCTCGGGCGCCGAGGGCCGGCCCAAGCCGCATACAGCAACCCCGAATTCCTTGCGCTCGGCGACCTGAACGGCGTGGACGTCGTCATCGACGACTCCGCACTCGTCCTCGACCGGGCCAGCGAACGCGCCGTCGCGAGCGACCCGGCCGTGGCGATGCGCGTCCGACTCGCCCGTGAGTATGCGGCTCGCGAACTACGCGAAGGGAATCGCCGCATCGTCTTCCGCTACCACGCCGTGCCGTCCGAACTTGTCGGCGACGACCACGTGGACGGTGCACGCGTCGCCCGGACCGAGCTGGTCGAGACACCCGAGGGCGCGCTCGTCGCACGTGCGACCGACGATATCGAGGATGTGAGCGCCGGCCTCGTGCTCCGATCGATCGGCTATCAGGGTGTTCCGATTCCCGGGCTGCCGTTCGACGAACAGCGCGCAATCGTCCCCAGCGTGGGTGGTCGCGTCGAAGCGGGTGTCTACGTGACGGGATGGATCAAGCGCGGTCCCAGCGGAGTCATCGGTACCAACAAGGCGTGTGCGAAGGAGACCGTAGCCGCACTGTTCGCCGATTTCGATGCAGGACGGTTGACGCGGCCGCGCGGCGACCGTCGGAGCCTCGGCAGACTCCTGGCCGAGCGACGCCCCGACCGGATCGACCTACACGGGTGGCGCAGCATCGACTCCGTAGAACGAGAGGCGGGCCGCGCGC
>BBEG01000014.1 GCA_001312645.1 Rhodococcus sp. JCM 9791
CCCACCACCGACTCCCTCGAAGCGGGTGTCGCCGCGCTCGCCGAACACGACGCCGATTCCGTCATCGGGTTCGGCGGCGGCAGCCCGATGGACACCGCGAAAGCGCTCGGCATTCTCGGTAGGCAGGGCGGGCAGATGCGTGACTACAAGGCCCCGCGCAACAACATCGGGCCTGCCCTCCGATCATCGCCGTGCCGACTACAGCCGGAAGCGGTTCGGAAGCAACCCAGTTCACTGTCATCACCGACAGCGCGAACGACGAGAAGATGCTCTGTCCCGGTCTGGCGTTCCTTCCGGTCGCCGCGGTGATCGATTACGAACTGACACTGTCGATGCCGCCTAGACTCACCGCCGACACCGGCGTCGACGCACTCACCCACGCCATCGAGGCGTATGTCAGCCGCAAGGCGAATCCGTTCTCCGACAGCCTCGCTCTCGTCGCCATCGGCACTATCGGTCGCATGCTGCGCCGTGTGTATGCCGACGGCAGCGACGCCGAAGCACGCGAGCAGATGATGCTCGCCGCCACCCAGGCCGGCATCGCGTTCTCCAACTCGTCGGTGGCACTCGTGCACGGCATGAGCAGGCCCATCGGTGCGCATTTCCATGTCGCGCACGGGTTGTCGAACGCGATGCTCTTTCCCGCGGTCACCGCCTTCTCCGTGAGCGCCGCCGAAGTCCGCTACGCCGACTGCGCTCGTGCACTCGGAGTCGCCACACCCGGCGACACCGACGCTACCGCCTCGAACAACCTGGTCGTGGCACTACGCGAGCTGTGCCGCGACGTGCAGGTCCCGACACCGAAGGTATACGGCATCGACAAGGCTCAGTGGGACGAATTGATTCCGCTCATGGCCGAGCAGGCCTTGGCATCAGGGTCGCCGAACAACAATCCGCTGGTCCCCACCGAAGCGGAGATCCGAGACCTCTACGCTCAGGTCTATGGCTGACGGCCTGGCCGGACAACCGACTCCTGAAGCGCACAGGTGACTACGCGACCTTCACCAGCATCTTTCCGACGTTCGCGCCGCGCATGAGCTGAAGGAACGCATCGACAGAATTCTCGATGCCGTCGACAACGGTCTCGTCATGGACCACGGCGCCGGAGGCGAGCCAGGTCCCATCTTGGCGGCGAACTCGGGGAAGATGTGCGTGTAGTTTCCAAGGGTGAATCCCTCGAGGGTGAGCCCCCGGCTGATGATGTTCATCATATTGTCGGGGCCAGGTGTGCGCTCGGTGGCGTTGTACGCGGAGATGGCACCGCAGAGCGCGGCCCGGCCGCCGTTCCGCATGACGTCGAGTGCGGCTTCGAGGTGGTCGCCGCCGACGTTGTCGAAGTAGACATCGATACCGGCGCAGGCGATCTCGCGCAGTTGCTCGCGCACCGGTGCCTGCTTGTAGTCGAAGGCGGCGCTGTACCCGTACTTGTCGGCGAGTAGCGCGACCTTCTCTGCGGAGCCGGCAGACCCGATGACCTCGGAAGCACCCTCGAGCCGGGCGATCTGCCCGGCCGCAGTCCCCACCGCGCCCGCTGCCCCGGAAATGAACACGGACTCGCCCGGCTGCAGGTGGGCGACATGCACGAGTCCCACGTACGCCGTGAGCCCGGTCAATCCGAGGATCCCCAGGTGTGCCGAGATCGGCACTCCGGGAATCTCTTCGACGACACGGAACGCCGATGCGTCACCCTGTGCGACATCGCGCCACCCGAGGTCATGGACCACGACGGAGCCGACCGGGTGCGTGACGGTGGTGGATTCGACGACCCGACCGACGGCCCCGCCGGTCATCGTCTCGCCCAGCACGAACGGCGGGATGTATGACTTCACATCGTTCATCCGGCCGCGCATGTACGGGTCTACCGAAGTGAATGCGTTGGCCACGCGCACCTGGTCCGGCCCGAGGCCTGGCAACTCGACGGTGACGGAGCGGAAGTCGTCATGAGTGGGCCAACCCACCGGCCGGTTGATCAGCTGAATCTGGGTGCTCGACGTCATCGAGATGTCCTTTCGATATTTCTGCGGTCACAGCGCCAGCCCGAGTGCGAGGAGGAGTACGGCAAGTAGCGGAAGCGTTCCCTGCGTGATCGCCGCGCGAGCCTTATCGGGTGACGACAGCAGGAGCACGAGCGCCGCGAGAAGCATGGATCCCGCGCCGGCGAAGACGAGGCCGCGCCGAGTGCTGTCGAGCCGATGATCACAGCGACGATGCGACCACCGTCATGATCGCCAGGAAGAGGTTGTAGAAGCCTGATTGAAGGCAAGCTCTTTGGTTGCATTTGCCTCTTCTGCACTGGTCCCGAACGTCGCTCGGGTACGCGGTGCGGTCCAGAGGACGGACTCGAGCACAAAAATGTACACGTGAAGCGCACTGGCGAGTGCGGCAAGAACAAGACCCGCGGCGACCATGGAACCCCTCCTCATTCTGAACTGGTCATTTCAATATATACTGAAATGGTCGTTTCATAACCGGGGATGAGGATCGCCATGGCTCGCACGCAGGATTTCGACACGGCCGAAGTAGTCGGCCGCGCTCGCGACCTGTTCTGGGACAAGGGCTTCGAATCCACATCGATACCCGACCTCGAACGCGCCACTGGTTTGAACCGATCGAGCCTGTACAACGCATTCACCAGCAAACGCGGACTGTTCGACGCCGCCGTCGACGACTACCTCGACCGCGTGGTGCGCCCCCGGCTCCGCATTCTGACCGACGAGCGACCCGCCACGACGCCGCCGCACGCTACTACCGGAGCCTCGCCAATGTGCTCGCGTCCCTCTCCGTCGACGCCCCGAGCCGCGGCTGTCTCCTGCTCAACAGTGCCGCCGGATTCGCCGCGCACGACGATACGCAGCGGGCCGTAGTCAACGCATATCAGCGCGAGCTGACTCGGGCGCTCACCCACGCACTCCGCGCCCACGACCCGGAGGCGTCGACCGCGACGCTGTCCCACAGGGCCCGACTCCTGACGTCGCTGTCCGTCAGCGCACTCCTGCTGTCACGGGTCGACCGGGACGAGGCCGTGGCGGTTGCGAACACCGCCATCGAGCAACTCGAGGAATGGAATCCCTTGCCCGCCGATGCCTCGGCACTGCCGCTGCAGTCGTCCACCTCGGCGAACTCGCCAGGCGAGTGAGACACCCGATGGGGGTAGCGGACGAACTGCAGCCGATCAAGCCCCTCCTTCATGCCGGCCGATCAGCGCGAGATGCGGCCAGTCGGCGATATCTCGTCGCAGCTGCCGATCGTGTGTCGCGAGGACGACCACCGCGTCGGTCGCACCGAGCGCGTCGGTCAGCTCGTCGACCAGCGTGATCGACAGGTGGTTGGTCGGCTCATCGAGAAGCAGGACGTGCGGTCGTGTGGCGAGCACCATCGCGAGGTCGAGCCTCCGTTGCTGCCCCATCGACAGGTCCCGGACTCGTTGACCGAGATCATGTTCGGTGAACAGACCCAGATCTTCGAGTGCCACCGCTTCCTCGCGCGGGACGATGCCTGCAGATTCGAGCGCGCCGACATGCCGCTCGTAGACTTCCCGGACGCGGGCTGCTGGGGGCGCGGGCGATTCCTGAGCCAGGCGTCCGACCCGCACGAGTTCCGCGATGTCCAGGTCCCCGGACGTGGGTGTCAGTTCGCCGGCGAGTACGGCGAGGAACGACGACTTTCCGGCTCCGTTGGGCCCGGTCACGGCGAGCCGTGCGCGCGCACCGAGGGACAGCGAGACCGGGGTGGTGAGGCGCCCCGACACCGTGACGTCCTCCGCTCGGATCAGCGGCTCGTCACGATCGATCCCGTCGAGTTCCGCACCGAGCGCGGGCATGGAGAACCGCAACGGCGGTGGTGGAGTCGTCACCGCATGCTCATCGAGCGCTTCCTGCCGCCGATGCACCGACTGCACGAGCGCCGGTGCGCGGGTCGCGCGCTGATGCTTGCCGGTGCCCTTGTCGGGCCGCCACCCCGTGACGAGCCGGTCCTGGGCTGCTTCGAGGTCGACAGCGAGACGCGCATGCTCGGCCTGTTGACGTGCGTACTCGGCGACCCACCGCTCGTACTCCGCGACACGTCCCTTGCGGTAGCCGGCGTAGCCGCCGCCGTACAGGCGGGGGCGGCCGTCCACACTGGGATCCAGGTCGAGGATCGATGTCGCCACATCCGTGAGCAGTGCACGATCGTGGCTGACGAGGACCACACCGCTGCGCGTCTGCTGCAGCCGTTCGGTCAGATATTCGAGCCCCGACGCGTCCAGGTGGTTGGTCGGCTCGTCGAGGAGCAGGAAATCGTGCTCCGCGCCGAGCAAAGCGGCCAGCCGGACGCGGTAGCGCTGCCCCACCGACATCTCGGCAAGGAGACGCGACCGGTCGGTCACCGCGCCAGCGCTTCGAGAGCGGTATCGACGCGCCGGTCGGCGTCCCACGCGTCGAGTTGTTCGGCCGCATCGAGGGCGTCGGCATATGCATCCGACGCACCGGGTTCCTCTTCGGCGAGAGCAACTGTTGCCTCGTCGAGCAGGCGCAACACCTCACGGACGTGGACGAGTTCGATGTCGATGAGGTCGCCCACGGTGCGGCTCTCGGTGACGGCCATTTCCTGCTCGGCGACACCGAGCGAGCCGAAACGCCGCACCGTGCCTGATCGGGTTCGAGCCGGCCGGCAAGCACATTGATCAGCGTCGTCTTGCCGCGACCGTTGTCGCCGACGACCCCGAGCCGCGAACCGGGTGTCACCGCAAGATCGACACCCTGCAGGACGGGACGACCGCCGCGAGCAATGTGCACGTCATGGGCGCCGAGTTGGGCGCGAGCGCGCTGGGGCAAGGTAATGATGGTCATTCTTCCTCCGGTGGAGGCGCACTCGTCCCACGACGGACGGGACATGCGCTTCTGACGAACGGCCATGAGAGCAGGCCGGTGGACACAACTCGACCCGTCGCCTCGGTTACGTCACGAGGTGCGGATCGGTGTCGTCAGTTGAAGAGAAGCGCTTGAATCACGTCGTCCAGGATACCGATCCCCGCGACGACGTCAATCGAATTGCTCACGCAGTCGGGCGAGCGCTGTCGAGCGCAGCGGTGAATCGTTCTTCGTAAGCCGCAGCGAGGTTGCCGAGAGCCTCGTGGCAATCACCCTCGTACGCAGGTGCATGCATCGGGGCGAGCACACGCGGCTGCAGGTCGGCGAGTGCACGGATGGTCGGAGCCAATTCGGGAGTCAGGCACGTCGCGTGTCCCATATCTTCCGCTGCCAATGCGGGGCCGACTATCTCGCTGTCCGTCCGTGCCGGATAACTGCCGAATGCTGTGAACAGGTCGCCGCACAGCAGCGTCGACGTGGTCTCCTCGAACATCAGGCCGGCGTCCCACCCGTGTGGAACATGAGGCGTGTCGATGTGGCGGACTCGGCGCAGGCCTGTATCCAGCACCTCGCCGTCCTGCAGCGGCTGCGGCGGCCGGTCGGCGAGGTCGTTGACCTGAACGAAGCACGCCATTGCGCCGTGCGCGACTTCCGCGGCCGGCGCTACGGCGAGCCACGAGTTCATCGAGCCGCATTCGTCGGCCTCGACGTGGCCGAACGTGATCCACCGCAACCGATTCAGCGGGATCAGTCGTGCGACCGCGTCGGAGACGGAAGGGAACAACGACCGATATCCGGTGTGGAACAACAGCGGCTCGTCTCCACCTATCAGGAATTGGTTCATCGTCAGGTTTGCCTCGTCGACGAACGTGGACAGGCGGTAGACGTCGGGAGCAATTTCGGTGATGACTGTGTCCATCACGATTCCTCTCACTGTGAGGTCCCCTTTCCGAGGTTCCTCCGGTCTCGTCGAGTCCACAAGCCCGGAAGGTGTCCTCGTGGAAGGATGCGTGAGACGGCCATGTGACCACCCCCCGGTAGGAGATACCCATGCAGCGCACCGAGTCCTCGTTCAGCGGGGGCAACTGCACTCGGATCGTGTACGACGTGTGGTCGCCCGACAACGGTGAGGTCACCGGGGTGCTGGTGTTGGCGCACGGACTCGGTGAGCACGCCCGCCGCTACGATCACGTCGCTGAGCGGCTGGGTTCACTGGGCCTGGTCGTGTTCGCGCTCGACCATCACGGTCACGGCCGTTCCGGCGGCAAGCGCCTGCACGCGCGCGAGATGTCGGAGTTCACCGACGACCTCGACCGGCTGTTCGATATCGCGACGCAGGCCTATCCGGGTCTACCGGTCTTCCTGCTCGGGCATTCGATGGGTGGCGCGATCGCGCTGGCGTACGCGCTCGACCACCAGGACCGTCTGACGGCGCTCGCACTGTCCGGACCCGCAGTGGTGGTCACCTCCGGAACGCCCGGCCCGGTTGTGGAAATCGGCAAGGTGATCGGCCGTTTCCTCCCCGATCTGCCGGTGCAGAAGCTCGACAGCAGCGCGGTGTCGCGCGATCCGGCGGTCGTCGCGGCGTACCAGGCCGACCCATTGGTCCACCACGGGCTGGTTCCCGCTGGGATCGCACGGGTATTGATCGATAACGAGCAGAGCCTGGCGCAGCGTTTGCCGTCCCTCACGTTGCCGGTGCTGGTGCAGCACGGCACCGCCGATGCCCTCGCCGATCCCGCGGGCGCTCAGCTGATCGCCGACCGCGCAGGCTCGGAGGATCTGACCCTGAAGCTGTACGACGGGCTGTTCCACGAGGTGTTCAACGAACCCGAGAACGACCGGGTTCTGGGCGATCTCGTCGACTGGTTGCGCCCTCGCATCGCCCCCGGAAGGTGAGACGCTCATGACGACACGCATGCCCGTCGCATTCATCGGCCACGGCAGCCCGCTCAATGCACTCGAATCGAACCGGTACACGCAGGCGTGGGCCGCGTTAGGGGCGTCGATGCCGACACCGCGCGCGATCCTGTCCATCTCGGCGCACTGGTTCATCAACGCCACCGCGGTCACTGCGATGCCGTCGCCGCGCACGATCCACGACTTCTTCGGGTTCCCGCAGGAGTTGTTCGACGTCGAATATCCGCGCCCGGGCTCCCCGAGCTGACGGAGGAGATCGCGGATCTCGCACGACCGAAATGGGTGGGCGGCGACGTCGATTCGTGGGGTATCGATCACGGTACGTGGTCTGTACTCACCCACATGTTCCCGGATGCGAACGTGCCGGTGGTGCAATTGAGTCTCAACGCGTACAAGCCGCTCGAGTATCACGTCGAGCTCGGAGCTTCGCTGGCGTCACTCCGTGATGCCGGTGTGCTGATCGTCGGCAGCGGCAACATCGTGCACAACCTCCGCAGTATGGATTCGTCGAAGCCGACCGAAGGGTTCGACTGGGCCCAGCGTTTCGACGAGGCAGCCGGCGAAGTGCTGCGCGACCGGCCCGGCGATGCGGCCGTATTGCAGGAGCATCCCGACTTCGCGAAAGCCGTTCCGACGCCGGACCATTTCCTTCCGATGCTGCATTTCGCAGGCCTGCTTGCCGCGTCGGGTGAACAACCGGATGTTCTCGTCGGCGGGGTCGACTACGGGTCATTGTCGATGACGGCGTACACCGCCGGTGCGCAGTGCCCGTCCGGTGCCGAGAACGGCGGGCACGGCGCGAGGCTTTCCGATTCGACGGATCCGCCGAACACGAACCTGTAATGCGTCAGGCGGCGCGACCGTCACCGACTGCGACGACGGCGCGGCGCGCGAACCGCGTGCTCAGCCCGATGAGTTCCATCGCCTCGGGCAATGCTCGCGCAAGGACCGGCCACGCGTGGATCTGCTCGCGCCACAGGTGTGTTTCCACTGTTCTTCCCGCGTCTGCGAGTCGCTCGGTCATGTCCTCGACGTCGGGTCGGGTCAACTCGAATTCGGCTGCACTCAGGAACATCGGAGGGAAAAGCGCCGGGTCGGCGTCGACAGGGTTCATCTCGCCCTCGATCGCCTCCTGCCCCGCCAGCCAGCGCGGCCGCAGCTTTTCGAGTGCCTCGATGGGCAGGTAGGCGTCCTTCTTCATGTATTCGAGGTCGTGGCCGGAGTCGTCGAGATCGAGGCTCAACAGCGGCGAGTAACCGATGACGGCAGCCGGTCGCTGGATGCCGCGGCGAGCGGCGATCTCCGCGACCTTGACGGCGAGGTATCCACCGGCCGAGTCGCCGCCCACGATGATCCTGGTGGGATCGACGGCCGTCTCGAGCAGAGCGGTGTACGCATTCATTGCGTCGTGGACCGATCCCGCGATCGGAACAGCGGGGACCTGCCGGTAGTCCATGGAGTACACCGGCGCTCCCGAATCGAGCGCGAGTTGCACGCACAGCTGCCGATGTGTCGAAGGCCCGCAGAAGATGAAACCCCCGCCGTGGAAGTACAGGATGGTGGCGTCCTCGAGCGGATCGTCGACGGGCTTGGGCGAGATGATGCACTCGCCCGGCACTCCACCGAGATCGGTGTCGACGATCTCCACCGACCGCGGTCTGGGCGTGACCTTGTCGACCACCCACGAGAGCCGGCCGAGGATGCCGATACCGAAGTCGTTGCTCGGCCAGATGCTCAGGATCGGTTTGACGAGGATCCGGACGACCCAGAGCAGGATCAACGCGATCCGACTCGTCCGATCGTGCCAGGTCACAGAAGCACTGGAGCTCATGTGCACACACTATGCGACAAATTCGATTGCGGGTACGCGACGTTGCACACGTCGTGACCCGTTTTGCGGCTCACCGCACCCGGCCTGTCATTGGAGACGCAGAAGTGGCACGAACAGTTCGTCGTCGGTGAGCGCACCGTGTTGCCCGGGCAATTCCGACATCACACGCTCCCCGTCGGTGCGGATCACCGACGACTCCCCTCTCCCGATCGCGACGATGTCGCCGATGCGGCCGACCAGCGACGGCGTGGGCTCGGGACCGAACAGACCGGCAGCGAGCACGTCGTCGCGGGTGCCGACCCACATGTCGTCGCCGAGTTCGTTCCGCCAGCGTTCGAGCACCGTGTCGACGCTGCCGGTGTAGACGTGCCGGCAGCGAGGTTCACCGGCGATGACGCTCACCTCCTCACCGAGCCCGGGGGTGTGGTCGAAGTCCACGCGGCGTCCGCGGGAGGCATCGACCATGCCGTGATCTGCGGTGACGAGCAGGCGGGCGTCGCGGGGAAGCGCCGCGGCAAGTTGCTCGACGAACCGGTCGACGATGGTCAGCTGCGCGAGCCACGCATCCGATTCGGGCCCGTACACGTGGCCGAGCGTGTCGACCTCGCCGAGGTAGCAGTAGACGAGGCTGCGTTCGTCGGCGCCGATGGCCGACACCACGCGGGCGAGCAGGTCGCCGTAGGCGGAAACCCCGACGAACGCGCCGCCGCGGAGAACTGCGCGGGTCAGGCCACTACCCTCGAAGTGTTTCGGAACGACGGTCGTGACGGCGATCCCCGCGACACTTCCCCGTTCGAACACCGTCGGATGCGGTTGCACCTTCTCGGGGACCAGCTCGTCGCGCTTGTCGATGGCCGTACCCGCGAGCGTCCAGCGCAACCAGTTGACGGGCGCTTCGATCTCGTCGACGTACGACTGGTAGCCGGTGATCCCGTGACGACCCGACGGTAGGCCGGTGCCGAGCGACGCGAGGCTCACCGCGGTGGTGGTGGGGAACCCGGCGCGGATCGAGTGTCCGGGGGCGGAGGTGAGGAACGGTGCAGCCTTCTTGTTCCGTTGCAGTAGTTCCCACCCCATACCGTCGACGAGCAGGACTACGGTCCGGGAGCACTCGGCAAGTCCGAGGCGGTTCATCTCGCCGGCAACACCCGCGGAGGCGAGCACCGACGGCAGGAGGTCTGCGAGGGTGGGCTCGGCGTACACGTCACGAAGCGGCAGGCTCATACCCTGAGTATGGCCTGAACTGCCGCGCCCTGTCCGCATCCGCACATCAGAATCCGTGCGCATGACGGACGTCGACGATCCGAACCGAGTGGTTACAGTGCGCCGTAGGCGGCAGGGAGATCGATGCGAAGCCATCCTCCGTCAGGACCGGCTTGATCGAGTGGGTAGCCCGCGGGAATTGCAGTGCGCCGCAGTATGTCCAGTCGCTGCCCATCGGTCAGGTCAGGCGCGACGCCCCGCATCAGTACAGCAGCTTCGGCGGGGATGTCGTTCACCATTGTCGGGTCGATGAAATCGAAACCGTACGTCATTCGTGCGCGGAAATCGTCGCGTGCCGCATCCGACCGGCGATACGGGGCGTCGGTAGCGATGTAGTCACCGAGCGGGACACCGACGGACCGTTCGAGTTCAGCTCGAAGCTCGGCTTCTGCTTCGTCGACCAACCGCGCGAAGGCGGGATCGTTCAATCGCTGCGCGGCCGCGACCTGCCCCATGATGCGGCCGCCCATCACATCGAGCGGATAATGAACCCCGAGCACGATTCGGCTGTTACCCACCTCCGACGTGCGGGCGAGGATCTGAGGCGCCAGTTCGGGCAGCATGTCTGCGAGCAGGATCCCGTTGAGATACGACCCCGAGGTGTGGCCCGACGGATACGAACTCGTGCCGCCGACCTCGGCATATGGGTCCGCGGCGCCACTGACACCATCACCGAAATAGTATTGGATGCGGTCGGGTGCAAGTTCGAACGGCCTCGGATTGTTCCAATGCTGTTTTTCCAGGAGCGACAGGTTCGTGACGCCTACGGCCCGCCCCACCTCCCCTCCGAGCAACGCTTGCACCTTCGGCAGCCGGCCTTCGGCGAGCGCGTCCCGGAACACTTTGCCGAGTCCTTCACCGAGGCCGTCCGACAACGACAGCAGGCGATCGTGATCGGCATCGAACAGCGCGCGCTGCTGCTCGATCGGCGTCGCGCTGTTGTTGATCTCGACGGTTCGGTCGAGGTTACGTTGCACCAGGTCCGGACGGGTGTCGCGGATCGCGGTGAATCCATCCAGCACCGAGATGTGATTGCCCCGCGCGGGAAAGTCGGACGGGTACGGACCGACCAGTTCCTGGAGAGAGTACGACTCGACCGGGGGCGCGGGATCGGCATATGCGAGCGGCGCCGACACGGTCATCATCGCCGTCACGGCTACTGCACATCGGAGGAACCTCATCGAACTGCCCTTCCCCGTCCTGGACATTCGATCAAGAGAGTACATACAGCGGGCATGTCTGTATATACGTGGCGCACTTGCAGAATCTCTTCGGTCCATCAGCGGCGTAAGGCCCGCTACCCAGCGTGGCCCGAGTCGACCGGTTGAACGGAACTTCCACAGCACAAATAGACATCCGCGCCCACCCGGAAAGAGCGCAGATGTCTATTACGTCGCGAATCCGTCAAACGGCTACTTGACGTCGGATCCGTGTTTCGTCAGCGCCATGACCTCGATGTCCATGTACGGGAACAGCGGAAGGTTGAACAGGATCTCGTGCAACTCGTCGGCCGAGTCCACGTCGAAGATGGAGATGTTGCTGTACTTGCCGACGATGCGCCAGATCTCGGGCCACTTACCGGCCCGCTGGAGTTCCTGGCTGTATGCCTTCTCCTTGGCGATGGTCTCGGCGCGCACCTCGGGGTCGAGGTCGCGCGGAATGTTGACATCCATCCGAACGTGGAACAGTGCCATGGGTTTTCTCCTTCGGCTGTGGCGGAAAAATGGGTACGACGTCAGTCGCGGGCGTACTTCTTCACGACATCCATGTCCAGCTCGACGCCGAGGCCCGGACCCTCGGGCAGGTGCACCTGCCTTCGGAGTACTCGAGCGGCTTCTTCAGCAGCTCGACGGCGAACAGCTGCGGGCCGAACAGCTCGGTGCCGTAGTTGATCCCGGGCTCGGAGCATGCGAAGTGGATGGACGCGGCGGTTCCGATGGGGCCTTCGATGGACGTCGCACCGTGGCAACGCAGACCGGCGGCCTTCGCAACCGCGACGACCTCCTTGCTCCGCTGCAGGCCACCACATTTGGTGGTCTTGAGGGCGATGACGTCGGCCGCGGCGAGTTTGGCGACCTCGTATGCGTCGTGCGGGGTCTGGACGGATTCGTCGGCCATGACCGGCGCGGAAACGCGGCGGTTGATCTCGGCAAGGACGTCGAGCTGGTCGGCCGGGGTGGGCTGCTCGATGAGTTCGACGCCGCCGTCGACGAGTTGCGGAACGTGTCGCAGTGCGGTGAAGCGATCCCAGCGGGCGTTGACGTCGATGCTGAAACCGACCTTGCCGTCGAACGCTTCCACGATCTTCACGACACGCTCGGTGTCGACAACGGGATCGAGAGCACCCATCTTGAGCTTGAAGGAGAAGTTGAGGCGCTGCTCCATCTTGTGGGTGACCTCCTCGACGATTTCTTCGAGAGGTGCCGCGCCGAGCGCCCAGCGCACGTCGACTCCGGTGCGGAAAGCACCGCCGAGCAGCGACGCGACCGGGATACCGAGGCTGCGACCCCACGCGTCGTGCATGGCCACGTCGACCGCGGCCTTCGCGAAACGTGCGTTCGCGACGATCCGTTCGATATCGAGCATGACGCCGCTGATCTCGTCGACACCGCGACCGATGATGTACGGGCCGATGTAGCGATCGACGATCTGCTTCATCGTCTCGACGGATTCGCCTCCCCACCACGGGCCTCCGGGCACGACGCCTTCGCCGTAGCCGGTGACTCCTCCGGCGGTGGTGACGGCGACGAACAGGATCGGCTGCACTTCCGATGTCGTGGTCGCGAACTTGTGCGGACGAATCAGGGGTACGTCGACGATCGTCGATTCGACGGAGACTATCGCCAGATCGGGGTCGGACATCTTCGGTCAGCTCACAATCAGTTCTGGGTGTGACGGTCGATACGGTGCAGGTGCTCTCGCGGCGAATGCCGGTGCCCATGTAGGACACCGGCATTCGAGTTCAGATGTGGATCACGCTTCGGGATCGAGGGCGAAGTTGTACGTCACCTCTGCGATGCCGTCGGCGTTCGTCTCCGGATCCAGGATCAGCTCCGGCTTGGTCGCGGTCGCGACGTCGTTCTCGACCCACTCGCCACCCTGGAAGTAGAGCTGAGTGGTGACGGCACGCTTGCCCGGGGCCGACACCAGCAGGTGCAGGTGGGCGGGACGCCACGGGTGACCACCGTAGGACTTGATGAACCAGCCGGTCGGGCCGTCGTTCGGAATCTGGTAGGGCGCCGGCTTGAGTGTGGTGATCTCGTAGTTGCCGTCTTCGTCGACCTCGATGGTGCCGCGCAGGTTCCACTCCGGGATCTCGGGGGCGAACTGCGAGTAGAAACCGTCCTCGTCCGCGTGCCACAGTTCGACCGTGGCACCGGGGATGCCGTTGCCTTCGAGGTCGGTCACCTTGCCCTTGAAGATCAGCGGAGGCGCAACCTTGTCCTTCTCGCGCATCGGCATGGTGCACTTCGACGGCAGCTTCGGAGCGTTCGGCACGTAGTACGGGCCTTCGATCGACCCCTTGGTTCCGGTGAAGTGCTTGCGGTTGTAGTGCACTTCCTCGACCTCGTGCTCGAGAAAGACGTCCAGCCACAGCGGCCACTCGCCGTACTCGCCGACGTCGATCATCCACTGCTTGAGCACCCGGTACTCGTCGTACGTCACCTCGTGCTTGTGGACGATGCCGGCGAGAGCCTCGAGCACGTCCTTGTAGATCGCGGCCGCACGCTCGACGGACGTGTCGGACGTAGCCCGCTCGGACTTGAACTTGTCGGTGGCGGCATTGCCGGAACCGTGAGCGGTGGGGTTCTCGGTGGTGGTCATGGACTCTCCTCGTCGGGGCTGAGAACGGTGTGGAAAGCAGGTCGCTAAAGCACTGGTCCGGTCGGTTCCGGGGCTGCGGACTGACCGAAAGTACGCTGTGCGTACTTGTGGATCGCAGTGCGTACACCACATACTGTGCGTGTTGTCACATCGCTTGTCAACACCGAATAGGGCAACATCGACAAGTCCCGCAGGTAGGAGATGCAATGCCGAGCACCGGCCTAGGCAACAACCGGAGTAACGACCGCGACTTCGTTCAGAGCATCGAACGCGGATTTGCGGTATTGCATGCCTTCGACGACAAAGATCCGAAACCGACGTTGGCCGAAGTTGCAACCAAAACCGACCTGTCGCGGCCGGCAGTGCGTCGAATCCTACTGACGCTGCAGCGGCTCGGTTACGTCACTTCGACCGGAACGCGCTGGTCACTGACTCCGCGCGTCCTGAGCATAGGGCAGCACTACACGGCTTCGCACACTCTTGTGGATTCCGCTCTGCCCAAATTGGTGGAGATCGCCGACCACACACACGAATCAGCGTCGCTCGGTGTGCTCGATGGGGCCGAGGTCGTGTACGCGGCACGCGTACCGGTGCGACGGATCATGAGCATCAACGTCTCGGTCGGCACCCGTGTACCCGCATATGCAACCTCGATGGGTCGTGCCCTGCTCGCCTGGTCACCGCGCGAACAGGTCGACGCCGTGATCGCGGAGACCCGATTCGAGAAACTCACCCCCACCACCATCGACAACGCCGACACATTCCGCGTCGAACTCGCGGAGGTGCGCAGCCAGGGTTACGCGATGGCATCCGCCGAGCTCGAAGAGGGGTTGATCTCGCTCGCAGCACCCGTGTTCGACCCTGCCGGCCATGCGGTGGGCGTACTCGCGTGTTCGACGTCGACGGGACGGCACACCCTCGATTCGTTCCGGGATCTGTGCGCGAAGCGAGTGGTCGACTGCGCGGAGACATTGAGCGCGGAACTCGGCTACCGACACCGCTGACCAGTACCGATACCGAATCAGGCGCCTCTCGATTTCAGGAACGCAGCGTGGCGGAAGGCGCTACTCCATACTTGCGCTTGTACGCCGCCGAGAACCGCCCGGTGTGCGTGATTCCCCATTTCAATGCCACATCCGTCACCGACAGGTTTCTACCGGATCCTGCTGAGAGTTCCTCGTGGATGCGCGCCAACCGCAGATCGAGCAGATAATCGCGCGGGCAGATACCGAGGTACTCCTGGAAGCCCTCCTGCAGACGCCGCACGCTCACACCGGCGACCTCGGCCATGTCTGCCGACGTCCAGGGCAAGGACGGGTCGTCGTGCACTCGATCGAGGACCCGCTTGATGATCCGAGGTCGCGCGCCTCCCGTCGGATCGGCGTCGTCGGGCATCGCCGCGAGAATGAACGACGAGGTCAGAGCGCCGGAGAGCTGATCGGCGACCAACGGATTACCCCAGAGCGATTCGTCGGACTTGAGCTGCTCGATGATCGAACGCAGCAACGCCATCCAACTCTTCCCCGCGTCGGTCGACAGGTCGACCTGAGGAGGTAGGTGCAGGTCGGGGCGCCCGAGGATGCGTGCCATCTCGCGGTGCAGGTAGTCGCGCTCGAGCTTGACCCCGACGATCTCGCAGTCGCCACTCCACCGACGGATCGTCGCGTCGATATCCGGCTCGAACACGGTTGCCTGCCCCACACCGGACGCGGTCTCGACGCCGCTGGCAATCGACTCGATCGTGCGACAGGGGAATGTTCACGGCATAGGCACCCGGGTGCGAACTGCGCACCGACGCTCGGCACCCCAGCCGATCCGGGCCAAACGGATCGGGCCCAAAGGCAATGTGCGCAGCTCGAGGCGGGGTTCGACCTTCTCGAGGGGAGTGAGCTCATGCGAGAAGTACGCATGCGACACCACCTCTTCCACCTCGTCCCAGTCGGACGGGTGCCGGGTCGAATCCTCTCTCATCTGCGATCCACCCTCGTTTCGGATATCGGGGACCTTGATTCCAGTGTGATCAGGGACACGGTCCCTGGCAAACAAGGACTTTATACCTACCCGCCGCGTTAGGCGGATAGTGGCCGCGCTCACTGGATCGCACACCCGTTCCGGAATCCATATGGTCTGTGTCACACCAGATCGAACCGGACAGGGAGGACGCAGAAATGGAATCGCGAGACCTGCGAAACATCTTCGGACAGTTCGCAAGTGGCGTCACCGTCATCACCTGCGCCAACCGGGACGGTGAGCCACACGGCGCCACCGTCACCGCCTTCACCGCGGTCTCGCTCGAGCCGCGCCTGTGCCAGGTCACCCTGACACGCAAATCCAAGGCCTGCGGATTCCTATCGGGTGCGCCGTTCGCCGTGAACGTCCTCGCGGCCGACCAGGTCGACACCGCACTGCACTTCGCAGGTAGGCCGCAATCGCCCGAGCCGACATGGGAGGACGGCCCCACCTCTCCCGTCCTAGCCGGCACCGCCGCGACGATCTCGTGCATCCCGTGGCGCGAGTACGACGGCGGCGACCACGTCATCTACATCGGCGAGATCGTCGACGCTCCAGCCGCGACGTCGATCCTCTCCTCTTCTTCCGCAGCACGTTCCACGATCTCGGCGCTCCCAGCGCATCCGCTGCGTGGAACGGCTCGATGGACGATCCGCACAGCGGATGGTTCGACGCTCAGACACGCTTCACCCCGTTCCACCTGGCTCCGGCCCCGGCCTGACACCCACCCCTTTCTCTGCCCCATCGGACGAGGAGAACTCCATGACCACCACCGAATCCCGCCCCGACGAAAAACTCGACCGCTCCAAGGTCAACGTGGCTGCGCAATGCGAGGCGAACCAGACGCAGAACTTCGCAACACGTCCCATGACGGGCGACGAGTACATCGCGTCGATCGACGACGGCCGGGAGATCTATCTGCACGGCGAGAAGGTCAAGGACTTCACGAACCATCCGGCCTTCCGCAACTCCATCCGGATGACCGCGCGGCTCTACGACGCGATGCACACCGGTGAGCACGTCGACGCGCTCACCACACCGACCGACACCGGCAACGGCGGCGTCACGATGCCGTTCTTCCGCACCCCGAAATCCTCCGCCGACCTGATCAAGGACCGCGATGCCATCGCCACCTGGGCACGCCTGACCTACGGCTGGATGGGCCGCTCCCCCGACTACAAGGCCTCCTTCCTCGGCACGCTCGGCGCGAACGACGAGTTCTACAACCCGTTCCAGGACAACGCGAAGCGCTGGTACCGGGAATCGCAGGAGAAGGTCCTGTACTGGAACCACGCGATCATCAATCCGCCGGTCGACCGCCAGCTGCCCCCGGACCAGGTCGGCGACGTGTTCATGAAGGTCGAGAAGGAGACCGACGCCGGCCTCATCGTCTCGGGCGCGAAGGTCGTCGCGACCGGTTCCGCCATCACCAACTACAACTTCATCGCCCACTACGGCCTGCCGATCAAGAAGAAGGAATTCGCGCTGATCTGCACGGTGCCGATGGACGCACCGGGCATCAAGCTGATCTCCCGCGCCTCGTACTCGCAGAACGCCGCGGTCGTCGGCAGCCCGTTCGACTACCCGATCTCGTCGCGCATGGATGAGAACGACGCGATCTTCATCTTCGACAAGGTCCTGGTGCCCTGGGAGAACGTCTTCATGTACGGGGACGTCGAGAAGATCAACAATTTCCTTCCGGGTTCCGGATTCCTCCAGCGTTTCACCCTGCAGGGCTGCACGCGTCTCGCGGTCAAGCTCGACTTCATCGCCGGCCTGCTCATGAAGGCCCTCGACGCACCGGCGCCGGCGGCTTCCGAGGAGTGCAGACCCGCGTCGGTGAGGTCATCGGCTGGCGCAACCTGTTCTGGTCTCTGACCGACTCCATGGTCAACAACCCCGAACCGTGGATCGGCGACACCGTCATCCCGAAGCTCGAATACGGCCTGACGTACCGAATGTTCGCGATGCAGGGCTACCCCCGCATCAAGGAGATCATCGAGCAGGACGTCGCCTCGGGCCTGATCTACCTACCGTCGTCTGCAGCCGACTTCAAGAACCCCGACGTACGCCCCTACCTTGACAAGTACGTTCGCGGCTCCGACGGAATCCAGGCCGTCGACCGGGTCAAGGTCATGAAGGCACTGTGGGATTCGATCGGATCCGAGTTCGGTGGCCGCCACGAGCTCTACGAGCGGAACTACGCCGGCAACCACGAGAACGTCAAGGCGGAACTGCTGTTCGCCGCCGAGACCCGCGGTGATGTTGCTCCATGAAGGCTTCGCCGAGCAGTTCATGAGCGAGTACGACCTCGACGGTTGGACCGTGCCCGATCTCGTCGGCAACTCGGACGTCTCGGCGTTCTACAAGTAGAAGCCTGACTACCGCGCGCAGGCGGACGACCCCCCTCCCGCCTGCGCGCGGTTCCCACCACCATCACGCGAAGGAGCGTCCGAGATGTCCGCCGCCTCGAATTCCGGTGCCCCCGCCCCCATTCCGGAGTTCGACGCCGTGATCCTCGGGCGCTCCTTCGCATCCCAGCGTGCAGCGGTCCGCCTCCGCGACGACCTGCATCTGTCCGTCCGCGAGTTGGTCAACGCAACCGCTGCAACCTACGACGACATCAACAATCGCTGGGAGATCCATGTCGGAAGGTTCGTCATCGCCCGCGCCAAGTTCGCGATCGACGGCGACGGGAAGATCCACCTGCAGGGTCGCGAAGCCGCCGCCATCGATCCGGCCGCCGTGACCGCGCACGGCTTCCCCAACCTGTTCCGCCCGGCGGGCACCGACCGCAGCGATTCCCTCGGCTACACGGTGGCGTGCATCGAGTACATGCGCACGAACGGCCACGACTACGCGGAACGACGGTTGCGGACACCGGTCGCCGACGACGACTATCCCGAGTTGTCCTTCGACCGCCCGACCCCGACCATGTGGGTCGGGTAACGCAGATACATACCTTTGGGACAGATACACACCGAAATTCGGTGTGTATCTGTCCCATTCGGTTGCCCCTGTCGGCAGACGTTCATCGCTGCCGTAGCGTCTCCGCCGGCGCCGTTCCATACCGCTTGCGGTATGCCGTCGCGAATCGACTCGGGCTGCTGAAACCCCACCGGAACGCGACGTCGGTCACCGTGACGCCGGAGCCCCCGGCCGCGAGTTCTGCGTGCGCGCGGTCCAATCTGATGTCGAGCAAGGTCGCGGACGGACTGCTTCCCACATAGTCGGCGAATGTCTCCTGCATACGCCGCACGCTGGTGCCGGCGATCTCCGCCATGTCCGCAGCGGTCCATGGGCGTGACGGGTCGTCGTGCAACGCGTCGAGGACCCGTCGGACCATCCCCGGCCTCGGCGCCGGAGCTGCCTCTTCGGACGGGGGAGACACCGCCAGCACGAACGCGGTGGTGACGGCACCCGCAAGCTGCTGCGACACAAGGGGGTTGGTAAGCGACCCTGCACCTTCGAGCTGATCCGACAATGCGGCGACCAGACGGCGCCAGTCATCGGCCGACCCCGTGAGATCGATCTGGTCGGGCAGCACGAGCCGGGACCGCAGCGGTGCACCCAGAATCCGGTCGGCCTCGCGTTCGAGATGGTCGCGATCGAACTTGACACCCAGCACCGAACACGTTGCATCCCAACGTGTGATCCGATTCGGTGTGTCTGCACTGAACACCGAGGCCTGACCCCGACCGGAGACAACCGCACCACCGTCGCCCCGAGATTCGAGCACGCCCGCGAGCGGGATGTTGATCTCGTACGCCCCGGGATATTCGCACTCGATGGCCACATCGACACCCCAGGTGAGCCTGCCGATCATCACGGGACCGAAATCCACCGACGACAGCTGCAATTCAGGCCGATCGGTACCGGAGAGAACGGTCAATTCGTGCGGGAAATACACGTCGGCGACCACTCGGGAGGCGTCCTCCCAGTCCTCGAACTCTGCCACCTTCTCACCTCCCGACTCCTGCTCGGCAACATTTCCGCGCGATGCGTACCGACTCCGCGCAATCGGCATAGAACCCCGAGTGACCTGGATCATATGGTCCTCATCACAGCGTACGGAAGGCCCCCACGAGACAGGGCCCACGACCCACCCCGAGGAGCATCCCATGACGAGCACTCTCTCCTGGATCGACGAAGTCACCATGGCCGAACTCGAACGCAACCCGTACCCGGTCTACGAGCGACTGCGGGCCGAAGCACCCATCGCATTCCTGCCTGTGCTCGGGGCATACGTCGCGTCGACAACGGAAGCGTGCCGCACGATCGCGAACAGTGACGACTTCGAAGGGATCATCACTCCGGCCGGTGGCCGCACATTCGGGCATCCGGCGATCATCGGTGTCAACGGCGATATCCACAAGGATCTGCGGTCGATGGTCGAGCCGGCGCTGCAGCCGAGCGAAGTGGACCGGTGGGTCGAGAATCTCGTCCGACCGATCGCCCGCCGCTACCTCGACGCATTCGACGCTACCGGTAGGGCCGACCTGGTCACGCAGTACTGCGAGCCGCTGAGCGTCCGGGCACTCGGAGACCTCCTCGGTCTGAAGGACGTCGGCTCGGACACACTTCGCGAATGGTTCCACAAGCTGTCCGACTCGTTCACGAATGCCGCAGTCGATGCCGACGGCAACTTCACCGATCAGAAACGATTCGACGAGGGTGACGCGGCAAAGGCCGAGATCCAGTCGATCGTCGATCCGCTGATCGACCATTGGATCGAGCATCCGGACGACAGCGCCATTTCGCATTGGCTGCACGACGGCATGCCCGAGGGGAAGACCCGCGACCGTGACTACATCTACCCGACGCTCTACGTGTTCCTCCTCGGCGCCATGCAGGAACCGGGGCACGCCATGTCGTCGACACTGGCCGGCCTGTTCACGCGCCCCGAGCAGTTCGAGGCCGTCGTCGACGAACCCGATCTGATCCCCCGTGCCATCGCCGAGGGAATGCGCTGGACGTCACCGATCTGGTCGGGAACCGCCCGAATCGCCAAGCGCGACACTGCGTCTCCGGCATCGCGGTCGCCGAAGGATCGGTCGTCATCCTGTCCTACGGATCGGCCAACCACGACGCCGACACGTTCGAAGCTCCCACCGAGTACGACATGACGCGACCGCCGCTACCCCACCTCGCGTTCGGTACCGGCAACCACGCCTGCGCGGGCATCTACTTCGCGAACCACGTCTGTCGTATCGGGCTCGAAGAACTGCTCGAAACCATCCCCAATCTCGAACGTGACACGAGCGAGGACGTCGAGTTCTGGGGCTGGGGCTTCCGTGGTCCCACCTCGCTGCACGCAACCTGGGAGGTCTGACATGTCGTACACCGTCACCACCGGCGCCACATCGGTCGACTGCGGCCCCGATCAGCCCTTCTGGACGCGTTCCTGCGCAGCGGCGTGTGGATGCCCAACTCGTGCAATCAGGGAACGTGCGGCACGTGCAAGATCAAGGTCCGCTCGGGTTCGGTCGACCACCGGACTTCGCCCGAGAACACACTCCCTCAGCACGAACGCGTCGCAGGATTCGCACTGGCCTGCCAGGCCACGCCCTGCAGCGATACCACGATCGACCCCCCGATCGCAGAGGAGCCCACGTCGACGCACGTGTTGCACGACTTCGTCGCCACGGTCTCCGAGGTGCGCGATATCGCCGCCGATACACGCCGCGTGCTGTTGACCCTCGACGAACCACTCACGTTCTCTGCGGGGCAGTACGTCGATATCACCGTGCCGGGAACCTCGACGAAGCGCCAGTACTCCCTCGCCAACCCGCCGACGGAACCGAAACTGCTCGAACTGCATGTCCGCCGGCAGCCCGGCGGAGTGGCCTCCGAATGGCTGTTCGGACCGATCGAGGTGGGCGACCGTATCGACATGACCGGCCCGTACGGAGATTTCACGTTCGACGAGGAGAACACAGGCCCGATGGCTCTGCTCGGCGGCGGGACCGGACTCGCACCACTCAAGGCATCGTCCGTCATGCGCTCACGCTGAACCCGGATCGGGAAATCCTGCTCTACCACGGGGTACGCACCTGCGCCGACGTGTACGACGCCGACTTCTTCCGCGAACTCGCGAGCAGGCATTCCGGACTCCGGTACGTCACCTGCGTGAGCCGCGAGAACGGTGGCGATCGGGAAGCTACGTCACCGACGCTTCGTGGAGGACGTCGCCTCGGCGAAGGAGTTCACCGGCTACATCTGCGGCTCGGAGAAGTTCGTGGACGCTTCGGTGAAGTCGTTCAAACGGCGCCGGATGTCGCCGCGCCGGATCCGGCGCGAGAAGTTCTCCGCCGCCGGGTAAGGTCCCGCTCCCCAGACGACCGAATGTCGCCTTCATGCTGCTCGAGTGCATGAAGGCGACATTCGGCCATTCTGCTCGTCCAGAGCACTTCGGCCCTCGAGCTCGGGTCCTAGGTATCACTAGGCATTTACCCGGTGTGACCGTGGACACAGGATGTCAGGGTAGTAACAACGCCGGACACAGCCCGTCCGAGCCGCATCGGACACAGCCAGTCCACAGAGTCCCGCACGACAGCTATGTACGAGCCGGAATCGGACATCAGCCCTGTACGTCCCGGGAACTACGCCGACACTGGAGGACCCATGACCGACATCGTGGAGCACGTGCGCACCCACCTCGACAGAGCACTCGTCGAAGATCCCGACACCGGACGGCACCAGGTCCGTCGCGATGTCTTCACCGACGAAGAGATCTTCGAGCTGGAGATGAAGCACATCTTCGAGGGCAATTGGGTGTACCTCGCGCACGAGAGCCAGATCCCGAATGTCGGCGACTACTTCACCACCAGCATCGGTCGTCAGCCCATCGTCATCAGCCGCGACAAGGAAGGCGAACTGCACGCCCTGATCAACGCGTGCAGCCACCGCGGAGCGATGCTGTGCCGCCGCAAGACCGACAACCGCACGACCTTCACGTGCCCGTTCCACGGCTGGACCTTCCGCAACAACGGCAAGCTGCTCAAGGTCAAGGACCCGCGCGACGCCGGCTACCCGGAACAGTTCAACACCGACGGCAGCCACGACCTGACCAAGGTCGCACGCTTCGAGAGCTACCGCGGATTCCTGTTCGGCAGCCTGAACCCCGACGTCAAGACGCTCGCGGAGCATCTCGGCGACTCCACGAAGATGCTCGACATGCTCATCGATCAGTCCCCCGAGGGCCTCGAGGTGCTGCGCGGATCCTCCACCTACACCTACGACGGCAACTGGAAGTTGCAGGCCGAGAACGGCGCCGACGGTTACCACGTGTCGGCAACGCACTGGAACTACGCGGCCACCACCGCCCGTCGCGGCGCCGGTGAGTCCGCCAACGAGACCAAGGCCATGGACGCAGCACGTGGGGCAAGCAGGGTGGCGGCTACTACTCGTTCGAGCACGGCCACCTGCTGCTGTGGATGTGGTGGGGCAACCCGGAGGACCGTCCGCTGTACCCCCGCAAGGACGAACTCGCGAAGGAATTCGGCGAGAAGAAAGCCGAGTTCATGGTCGGGGCGTCGCGCAACCTGTGCCTGTACCCGAACGTCTACATCATGGACCAGTTCTCGTCGCAGATCCGGCACCTCCGCCCGATCTCGGTGGACAAGACCGAGGTGACGATCTACTGCATCGCACCCAAGGGCGAGAGCGCCGAGTCGCGCGCCAACCGCATCCGCCAGTACGAGGACTTCTTCAACGCGACCGGAATGGCCACCCCCGACGATCTCGAGGAATTCCGGTCCTGCCAGAAGACCTACCTCGCGACCGCCGCCCCGTGGAACGACATGAGTCGCGGAGCCACCCACGTCCTGAACGGCCCGGACCAGGTCGCGAAGGATCTCGGTATGGACGGCGTCCTGTCCAGCGGAGTGAAGACCGAGGACGAGGGCCTCTACCCGATCCAGCACGGCTACTGGCTCGAGACGATGCGCAAGGCCGTCGACGCCGAAGCCGCGGCAGCCGCCGCCGGCGAGCCCACCGCGCTCTGAGAGGAACCGGAATCATGACTACTGCAACAGAGTTGACGCAGACCGACATCGAACAGTTCCTCTACAAGGAGGCGCGCTACCTCGACGACCGCGAGTTCGAGAAGTGGCTCGAGTGCTACCACCCCGACGCCGAATACTGGATGCCGGCGTGGGACGACAACGGTAAGACCACCGAGGATCCGCAGGCGGAGATCTCGCTGATCTACTACTCCAACCGGGGTGGGCTCGAAGATCGCGTGTTCCGTATCCGCACCGACCGTTCGTCGTCGACGTCGCTGCCCGAACCTCGTACCGGTCACAACATCACCAACGTCGAGATCCTCGAGCGCCGCGGTACCGAGATCGACCTGCGCCACAACTGGTTCTCGCTGTACTTCCGTTACAACACGACGGACACCTACTTCGGCACGACGTTCATCACGCTCGATGTCTCTGGTGACCAGCCGGTGATCAAGAAGAAGAAGATCGTCCTGAAGAACGACTACATCCATCACATCGTCGACGTCTACGTCGTCTAGTACCCCCGAATCACGAAAGGAGGCTTGGACACCATGACGTACCAGGTGGCATTGAGCTTCGAGGACGGGGTCACCCGCTTCATCAAGGTCAAGCCGAACGAGACCGTCGCCGATGCGTCGTACAAGGCGCGGATCAACATCCCCCTCGACTGCCGCGACGGCGCGTGCGGGACCTGCAAGGCGTTCTGCGAATCCGGCACCTTCGACGGTGGCGACTACATCGAGGACGCCCTGACCGACGAGGAAGCCGAAGAGGCTACTGCCTTCCGTGCCAGATGATGCCGGAGTCGGATCTGGTCGTGCAGATCGCCAGCACGTCGGATGTCGCGAAGACCGCGGCCGCCTCGTACACCGCAACGATCACCGAACTCAACCGCTTCTCCGAGAGCGTCGTCGGGTTCACCGTGGAGATCGAGAACCGGGACGACCTGGTGTTCCTGCCCGGGCAGTACGTCAACATCGGGGTTCCCGGCAGCGACGACGGCACGGGCAAGCAGGCGACGCGCTCGTACTCGTTCAGCACCGGCCCGCACGACAACTCGCTGGCGTTCTTGGTGAAGATCACCGAAGGCGGCCTGATGTCGGAATACCTGCGCGATCGTGCGCAGGTGGGCGACACCCTCGAGTTCACCGGGCCGTTCGGCAGCTTCTTCCTCCGCGAGCGCAAGCGTCCGTCGCTGCTGTTGGCCGGCGGCACCGGGCTCGCCCCGCTGCTGTCGATCCTGTCGAAGGTGAAGACCGAAAGCACCGATCATCCGGTGCACCTGATCTACGGCGTCACGTTCGACCACGATCTCGTCGAGCTCGAGAAGCTTCAGGAGTACACGAAGTCGCTGCCGAACTTCACGTTCGACTACTGCGTCGCGGACAAGAAGTCGTCTGCGCCCAACAAGGGCTACGTCACCGGCCTGTTCGAGCCGCAACACCTCAACGACGGCGACGTCGACATCTACCTGTGCGGCCCGCCGCCCATGGTGGAAGCGGTACGTACTCACTTGTCGGACAACGACATCACGCCCGCGAACTTCTACTTCGAGAAGTTCAACACGTCCGCCACCCCGGGCGGCGCGACCGCATCGGCACCCACCGAAGCGGAGAAGGCCGCCGCTGAGAAGGCGGCCGCGGAAACAGGCCGGCCCGTCGCACTCGAGACCCCCGCATCGCCGGGCAACTACGAGATCGGCGAGGAGCACCCGCCCGTCGCGGAGTCCGACGAGCAATTCGACGCCCGCATGGCACTCGAACTCGGCGTTCTCGAACTCACCATCGGACGGCTCACCCCGGAACAGCTCATCGAGTTCCGGATTCTCGCGGAGGCGTCCGGCGCGTCCGTCGAGGGTGACCACTTCACCGACGCCGAAGCGTTCACCGACACCACCGCCGCATTCCACGAGTTCCTGTTCCGCTGCTGCACCAACCCGGTGCTGCTCGAGGCCTACAACCGTCTCGAGGTGACGCAGCTGATGTACCAGGTCCTGCGTGATGCGCACTGGATCGAAGGGCACATCGTGGACGAGCACCTGCAGCTCGTCCAGGCCTTCGAGAAGGGCGACAAGGCTGCGGCACGCGAGCTGATGATCGCCCACGCCGGCCACGCCAAGGAGACCATGCGACGGGCGATCGCCGAGGGCGCGACAGCAGGTGCGCGATGAGCGAGACGAAGATCTTCCCCGGACGATTCGACGGCAAATGCCTGACGATCACCGGTGCCGCCCAGGGCATCGGTCTCACGGTCGCGACCCGCGTCGCGGCCGAAGGTGGGGAGGTCGTCCTCGTCGACCGCGCCGAACTCGTCCACGAGGTCGCCGAAACCCTGAGTGCCGACGGCGGCAAGGCACATTCGGTGACCGCGGACCTCGAGACCTTCGAGGGCGCCGAGAAGGCACTCGCGTTCGCGGTGCAGGCAGCCGGACGACTCGACGTGCTCATCAACGTGGTCGGCGGCACCATCTGGGCCAAGCCGTACGAGCACTATGCGCCCGACGAGATCGAGAAAGAGATCCGCCGGTCGTTGTTCCCCACCCTGTGGTCGTGCCGCGCGGCAGCGCCGTACCTCATCGACCAGGGTCCGGGACGATCGTCAACGTGTCGTCCGTGGCTACCTCCGGCGTCAATCGTGTTCCGTACGCCGCAGCGAAGGGCGGCGTCAATGCGATCACCTCGGCGCTCGCGCTCGAGTTGTCCCAGTACGGCATCCGTGTGGTCGCCACCGCCCCCGGCGGTACCGTTGCCCCCGAGCGGCGGGTCGCACGTGGTCCGGCCCCGCAGTCGGAGCAGGAAAAGGCCTGGTACCAGCAGATCGTGGACCAGACCGTCGACTCCTCGCTTCTCAAGCGGTACGGCACGCTCGACGAACAGGCCGCAGCAATCACCTTCCTTGCCTCCGACGAGGCTTCGTACATCACCGGTTCGGTACTCCCCGTTGCCGGAGGCGACCAAGGCTGACAGCCGGAGCAATCCGACTGTCTCCAACATCGACGGGCCTCACCAGTGAGCCTTCCCTGCTGGTGAGGCCCTCCTTCTGCCCGAATTCATTTGTGACCCCCCACACAAACCGGAGCACGTCATGACCCAAACCACACAGACCTGGGCCAGTCCACAGCACAAGCGAAGCGTCATCTGGATCGTCGCCCTCGCCACCCTCGCGATCATCTTCGACGGATACGACCTCGTCGTGTACGGGACAGTTCTTCCCACGCTCATGGCCGATCCGACCCAACTCGGTGAGATCTCGGCGCAGCAGGGTGGTGCTCTCGGCTCCTACGCCCTGATCGGCGTCATGGTCGGCGCTCTCGTCACCGGCGCATTCGGCGACCGGGTCGGCCGCCGCAAGATGATGCTCATCAACATCGTGTGGTTCTCGGTCGGCATGGGTGCCGCAGCGTTCTCCACGAGCATCGCCATGTTCGGTGGTCTCCGGTTCTTCACCGGCATCGGCGTCGGCGGCCTGGTCGCCACCGCGGGTGCCGTGGTCGCGGAGTTCGCCCCTCCCGGCAAGCGCAACCTGTTCAACGCCATCGTCTACAGCGGTGTGCCTGCCGGTGGTGTGCTCGCCTCTCTGCTCGCGATCCTGCTGCGCGACGCCATCGGGTGGCGCGGCCTGTTCCTGATCGGTGCCCTGCCCCTGGTGATCCTGCTGCCGATCGCACTGGTCAAGCTCCCCGAGTCCCCGGCATGGCTGGTATCCCGTGGCCGCGTCGACAAGGCGCAGACCATCTGCGACAAATTCGGATTCCCGATGCCGACGGCCGCACCCTCGCACCCCACCGAGAAGATCGGATTCGCTGCGCTCGCCACCAGGAAGTACGCGCTCGGCACCGGTCTGCTGGGCATGATGAGCTTCGCCGGTCTGCTCCTGACCTACGGCCTGAACACGTGGCTGCCGAAGATCATGGCCGATGCCGGCTACAACGCCGACGGCTCGCTCGCATTCCTGCTCGTCCTCAACGGCGGTGCGATCGTCGGCGGCCTCATCGCCTCGAAGATCGCCGACGGCCGCGGACCGCAGTCCGTCATCGTGACCACCTTCTTCCTCGCTGCTGTAGCCCTGGTGATGCTCACGCTCGGATTCCCGCTGCCCGTGCTCCTCACCGCCGTCGCGATCGCCGGTGTCGGCACGATCGGCACCCAGGTGCTCGTCTACGGGTTCGTCTCCAACTACTACGACACCCCCGCTCGCGCAGCCGGTGTCGCATGGTGCGCCGGATTCGGTCGACTCGGCGGAATCTTCGGCCCGATCATCGGTGGCCTGTTGATCGGCGCAGGATTCGCGAACAACGTGAATTTCTACATCTTCGCGGTGATCGCTCTCGCCGGTGGTCTCGTCACCCTGTTCGTTCCTCGGCCGCTGCAGCACAACACGCGGATCGACGTTCCGGGCACCTCGACCGGGACTACCGTGGATGCGTGACGGACAATTCGATGTTGGTTGGACGTGAGAACGAGCTTTCGCAGCTCGACCGACTCCTCGACGGGGCGCGCGCCGGGTCTCCCGTGCTCGCCCTCGTCGAGGGTCCACCCGGCATCGGAAAAAGTGCTCTCGTCCGGTCTTTCACGAGTAGGCACCGTGATGTCCATGCACAGATCGCTTCCGGGGCACCGTGGGAGTCGAACCATCCGTGGGCGGTGCTCGAACAGTTGACACACGCCCCGGCACCCGAGGCCGACCCCATCGATGCGGCCCATGCGTACTTGGACACGATCCGCGGCACCACGATCATCGTCGTCGACGACGCCCACTGGTCGGATATCGAGTCGTTGCAGTCGCTTTCGTCGATGATCCGCCGCGCACACCAACGCCCGATCCTGATGCTGTGGGTGATCCCCGATGTCCTGCCCGACGGCATCGACGACACCACCGCTCGAATCCTGTCGTCGCATCGGGCCGACACCGTCCATGTCCGCGCACTCACTTCCGGCGATGTCGCCCAGCTCGCACTCCTCCGCGCGGGCGTGGACCTCTCGCCCTGGACGGCTCAACGCCTGCACGAACACACCCTCGGGAGTCCTCGACCGGTATTGCAGCTCCTCGACGAGATCCCGCGCGCCCAATGGCATCGGTGGCAGGCACGGTTCCCGGCACCTGCGCAACACGCCGCGGCAGTACGACGAGCCCTCACCGCCTGCTCACCCGAGACACGCGCCTCATCGAAGCGGCGGCGATCCTGGGCACCGGATCACCGCTCGCTCCGGCCTCTGCGCTTGCCGAAGTCGACGACCCCACACCGCTGCTCGACGAAGCACACACGGCTGGTCTGCTGACGATGCGGGAACGACAGGGCATCGTCACCCTGTTGTTCCCCGACCCGATGACCAGCGCCGCCGTCACCGACGAGATCGGGCCGGCGCGGTGGCGTGAACTGCACGCACGAGCGGCCACACTTGTCGACGACGAGGGCGACGCCCTGTTCCATCTGGTGTCGGCCACACCCGCCGCCGACGGCACCCTCGCAGACAAACTCGATCGGTTCGCTCGGCAACGCGCTGCGGACGGCGCGTGGGCGCAGGCCGCCGAGGCGCTCATCACCGCAGGCCGCATCACGCCCGAACGAGACCTCCGCACACAGCGTTTGATCCGCGGGGTCGACGCACTCACGGGCGCCGCCGATCTCCCCCAGGCTCAGACCTTCGTTCCCGAGATCGAAAGCGCCCCCGGAGGTCCGATGCGCAACGCGGTCCTCGGCTACCTCGCCATCCAGCGAGGGCGCGCTGCCGAAGCGCACTATCTACTGTCGGAAGCCTGGACCATGGCCAACGAATCGGAGACCGACCCCGAACTGGCAGCGATGATCTGCCAGCGGATGGTCCTGCACTCACTGGCCAGGATGCGTGGCGACGAACTCGTAGCCTGGGCCGATCGCGCCTCGTCGCTGGTCCCGGGCGACGCACCCGCCGTCGTGGAGTCCAACGCCATCCGAGGCCTCGGTCTGGGCATGACCGGACACATCGACGAGGCCCGTGCTTCGTACGCCGGCCTTGCCGACCACGTCCGCCTCGGGGCACAGAGCCAACGCATCCGCATGGCAGAAGGCTGGCTTGCGTTGGCGTTGGATGCGCCGATCGTGCCCGTACCGAACTGGAAGCTCCGAACCCACCACGTTCCGCGGTGGCTCCCTCCGGATCTCCCTGTGGGCGCAAGCATGGCTCGCCCGCACACAGTTCACCCTCGGCGCGTGGAGCGATGCCCTGCGCACCGTGGATCGGGCAGCCGCACAACTCGATTCGACCGGACTGGATCTGCTGCGACCGCTCGTTCACTGGACGGGGGCCCAGGTGCATGCACTGCGCGGTAATTGGGATGCCGCGCGCGAACACCTGCGGCACGGCCGCGCCGGCAGCAACGACTACACGCTCATGCTCGTCCCCTCCTGCATCTCCGCAGCCCAGTGCGCAGAAGTAGCAGCAGATTACGACGGGGTGCTCCGCCAACTCGACCCCCTCGTGACCCTGCGGCACAGAGAAGCCCTCGATGAACCCGGGTTCTGGCCCTGGCCCGACCTCTACGGCAACGCGCTGGTGATGACCGGCCGCGTCGACGACGCCGACACCTTCCTGCGCCCCCACGAAGAACGCGCCGCCGAGCGAGGTCACCGTTCCGCGAAGGCACGACTCGGGTACGTGCGCGGACGCATTCACGGCGCGCGCGGCGACATCGACTCGGCCCGCGACTCCTTCGAGAGTGCATTATCCGAAATCGCCACCCTCCCATTGCCGTACGATCGCGCACGCATCAATTTCGCGTACGGACAGACGTTGCGCCGCGCCGGACGGCGACGCGACGCCGACAGCGTGATCCGCACCGCACGGGAGCTGTATGCCGTGCTCGGCGCAGGCTCGATCGTCGCGCGCTGCGACCGCGAGCTCAAAGCAGGCGGGTTGAAGTCCGGTGACGCCGTGAGCACTCGACGTCATACCGACGTGTCCACGTTGACACCGCAGGAACGTGCGGTCGCCACACTCGTCGCGTCGGGCCACACCAACAAAGAGGTGGCGGGAGAACTGTTCCTCTCGGTCAAGACCGTCCAGTACCACCTGACCCGTGTCTACGCGAAGTTCGGCATCCGCTCACGCAGCGAACTCGCCGCACGCTTCCGGCAAGAAGAATAAGGAGACAGGCCCCGATGACTGCCGTCGACGACGCCACGCGCCCCGATTCCGACCTGTTCGAGCGACCTCCTCGACCATGGATCCGGCCCTCGGAAGTATTGCGCGACTTCGGCCCCAAGTACGCGTCGAACGGGCTCATCGGGCTGATCTTCTCGTGCACGGGCCCCGTTGCGGTGATCCTCGCCGCCGGCGCCACCGGCGGACTGTCGCAGGCGGAGCTGGCCTCGTGGATCTTCGGGGTCTTCGTCCTCAACGGCATCCTCACGATCGCCATCAGCCTCGCCTACCGGCAACCACTGGGCTTCTTCTGGACCATCCCCGGCACGATCCTCGTCGGCGGTTCCCTCACCCATCTGAGCTGGGCCGAAGTGGTCGGAGCATTCTTCGTCACTGCCGCGCTGATCACCGTGTTGGGAGTGACCGGCCTCGTCCGCCGCGTCATGGAGGCACTACCCATGCCCATCGTCATGGCGATGGTCGCGGGTGTGTTCCTGTCGTTCGGCACGAACCTGGTGAAAGCCCTCGGCGCCGATTTCGCGATCGCGGTACCGATGATCGTGATATTCCTGCTGCTCAGCACTGTGGGTGCACTCGGTCGGTGGATGCCGCCGATACTCGGTGCCCTTGTCGCCGGTGCCATCGCGGTCGCGTTCTCGGGCCGGTTCGAACCCGAACCGGGTAGCGGAAACGTCCTCGCCGCACCGGTGTTCACCTCGCCGGTCTTCACCTGGTCGGCGATCGTCGAACTGGTGCTCCCCCTAGCGATCACCGTCATCGTCGTGCAGAACGGGCAGGGCGTCGCGGTGCTGCGCTCGGCCGGACACCACCCTCCGATCAACGTCTCAACGATCATGTGTGGCCTGTGGTCGCTCCCGGCGGCGTGTGTCGGCGCGGTGTCGACCTGCCTGACCGGACCGACCAATGCACTCCTGACCTCGTCGGGTGAGCGGTCACGCCAGTACACCGCGGCATTGACGTGCGGAGGGCTGGCAATCGTCTTCGGCATGTTCGCCCCGCTGTTCGTGCGGTGGATGATCGCGGCGCCCGCGGCGTTCGTCGCAGTCCTCGGTGGCCTCGCGATGCTCAAAGCGCTGCAGGCGCGTTCGTCGCCGGATTCAGTCGCCGCTACACGATGGGCGCGCTCATCGCGTTCATCGTCACCGCGTCCGATGTGATGTTCTTCAACATCGGTGCAGCATTCTGGGGGATCGTCGGCGGTGTGGTGGTGTCATGGCTTCTCGAGCGCCACGATTGGACGGATCCTCACGGCGAATAGGCCCACCCGCTCTGGCACCATGCCCGCATGACACCGCGCGCACGAACCACGACGCTGATCGCGTCGATCGTCGTCCTGGTTCTGATCGTCGCAGCCTTCGCGACCTATCGGCTCATGGACTCACGGACCTACCAATTGTTCGGCACCCTCGTCGACCGTGTGGACACCGAGGAGAAGGTGGTCGCGCTGACGCTCGACGACGGACCGAGCCCCCTCACACCCGAAGTCTTGCAGACGCTCGCGGACGCCGACGTGCCGGCCACGTTCTACGTCACGGGCAGTGAGATGGTCGAGCGGCCCGAGTTGGGTCGCGCGATCGTCGAGGCCGGTCACGAACTCGGGAACCACACCGCGACGCATCGCAGGATGGTGTTCATCGGGGGCGACACCGTTGCGCAGGAGATCGAGAGCACCGACCGCGCGATCCGCGACGCCGGCTACGCCGGCGAGATCACTTTCCGCCCGCCCTACGGAAAGAAACTTGTCGCGCTCCCCCGCTATCTCGACGAACACGACCGGACCACGGTGATGTGGGACGTCGAACCCGACTCGGCCTCCGCCGATACCGACGAGATCGTCCGGATGGCCCTCGACCGGACACACCCGGCTCGATCATCCTGCTGCACGTGATGTATCCATCGCGGACATCGTCGCTCGAAGCGATCCCTGGGATCGTCGACGGTCTTCGCGCCGAGGGCTACCGGTTCGTGACGGTGTCGGAACTACTCGGTCGGTGACCTCCCGCCCTGGCCCGGACATCACGATCCGACCGGGCACAGCGAAACGGAGCGGCTTCGGTGTCATTCCCCGTAGAACCCGGCCGCGTGGATCTCGGTCAGAGCAATCCAGTCCGGTTCGGTGACAGCCGTCCTGGCCGAACGACCTCTCCCTCCCCCTCCCGCAGCGCAACCGCAACCGCCGGTTCCTCGTCGACTCTCTGAACCAGGCCGTACAGCACCGCGAGGTGGTGCACGCACGGGCTCCGGCGACCCGAGCACCCGCACGTTGCCGTGCATTCGGCGGTCGGCAATGCCACCATGATGTCCTCGGCCGAGAGATCTGCGACCAGGGCGTCGGGTAGATCACCGACGCCCCCCGGCGGTCCTGGGCACCCGCACGATCCAGTATCCGGCGCACCACCCCGGCCTCCTTCCTCGTCCACACCGGCACCTCGACGGCCACCGGAAACGCTTTGCCGCGCACGGTCACCACTGCCACGATCCGCCCGCCCCTGATGGTCTCCAGGCGCACAGCCCCGCTGCGAGCGAGGGAACGCGCCTGGGGAAGCGCAGGATTCGGGGCAGACGCGGACGGCGACTCGACGGTCCGCAACCACGCCCTGCCCCACGCGGTGACACCGAACTCGGCGCTCATACCCCGATCGCGTCGAGGTCGAGCAGGGCACGCAGCTCGGTGTCCGGCAGATCCGCCAGCTCCACCTCGGTGTTCCCTGTAATCGATTCGGCCAGAGCACGTTTCGATTCGTGCATGGTGGCGATGCGGTCTTCGATGGTGCCCCCGGTGACGAGGGTGTACACGTTGACGGTCCGTCGCTGACCGATCCGGTGCGCACGATCGGTGGCCTGGGCCTCCACGGCCGGATTCCACCACCGGTCGTAGTGCAGCACATGGCCGGCCCGGGTCAGGTTGAGCCCGAACCCGGCCGCCCGCAAGCTGAGGATCAGAACGGGCGCCGCATCCGACCCGGTCTGGAAGTCCTCGACCAGCCGGTCTCTCCGTTCCACACTCAGGCCACCGTGCAGGAACGGGATCGTCCCCGCTCCCAGTTCGGCGGTCAGGTGCGCCGACAGCAATTCACCCATGCCGCGATACTGGGTGAACACCAGTGCCCGGTCGCCGTCTGCGACGATCTCCGCGAGCATTTCGGTTGCACGATCGAACTTTCCGGACCGTCCCGCCAGTTCAGCATCGTCGCCGAAGCCTGCCTGCGCAGGGTGGTTGCACACCTGCTTGAGCGTTGTCAGCAAGGCCAGTACATTGCCGCGTCGGGCGATGCCGTGACACAGACCGGTCGTGAATGCCTCTGCGACAGCAGCGCGGTACAACCGGGTCTGCTCATCGGTCAGCGTGCACGCGACCGTCGAGAACTGTTTCGGTGGAAGCTCGGTCGCGACCTCGGACTTGGTTCGTCGCAACACGTACGGCTCGATGACAGTCGTCAGACGGTCCGCGGCGGTCCGTGAGCGACCCGATTCGATCGGCGTCGCGAACCGCTGCCGGAACCGTGCGCGGGTGCCGAGCACTGCGGGGTTGCTGATGTGGAGGAGCGACCACAGTTCGTCGAGTCGGTTCTCGACCGGGGTTCCGGTCATCACGATCTTCAGCGTCGCAGACAGTCGAGCGGCGGCTTGGCAGCCAGCGAGGTCGGGTTCTTGACCTGTTGGGCTTCGTCGAACACCACGCAGTCCCACGCGACGGCCGTCAGATCCTCCGTATCGGTACGGAGGACGCTGTAACTGGTGAGCACCACCGGGGCGTCCGAGACGTCATCCGGCAAAGCTCGGCCGGCGCCGTGATACACGACCACACACAGATCGGGAGCGAAGCGGCCGAGTTCGCGCCGCCAGTTCCCGATCACCGAAGTCGGGCACACCACCAGATGTGGTCCGGAGCCCCGCCGGGTCGCCAGCAGCGCGATGGCCTGCAGCGTCTTCCCCAGTCCCATCTCGTCGGCGAGGATCCCCCACCCTCACTCTCCAACGCACGCAACCACGAGACCCCGTGAATCTGATAGGGACGCAACGTCGCCCGGATATCCGCGACAACCAGCTCACGCCCGGTGCGGGCCACGGCGGCGAATTGACGCAGCGCCGACGACGCTGTCCCGATCGCGG
>BBEG01000015.1 GCA_001312645.1 Rhodococcus sp. JCM 9791
CCTCTCACGCCCGACGAGCACCACGCGTGCGGCCTCATCGGCGAAGGCCAGGGCGGTCGCCCGCCCGATGTTGGCAGTCGCGCCGGTGACGATGACGACCTTTTCGCTCAGTCCGGTATCCATGGTCAGCCTTCCTCGAACACGTTCGGACGGTCGTCGTGCATGCCGGTAGGTATTTCGGTCGAGGTCGGGGACCGGTGGAGCAGAAGAGCATTCTTCATGTCCGGAACCATACTCTTCATGAGGCCTGGATCGTCCGCGGGAGTACGGGTCGCCAGAGGTTGATCCAGCCGGGCCGGTTCGACGTCACCGCTGCGATGCCGGTGGGGTGCCCGTGTCGGCGGACCGAGAAGGGCAAGTGTGGCTGCCGGATCGAGGTGGCCGAGCCAGGTTCAGGCGCTGTCCTCGACTACTGAGATTCCGAGTGTGCGGGTCCACGGGTGCCCTTCGAAGACGCGCACGAAATCCTCCGCGAATTCTTCCAGATCTTTGTGACCTTGAGTGATGCCCAGGGTCGACTCGTTGGCGAGGGTCGCCCCGAGGCTGGAGATCATCACCGACATCAACGTCGGGGGCAGTGCATCGAGGTTGATGCCTCGCTGCGGAGGATCACGGTGAGCGCGGCAACCTGACTCTCCCGGTACCGCTCTGCGTACGCCGCTATCTCGGTGCGGATCTCCTTTCGGTGATTCGCCAACGCCATGAACTCCATCAGCAGCGCGGCCCCACGGGGTTCGGTGGCCACTCCCACAGTGCGCGCATGGGTGTCTCGGACGTGAGAGCCTTGCGCTGTCTCTCCAGATTGGCCTCGGCGCCTCGCCGGAGCACCGCGACGAACAGTTCGTCCATGGTGGGGAAGTAGTAGTACACGAGAGCTGGATTGACACCGGCCTTGGCCGCGACCCGGCGTGAGGTTGCTGCGGCGTAGCGTCCTCGAGGAGGATGTCGCCGGTGGCTTCGATCAGCAGATCGCGTGTGTCGTTGGTGCCTTCACGACGCCGCTTTCGGGGAGCGCTCATGCGGCATCCTCGGAGCGTCCGATCCTTGACGCACTGATCATTCCGGTGCTATCCATGTGACGCAGCCTATCATTAGGCGATCGCTTAACAGGCTGTCGGATGCGGTGCCGCGCTCAGTCCTGTCCGTGGCCTCTTCATCCAGCGTCCGATGCTTGCACGTGCCCACGAATCAAATCGAATCACACGGTAGCACTTATCAATTCGCTCATCGAGCGAACTCGGTGGGAAGTCTCGATACTCCCACTGCGCATCGATTCACCTTTCGACCTTCGAAGGAGAAGATGAATGTCCTCTGTTGAACAGGAAGCCCCCACCGATGTCGTGACCGACCAGCGGTTGCTCATCGGTGGCCGGCTGCTCGACGCCGCCTCTGCCTACCCGTCCGTCAACCCTGCCACCGGCGAGATCTTCGGGTACGCCCCGGATGCGTCCGTCGAGGATGCCGAGGCGGCGATCGCCGCTGCCAGGCGCGCTTTCGAGACCACCAGCTGGTCGACGGATGTGGCGTTTCGGCAACGGTGCCTCGAGCAACTCCATCAAGCGTTGACCGATCACCTCGAAGACCTGCGAGATCTGACGATCACGGAGGTCGGTGCCACCGTCGCGCTGACCAAGGAAGCGCAGCTCGAAGGCCCGCTCGAGATCGTCCGCTACTACTCGGACCTGCTGAAGACCTACGAGTTCAGCGAAGAGCTCGGCTCGGCCGAATACATGGGCCAGCAGCACCGCCGCTGGGTGGAGAAGGAGGCAGCCGGGGTCGTCTCGGCCATCGTTGCCTACAACTTCCCCAACCAGTTGGCGCTGGCCAAGCTCGCTCCCGCGCTGGCCGCGGGCTGCACCGTCGTGCTCAAGGCGGCGCCGGAAGCTCCGCTGGTCACGTTGGCCATCGCCGAGTTGATCGCGCTGCACACCGATATCCCGGCGGGCGTCGTCAATGTCCTGTCGTCGACGGATGTGGCCGTCGGTGAGGTGATGACGACGCACCCGGAGGTCGACGTCGTCACCTTCACGGGTTCCAGTGTCGTGGGCCGCAAGATCATGAAGCCGCCGGCGACACTTTGAAGCGAGTGTTCCTCGAACTCGGTGGCAAGTCGGCGCTGATCGTGCTCGACGATGCGGACTACGGGCCGATAGCTCCGTATGCGGCATTCGGCATCACGATGCATGCAGGTCAGGCGTGCGCACTCAACTCCAGGCTTCTGGTGCCGCGGAAGGATCACGACCGGATCGTCGAGGCAGTCGCGGCCATGATGGGCCGCGTCCGCTTCGGTGATCCTCGTGAGAAGAAGACCTATATGGGCCCGTTGATCAGCGAGAAGCAGCGCGACAAGGTGCACGGGATGGTCGAGCGCGCTGTGGCCGCAGGCGCGACCCTCGTGACCGGTGGCGAAAAGGTCGACCCGGGCTTCTTCTACACGCCGACGCTACTGGCCGGGGTGGACCCCGACAGTGAGATCGCGCAGGAGGAAGTGTTCGGCCCGGTTCTCGCGGTGATCCCGTACGACGACGAAGACGATGCCGTGCGGATCGCCAACAACTCCCCGTACGGGTTGTCGGGCGCGGTCTTCAGCGGCGACGAGCAGCGAGCGCTGAACGTCGCCCGCAGGATCCGCACCGGCACATTGGGTATCAACGGAGGCAACTACTTCCAGCCTGATGTTCCGTTCGGCGGTTACAAGCAATCGGGGATCGGCCGCGAGATGGGTGAGGCGGGGCTGGAGGAGTTCCTCGAACGAAAGGCCATGGCTACGATCCTCCCGTGAGTTAGGCGATCGACTAATTATTGGTCAAGGGTGCTGGGATTGCGTTCCGAGTGGCCGTATACATACAGCTAGACAGACCCATGAACTGGAATTGCCCCAGCACCCCTTGACCTTGATCGAATCCAAGTGTTAAACATATGACTAAGACGCACTACGCTCGAACGTCGATCGATCGCCACAGCCCGGCGACACCGCGACGGATATTCAGAGTTCGCCACAGCGCTGTACTTCAACAGTATTCAGCAGCACCCACACTTGAACGGGAGATGCGAAGTGACACGGGCACGACGCTCCGAGCTGGCAACGCCGGCAAGCAACGAATCGATGTGCGCGGCTGCGGCCCGCTCCGACGCCGACCTCGTCTTTCTCGACCTCGAGGACGCATGCGCGCCGTCGATGAAGAAGGCCGCGAGAGGGATTGCGGTGCAGGCGTTCACCGAGCTGGATTGGGGCCGGACCACCCGGGCGGTCCGGGTCAACGGCCTGGATACGCGTGGTGCCACGACGACCTGATCGAGGTCGTCACCGCGCCCGCGACACGCTCGACGTGATCATCGTGCCCAAAGCCCGCACCGCCCGCGACGTGTGGTGGGTCGATGTCATGCTCACCCAGCTCGAGTCGAAGCTCGGGCTCACGAAGCCGATCGGCCTCGAAGTGCTGATCGAGGAAGCGGAAGGCCTGTTCAACGCCCAGGAAATCGCGAAGGCGAGCCCACGCGTCGAGGCCCTCATCTTCGGTGTCGGTGATCTCTCGGCGTCACTGCATGCCCGCGTCGGCGGCAACTTCCGGCCCGCTCCCGGCACCTACCCAGGCGACTTCTGGCACCACGCACGCGTTCAAGTCCTCGCCGCGGCCCGGGCAGCGGGTATCGATGCGATCGATTCTCCCTACCCGGACTACGCCGACGCCGATGGCTACCGCACCGACGCCGAGCATGCCGCGATGCTCGGATTCGACGGCAAGTGGGCTATCCACCCCAGCCAGGTACCGATCGCAAACAAGGTCTTCACACCCACTCCGGACGAGATCGCACACGCTCGCAACCTGGTCGACGGCTACCGTGCCGCACAGACCGGTGGCGTCGGCGCGCTCGGCCAGGACGGTCAGCTCGTCGATGCCGGACACCTCCGCCTCGCAGAGAACGTCCTCGCGAAAGCTGAACTCGCACTGACCGACAGCGGAGCAGTCCGATGACGGGGCGCCTCGACGGCAAGGTCGCCATCATCACCGGCGCCGGTTCCGGCATCGGGCGGGCGAGCGCCAACCTGTTCGCCCGCGAAGGCGCCAAGGTGGTCTGCGCCGACATCAGTGGTCAGGAGAAGGAAACCGCCGACGAGATCGGGAACGCTGCGGTCGCGGTGCACGTCGACGTGGTGAACTCCGCGGACGTGCAAGACATGGTCGCCGCAGCGGTGGACTCCTTCGGTCGCCTCGACGTGCTGTTCAACAACGCGGGGCTCAGTGGCAAGCGCGGACCCATCGCCGAACTCGACGAGGACGCGTTCGACATGGTCGTCGCGGTCAACCTCAAGGGTGCCTTCCTCGGCATGAAGTATGCGATCCCCGCCATGATCGCCTCCGGTGGTGGCTCCGTCATCAGCACGGCGTCCGCGTCGGCGCTGGTCGGGTGGAAGGGCATCGCGGCGTATTCCGCAGCGAAGGGTGGCGTCGTGCAGCTCACCAAATCGGCCGCGCTCGATTACGCGACGAGCGGTATCCGGGTCAACGCGATCTGTCCGGGCATGACCTGGACGGGACTCGCCGGCGCTGCCGCCGACGGACACGTTGCTCCGCCCACCGGAGAAGGTCGGGTACCACCCCAGCCGATGAAGCGTTGGGGAGTTCCGCAGGAATTGGCCAACGCCGCACTGTTTCTCGCCAGTGACGAATCGTCGTTCATCACCGGCACTGCCATTCCGGTCGACGGCGGGTACGTCGCACGCTGACCTGCCCGACTCGACTGACGAACGGACAGCCATGACACGACCATTTCGCTTCGCCGTCCAGGCGAACAAAGCGGCCACTGCAACCGAGTGGCGCGACACGGCCCGCCGCGTCGAAGGCCTCGGATATTCCACGCTCTTTCAGTCCGATCACTACCTCGGCGCAGGCCCCGCGCAGCAGAAGTCGGGGTGGCCGCCCCAGTACCTGGCACCGATCGCATCGCTGGCGGTCGCGGCGGCGTCACCACCACACTGCGTGTGGGATGCCGGGTCTTCTGCACCGACTACCACGTACCCGGGGTGCTGATCAAGGAAGCAGCGACCCTCGATCTCTTGTCCGACGGCCGATTCGAATTCGGCATCGGCTGCGGTTGGAGCGAACACGAATATCGTGCCATGGGTGTGCCTTTCGCACCGGCCCCCGAACGGGTATCGAAACTGGAAGAGGTCGTCGCCCTCTTCAAAGCGCACTGCACGGGGCAGCCCCTCGATTTGAGCGGCGAGTACGTCACCGCGCAGGACTATGCCGGATTGCCCCTGCCGGTGCAGCAGCCGCACCCGCCGATCATCATCGGTGGCAGTCGTAAGCGGGTGTTGTCGCTGGCCGGGCGTGAAGCCGACATCGCCAGTATCAGCACGGTGTCGTTCGAGCCGGTCAACGCGCAGGGCCGCACCCCGCAGCAGGAGCGGTCAAACGCCTCCAGTTCGTCCGCGACGCAGCGGGTGATCGTTTCCCCGATCTCGACATCGAAAGCTCACCCTTCTTCGTCAAGATCACCGAAGATGCGGACACCGCACTGAACAAGATCGCCTCCCGACTGCGTATCAGCGTCGACGGACTCGCAGATCATCCGAATGTGCTGGTCGGCGGTGTCGACGGGGTCGCCGACCAGCTGCTGAAGCGTCGCGAGACCTTCGGTGCCAACTACATCTCCGTGCAGCAGAGCAATTTCGAGGAGTTCGCGCCCGTCGCGCAACGCCTCGCAGGACTCTAGAGAAGGACAGTCATGACCAAGAGATCACGTTTCAGCGAATACAAGGATCGCTACGCGAATTACAAGTTCGAACTCACCGAAGACGGCATCCTGTTCATGCAGTGCCACACCAACGGTGGGTCGCTGGTGTGGGACTGGAAATCACACGACGACATGGCGGATGCATTCGCCGATGTCGCGGGTGATCGTGAAATCAAGTGCCTGATCCATACCGGTACCGGCGAGAACTACAACGCCGACTGGGGTTACATGCCCGACGGCTCGCCGATCGACACACCGATCTACCAGGCGATGCCCGGCGACCGCGGTCTCTGGAAGCTCGACGAAAAGGCCTGGTACAACCGCAATCTGATGTTCAACGTCCTCGACGTCGACGTCCCCATGATCAGTGCGATCAATGGGCCGTGCAACATCCACTCCGAAGTGCCGCTGATGGGCGACATCGTGCTCGCCTCGGACACCGCCTGGTTCCAGGACGTCTCGCACTTCCCGCGCGGACAGGTTCCCGGCGACGGACAGCACGTGATCTGGAACTTCCTCGCCGGCCACAACCGCGGCCGCTACCTGTTGCTCACCGGCAAGAAGCTGTCGGCGGAGGAAGCCAAGGAGTGGGGTGTCGTCGCGGAGGTGCTGCCGAAGGACCAGCTGCTCGATCGCGCCTGGGAGCTGGCCCACGAACTCGTCCGGAAGCCCCCACTGACCCTCCGCTACACCCGACAGCTGTTCACCCATCAGCTCAAGCGGGCATTCCTCGACCAGATGAACCAGGGCATCGGTTACGAGACCTATGCCCAGCGCGCATTCTTCCCGGTCGGTGGCTACATGCAGCCGCTGGACCGTGCGTGGGACGACAAGCCCTGGACGAACCGGGACGACAGCGTCGACGCGGATGGCAACAACAACACAGCCGGCCCCGCGGAGGGCTGATCCATGCACGCGCTCGACGGAATCAAGGTCCTGGACCTGGGCACATTCATCGCAGGCCCGTTCTGTGCAACGGTGCTCGGTGAGTTCGGGGCGGAGATCATCAAGATCGAGCGCCCGGGCGTAGGCGACCACCTGCGCCGATTCGGAACAGAGACGGACTGCGGGGACACCCTCGTCTGGCTCAGCGAGGCCCGCAACAAGCGGTCGGTGACCTTGGACCTGACAGACCCTCGTGGTCAGCAGATCCTGCGGGAACTGATCGCCGACATCGTCATCGAGAACTTCCGGCCCGGGGTGATGGAACGCTTCGGGTTCGGATTCGACGAAATCCACGCGATCAATCCGCGCACCATCATGCTGCGGGTGTCCGCCTACGGCCAGAGCGGGCCGAACCGCGACCTTCCGGGCTTCGCTCGGGTCGCCCACGCGTTCTCCGGCCTGGCCTACCTCGCCGGCGAACCGGACGGCCCGCCGGTGACGCCGGGCTCGACGTCACTGGCCGACTACATGACCGGCTTGTACGGGGTGATCGGGGTACTCACGGCGCTGCAGGCACGGGAACGCACGGGTCGCGGGCAGGTCGTCGACCTGGCCCTGTACGAGACGATCTTCCGGGCCCTCGACGAGTTGGCCCCGGCGTTCCAGCAGTTCGGTTTCGTCCGCGAGCGGATGGGCGCCGACACCGTCAACGTCACGCCGCACAGTCACTACCAGGCCTCCGATGGCGGATGGGTGGCGATCGCCTGCTCCCACGACGACATGTTCGTCCGCCTCGCGAAGGCGATGGGCGACCCGGACCTGGCAAGCCCGGACCTATTCGGCCCCAAGGCCGCACGGCTGAAGGCCCGCGACGAGGTGAACTCCCTCGTCTCGAGCTGGTCGGGTCGCTTACCCGCGACGAAGTGATCGCGCGATGCGTCGCCGCGGATGTGCCGGCGGGGCCGTTGAATTCGATCGCCGACATCGTCCGAGATCCGCAGTTTCTGCACCGGGGCACCATCACGACCACCGAGTCGCGAATCGGCCCACTCGCCGTCCCCAACGTCATTCCTGCCCTCTCCGACACTCCGGGTGAAATCAGGTGGCTGGGTAAGGAACTCGGATCCGACACGGATTCGGTGCTGCAAGAGCTTTTGACTCGAACTCCGAGCGAGATCGCCGCCCTGCGCGCAGATGGCGTGATCTGATCGCTCTCAACAGATTTGCTACGAGAAAGGTGCCACACCATGGCAATCCAGGAGAAGTTGGCCACCGGCCAGGGGAAGTTCACCCCGAGATATCCGGAACTGGGAACCGGACCCGTCAGCTACGACGACGCCGTCTCCGAAGAGTTCTTCCTCGCCGAACGCGAAGCAGTGTTCAAGCGGTCGTGGCTCAAAGTGGGGCGCGTCGACCAGCTGCCGCGAATCGGCAGCTTCTTCACCCGTGAACTCGTCGGGCTCGGTTCGATCGTCATCGTGAAGCAGGCCGACGGCACGGTCAAGGCGCTGCACAATGTGTGTGCCCACCGCGGCAACAAGGTGGTGTGGCAGGAGCATCCCGCAGAAGAGACGAAGGGCTCCTGCAAGGCCTTCACCTGCAAGTACCACGGCTGGCGGTACGGGCTCGACGGCAAGGTCGACCACGTCACCAACGAGGAGCAGTTCTTCGACCTCGACAAGGGCGCCCTCGGCATGCCGGAGCTGCACTGCGACACGTGGGCCGGCTTCATCTTCGTCAATTTCGATCCCCACGCTCAGCCGTTGCGTTCGTTCCTCGGTGAGAAGTTCACCGCGGTCGAGAGCTACCCGTTCGAGAAGATGACGGAGCACTACGGCTACAAGACGAAGGTCAAGGGCAACTGGAAGCTCTCCATCGACACGATCCTCGAGTGGTATCACCCGCCGTATGTGCACGGCCGGTTCATCGATCGCGACGTCTCGAAGGCGGAGAAGCTGGTGCCGCCGCCGGACTCCTACTATTACGACCTGTTCACCTCGCACATGCTCAACTCGGTGCCCGGTCCGCCGCAGCTGCCCCCGCGCAAGCCCGGTGAGCTCGGACCCGCCCAGCGCAATCAGCGCTGGATCTACAAGTTGCTGCGCGCCGGCCTGTTCGGGCCCGACGACGTGCAGGACATCGGCCACTGCCCGACGTCCTCAACCCCGGCAACATCAAGTCCTGGGGCAACGACGCCTACTGGCTGTTCCCGAACTTCTCGGTGCAGATCTGGGCCCGCAACTTCTACATCACCTACCAGTACTGGCCCGAGACGGTCGGGGAGCACAGCTACGAGCTCGATATCTACTTCCCGCCGCCGCGCAATGCCGCGGAGCGTCTCGCCCAGGAGATGACCGCTCAGACCACCATCGAGTTCGCGATGCAGGACTCGAACACTGTGGAAGCAACACATTCGGCGCTGGCTACGGGCGCCAACCGGGAGTTCCACCTGTCGGATCAGGAACTGATGATCCGCAACTTCCACAAGGTTGTCCGCGACACGGTTACCACCCACCAGAACCTCAGCGAGAAGTAAGGACATTTCCGATGACGACTTCGACTCTGCCGGAATCATTCCGGGAACTCGAGCCCTTTGTCGACGAGTGGGCGCTGGCCACCCGCGAGGAACGCTACGACACGCGTATGGCTCGCACGATCGACGAACTCGACCGCTTCTACGATGCGATCGCGCCGCGTGCCGAGGAGGCGATCGACTACCTCAACGGATTCGATCTGCAGGACCTGCCCGAGGCCGAGACCACACTGTTGCACCTGATGTATTCGCTGGTCATGGTGTCGTACCCGGTCAACGTGTTCCGTCAGCCGAAGATCCCCGACTCCGGTGCCGCATTCTTCGACACCGTCGTCGAACCTGAGGTCTGACGCCATGGCCTACACCGTCACCGAGATCGGCCCCACAACGGGCGTCGAGATCAGCGGCTTGTCCGGGGCCGAACTCGTGGATCAGGATGTCGCCGATGTCGCGTTGGATGCACTGAACCGACGAGGCGTGGTGATCTTCAGGGAAGCGAACCTGTCCGAGGACGACCTGGTTGCGTTCAGTCGCCTGTTGGGTAAGGTTGCGCAACTTCCGCTGGGCGGCGATTCGAAGCATCCGGAGATCCAGAAGGTCACCCGCGATGCATCGCAGAGCAAACTCGCCGCCTACCGCGAGGGCACCTTCTTCTGGCACATCGACGGCACCACCGCCGAGGTGCCCGACAAGGCGACGGTGCTCATGGCCCGTCAGGTGTCCGACGACGACAGCGGTGACACCGAGTTCGCGAACACGTATGCCGCCTACGAGGAACTGCCGGCGGCCGACAGGGCAGAACTCGACGCGCTGCGTGTCGTGCACAGCTTCGCAGCCTCGCAGCTGCTGGTATATCCGGATCCCGACCCGAAGGAGCGAGCGGCGTGGGATCGCAATCCGTCGCGCGAACATCCGCTGGTGTGGACCCGGGGTTCCGGCAGGAAGTCGATGGTGCTGGGATCCACGGCCGAGCAGATCGTCGGTAAGTCCGAGGACGAGAGCAAGACGCTGCTGAACCGGTTGCTGGAATGGTCGACGCAGGATCGCTTCACACTCCGCCACCAGTGGCGGGTGGGTGACCTCGTCATCTGGGACAACACCGGAATGCTGCATCGGGCCTGCCCCTACGGCGAACAGTCCGCGCGTCTGATGCTCCGCACGTCGCTCGTCGGTGAGGAGGTCGTGCAATGACCGCGAAGGTTGCACTGGTGACGGGTGGCGGTTCGGGCATCGGCCGGGCCATCTCCCATCGGCTCGCCTCCGACGGGTATGCGGTGGCCGTGCTCGACCTGAACGCCGCATCGGCGAAGACGGTGACCGAGGAGATCCTCGAAAAGGGGCATACTGCAGTAGCATTCGGTGAAGTGGATGTGTCGGACCGATCGCGGGTGGACGCCGCCGTCGAAAGCGTGCGGGAAAGCCTCGGCGCGGTATCGGTTCTCGTGAACAATGCCGGCATCACCGGATTCAAGAAGTTCGGTCACATCACCGACGAGGTGTGGGAGCGCACCCTCGCGATCAACCTGTCGGGACCGTTCTACGCGTGCCAGGCCGTGGTACCCGACATGGTGAAGGCGGGCTGGGGGAGGATCGTGAACATTTCGTCCTCCAGCGCCCAAGGCGGTCAGCAGTTCATGACCCATTACGTGGCGTCGAAGGCCGGGCTCGTGGGTTTCACGAAGTCGTTGGCTCTGGAGCTCGGTCCGGAGGGCATCACCGTCAACACGATCCCGCCTGGTTTCGTGGACACCCCGATGCTGCGCGGGTCGGAGAAGGACGGTCTTCTCGGCGGCAGTGTCGACGAACACGCCGACCGCACACCGGTCCGGCGTGCCGGGAGGCCTGAGGATATCGCAGCGGCGTGTTCGTTCCTGTGCTCGGAGGAGGCCGGGTACATCACGGGCCAGGTCATCGGCGTGAACGGTGGGCGCAACACCTGACCTGAGAATCGGTAGTTGCTGTCGCACAGCATGCTTCCCGCGGCGATCCCAGTCATCCGCGTCTGCAGTCGCAGGCGCGGATGACTGGGATGTGCGCGGGAAGAGGGATAGGCTACGTGTCGACGTCGATGGCCTGAAGCTGTCGTACCCAATCGAACTCCGCTTCGAGAAAGGCTTCGCCGCCGGAGGCGAAGGCGTCGCGGAGTTGGGTGAGGGCTTCGATGAACTGTTGGATCCGTTCTCTCGCGGACTCGGGGGTGCCCGCAGCTTTCCTGTTGTAACCCGCCGCGAGCTGCTTGGCGGATTCGAAGTCGCCGAAGCCTTCAGTGATCTGGAGTCTGTCCGTGGTCTTCAACGCCCGCTCGAGTTCGGTGAGTGCGGTGTTGCAGATCGCCACGATCTCGTCGATGACGGGTGGCTCGAGTCTTACGAAATCCGACATACTTACCTCCGTGGTGGGGCTCGTCAGTGACTGATGAACGGCTCGACCGAAGACACAAAGTCTTCCAGCCCTGTACACCACTCGCTTTGAGCGGAGGGCCCCGGATGGTCCTTGTAGTGGAGTCTGCTGAAAATGACAATCCCGAAGTCAGTTTGAAGGATGTAGCGGCACGTATCGGTGGTGTTCGGATCGATTTCGACGAGGGCCGGCCGGTTGTTGATTGACGTGAGGGTGGCGACGTTGCCGTTCTTCAGAAGTTCTTCTTCGAGAGTGACGTTGCCCGCCATGACGTTGAGCCCGTAGCCGCGCCTGACCCCGGGGACTGGGTCGTCTTTCTCGTACGTGCATCCGAGAAACGTGTACGACCCCATCGGCATGTCCGCGAATTCTTTGTGCGCCGCGTCGTATCCGGCCGCGGTCATCACGTCGTCGGGGAGGTCGAGGCACGGGTCGAAGGTGATGTCGGGGCGGCCCGAGTCGTCGACGATGCGCGGGGTTCGGGTCGTAGGGGCGGCGGCCTCGGTGGTGGTGTCGACCTCTGTTGCCGGCGTTGGTCCGCAGGCCGACACAACCGCGACCACCGCAGCACCCAGCGCTGCATGCCTCCACCCGCCCACGCGACCCCCCGATTCGCTGAAAATCGGTTCGACGCTAGCACAACCGGTCCCACCATGATTCCCGTGCGGAAAGGGCGATGGCTACGTGTCGGCGTCGGAGTTGATGGTCTGGAGTTGCCGCGTCCAATAGAATTCGGCTTCGAGGAGGCTTCGCCGCCGGAAGCGAACGCGTCGCGGAGCTGGGTGAGGCTTCGATGAACCTGGTCGATGGATGCTTCATTCAAGCGTCGAGTAGCGGTTCGATTGCCGCGACGAAATCGTCCAGTCCCGCCCACCCCTCACCTTGCGGGACCGGGCCCGTATGGTCCTTGTGATAGGGGCGATTGAAGAAGACGACACCGAAATCGGTCGCGAGTACATATGTGCACTCGTCGTCGCCGAAGGTGATGTCGGGGCGGCCGAGTCGTCGACGATGCGTGGGGTGCGGGTCGTCGAGGCGGGGGCCTCGGTGGTGTCGTCGACCCCTGGTGCCGGCGCTGGTCCGCAGAACGACGCAACCGCGACCACCGCAGCACGCCCCCACCTGCCCACGCGACCCCCGATCCGCCGAAAAATCGGTTCGACGCCGACACTGCGGGCAGGAGGTGTCCGCAGTGGTGGTTCAGGACGGGAGTGTGAGGAACTGCATCGGGTCGCTCTTCTCGAAGTGGCCCGACACCTCACCGGCAAGGCCACCTTGTAGTGCGGTGTCGCTGAGAAGATCCAGCTTGCCCGCCCGCGCACCCTCGCTGAAGTCGAGATCGTCCAGATCGACCACACGATGTTGGGTCGGGTGGTCGACTCGAACACGTATCGCTTGTTGGTCAGATCGGCAACGGTCTGCCAGATCGTCTGCGAAACATAGGGTTTTCCTGGAGCCGGTGTTCGGAATGGCTGCGCTGCATTGCGCATGACGCTGAGGATTCCTGCGACGGCCTCGACCGGGTTCTCCGGATCCGGTAGGCGGCCGACGTAATGTGCGGCGCGGGCAAACCTGTCGGATGCAGAATCGGTGCCGGGGATCGGCTTGTCACCCCCGAAACCCTCGATCTGCCTCAGCAAGTCGATCTGTTTGTCGTAGGTGGGGGAGTTGGTCATGACGACGTGGTCGCGGCTGTGCCAGATCACGGCCTTGCCATCGAGGTACTCGATGACCGCAGAGTCTCCGGTCGCGTCGTCCAGGGCCAAGTGCACTGCCGGGACTTCACCGGTAGCTGGGTCGCCCAGCGGCACTACCTGTACGCCTGTGCGGTCGATCCACGACACTGCCTCGTCGACTGTCGCGAAGTTGTCGAGGAAATACTGCATCCAGACGGCCATGCTGAGTCCGGGTTTGCTGTTGTCATATGTGCCGTAAGTGGATTCGGTGAGCCAGAGGATGTGCCCTGCCAAACCCTCCTCGTTCATACCATCGACGGTCATCATGTCGTAGGCTCCCGCCACGACGCTGCCGTACTTCGCCCTCCAGGCCAGGTTTCCTCCGACACCGTCGTTGCGTTCGACACCGCGAGGAAGCGACCACAGGTTCGTCCCGGTATCGCGTGGTAGTCCATGTTGCGGCCGACAAGCACACCACCGGAGGGTTCGTTCCAGACGACTCGAGTGCACATTCTTTTGCCTTTCCAGGACGAGTACGGTTCCCGAGGCTGCGGTATGTCGATGACGTGTCCAGCGCGCATTTCTCGGCAATGGTGTATTCAGGTGTCGTGTTGAAACAGTGGGTTCTGCACTATCGTCCCGTGGCGAATAGAAACTCCTTCTCGAATGGTCTCCCAGAGTTTTCTATCACTCTTCTCCTGCGGATGAACCGTCTCGGTCGCGGGGGAGGGTTAGATCGAGGGGTGAATTTCAGCGCGTCATCGGTCGCTGGGCGACGTTGTCGGCACGGAGGGGGGTCGATGTCGGCGTCACCGAAGAGCCGCCGTGGAATGCGACTCCACAACGTCTGTCCGGTGGCAGGCTCGGTCGCGGCGGTTTCCGGTGGGCCGTCGTCGTGAGGGTCGGTGGTCACGCTGTGCCCTCGCGAGAACTCTCGGTGTCGTTGTTCTCCGGCACGCGGGCGATGCCGGCCCGAGCGAAGGCGCTGATGATGCGTCGGCGCAGGTCGCGACCGACTTCGAACTGTTTGCCCGGAAGGGTGCGCGCGACCATACGTACTGTCACCTTGTCGAGCTGGAGGCGGGTGCCTCCCATGGGGGACGGTTCGTCGAACAGCAACTTGTTCATCCGGCCATCGAGGAACGTTGCTGCCCGGCCTCTCGCAGGATGTCGTTGATCCGGCTCAGGTCCGCTCCGAGGGGCACGGGCACGTCCGCCACCGCGCGTGCCAGTCCTTCGACAGGTTGGTTGCCTTCATGATCTGGCCGTTGGGGACGGTCACCATCTCCCGTCGTTCGACCGCAGCTGGGTGGCCCGCAGGCTAACGTCCTCGACAGTGCCTCGGTGGTGTTGGCTCCGGTGAGTGTGAGGGTGACGGTGTCGCCGAACGCGTACTGGTTCTCCGCAATGATGAAGACTCCGGCGAGGAGGTCTTGCACGAGGCGCTGCGCACCGAAATCGATCGCCGTGGCCGGCGCGACGATGCCCGTGACCGGTAGCCCGAGGTTCCGCAAGACGCTCACGAACGCGATCGTGCAGATCGCACGCGATCCAGGCGACGACCTGGGCGACGGAGTGCCGATGCTCGAGTGTCTCCGAGCGCACGCGAGGTCATCCGTCCATATCGGTGGCTCCCCTTCGAGCGCTCGCAGCACCGTCGATTCTTGTGCCCTGTTCGACACCGTCAACTCCCTGGGTGCACATCGGGACGAAATCCGGAATGTGCGCACGTGCTTGTGCGACACGACGAGATTGGTGTTGGAGGTGGCTGGTCGTGCCGTGGATTCGACGCTGGCAGAGGCCACGTACAAGCGGAGGTTTCGTCGAGTTCAGTATTCCGCCGACACCGGAGTTTGTTGTGATAGATTGCGAATCGTTCCAGTATCCGTTGCGCATCTGGTTTCCGTCCGGAATTCCGGATCTCGATTTGTTGGTGTATCCGACGCCCTTCGATAACCGCCGACTGTACGAGCTGCGGTAATCATCCGACCGGCGGAGACGGCGAAGTCCCGGCAGGTCCACAAGGAGGTACGCATGAGTGAAATTCGAAAAGTCACTGTACTCGGTGCCGGCGTTCTGGGGTCCCAGATAGCGTTCCAGTCGGCATACAAGGGATTCGACATCACCTCCTACGACATCAGCAATGAAGCGCTCGACGGCGCACGGGAGCGGTTTGCCGGATTGGGTGAGACGTACAAGCGGGACGTCGCAGGTGCCACCGAGGACGCTGTTCGGGAAGCGCGCGAAAGACTCACACTGACAACGGATCTAGAAGAATCAGTGGCGAACGCCGACCTTGTTGTCGAAGCGGTTCCGGAGATCCTGTCACTCAAGCAGGAGATCTACGGGAAGATCGGGGCTGCAGCGCCGTCGAAGACCATCTTCGCGACCAATTCGTCGACGCTACTCCCGAGCGACCTGAAGGAGTCCACCGGGCGCCCCGATCGGTTTCTCGCGCTGCACTTCGCGAACCAGGTCTGGCAATTCAACACAGCCGAGATCATGGGCACTCCCGATACGGACCCGGCAGTGTTCGCAGCAGTGGTCGAATTCGCGACCGAGATCGGCATGGTGCCCATCGAACTGCACAAGGAGAAGGCCGGGTACGTCCTGAACTCGCTCCTCGTGCCCTTCCTCTCTTCGGCTGCGCAGCTTGCTGCCGGCGGATACGCCGACCCTGAGGCAGTGGACAAGACGTGGAAGATCGCGACGGGCGCGCCGATCGGACCGTTCCAGATCTACGACATCATCGGCCTCTCCACCCCGTACAACATCATGGCCAACGGCGACGATGAGCAGCAGAAACTCGCGGTGTGGCTGAAGGAGAACTACATCGACAAAGGCAAGCTCGGCCTCGCGTCGGGCGAAGGTTTCTACCGATACTCCTGAGACGAGAACTGAGGCGCGATGTACTACAGCAGCGGCAACTACGAGGCATTCGCCCGTCCACGCAAGCCAGAGGGTGTGGACGACAAGTCGGCGTGGTTCGTCGGCTCGGGACTGGCTTCGTTGGCGGGGGCAGCATTCATGATCCGCGACGGCAGGATGGCCGGCAACCGGATCACGATCCTCGAACGGCTGAAGTTGCCCGGCGGTGCACTCGACGGAATCAAGGAGCCGAAGAAAGGGTTCGTCATCCGCGGTGGGCGCGAGATGGAGGATCATTTCGAGTGTCTGTGGGATCTGTTCCGGTCCGTCCCCTCCCTCGAGGTCGACGACGCAGCGTGCTCGACGAGTTCTACTGGCTGAACAAGGATGACCCGAACTATTCGCTTCAGCGCGTCACGGAGAAGCGTGGGCAGGACGCCCACACCGACTTCAAGTTCGATATGAGCTCGAAGGCGCAGAAGGACATCATGAAGGTGTTCCTCACGCCGCGTGAGGAGCTCGAGAACAAGCGCATCGACGAAGTATTCGGCCGCGAGTTCCTCGACAGCAACTTCTGGCTGTACTGGCGCACCATGTTCGCGTTCGAGGAATGGCACAGTGCGCTCGAGATCAAGCTGTATCTGCACCGGTTCATCCACCACATCCGTGGCCTACCGGATCTGAGCACCCTGAAATTCACCAAGTACAACCAGTACGAGTCGCTCGTGCTGCCGCTGTACACCTGGTTGCTCGACCAGGGTGTGAACTTCCGGTTCGACACCGAGGTCACGGACATCGATTTCGAGATCACGCCCGAGAAGAAACAGGCCACGCGTATCCACTGGATCTCCGACGGAGCCGAGGGCGGCGTCGATCTGGGTCTCGATGATCTCGTGCTCACCACCATCGGCTCGCTGACGGAGAATTCGAACAACGGCGACCACCACACACCGGCGCGCCTCGACGAGGGGCCCGCGCCGGCATGGGATCTGTGGCGTCGGATCGCAGAGAAGGATCCTGCCTTCGGTCGCCCCGACGTGTTCGGTGCGCACATCCCCGAAACCAAATGGGAGTCCGCGACCGTCACGACACTCGACGAACGTATCCCCGAGTACATCGAGAAGATCTGTAAGCGGGATCCGTTCAGTGGACGTGTCGTCACCGGAGGCATCGTCACCGCCCGGGATTCGAAGTGGCTGATGAGCTGGACAGTGAACCGTCAGCCCCATTTCAAGCAGCAGCCCAAGGATCAGATAGTCGTGTGGGTGTATTCGCTGTTCGTCGACGTTCCGGGCGACTATGTGAAGAAGCCGATGCAGGAGTGCACGGGCGAAGAGATCACTCAGGAATGGCTGTACCACATGGGTGTTCCGATCGGAGACATCCCGGAGCTCGCAGCGAATGCCGCGAAGACAGTGCCGGTAATGATGCCCTACGTCACCTCGTTCTTCATGCCGCGTCAGGCGGGGGACCGACCGGACGTGGTCCCGGAGGGTGCCGTCAACTTCGCTTTCCTCGGGCAGTTCGCGGAAACCACCCGCGACTGCATCTTCACCACCGAGTACTCGGTCCGCACCGGAATGGAGGCTGCATACGAGTTGCTGGGCATCGAACGTGGTGTGCCCGAGGTGTTCGGATCGACATACGACATCCGGAAGCTGCTGCAGGCAACGTACTTCCTCAACGACAAGAAGGAAGAGAACGTACCGCTGCCGAAGCTGATGCGTCGACGGCTGAGCAAGAAGCTCGACGAGAACGAGATCGGCCAATTGCTGCACGAGTACCACATCTTGACCCGAGAGTAACTGGGGCACCGCGTAGGTGGAGGTCAGACGGTGAGGATCACCTTCCCGCGCGCTGTCCGGCCCTCCACCGCCGCGTGCGCTGCTGCGGCCTCCGACAAAGGGAAGCGTGTGATCAGCGGTCGGAACTCCCCGGTCGCAGCGCGCTCCAAGGAGGTCGAGCGCAATGCGTCCCACCCGCCCGGCGGAACCATGCGTGGCCCCAGCGCCCAGGTCGCTGTGAGTTGCCGGGAGATCAGGTCGGTGGTTGCGATCTCGGTGGGTGAGCCGGATGCCCACCCGTAGAGGATGATCCGGCCACCAGGGGCGAGAAGTTCGAGAGCCTGTCGCCCGATCCGGCCGCCGACGCCGTCCATCACGACGCTGACCCGGGGTGCAGAGGCAAGGCGCTCCGGCCAGTCGGGATCGCTGTAGTCCACCGCGATATCGGCACCGTTGTCGCGCACTTGTGCGGTCTTCGTCGCACCACCGGCGGCCCCGACGACGAAAATGCCCTCACGATGCAAGCTCTGGACGAGCAGCGTGCCGATGCCACCGGCGGCAGAGAGGACGAGGACGGCATCGTCGACCGTCGGTTGTGTGGCGTGCAGTAGACCCAGCGTGGTTGCACCGGTGCCGACCATCGCGACGGCGACGTCGGCGGACAGGTCGTCGGGGATGGGGTAGAGGTTTTCCACGCGAGCGACGGCGAGTTCGGCGTAGCGCCGTGGCCGTCGAGGTGCGCAGCGACTCTCCGACCGATCCATGTGGCTCGACGCCGTCGCCGACCGCATCGACAGTACCGGCGACCTCCCCGCCCGGCACGAGCGGAAGTGTCGGTGGCAGATGCGGTCCCACCGTCTCGCCGCGCCGGATCTTCGTCTCGATGGTGTGTACTCCGGCTGCTTCGACCGCGACACGGACTTCGCCCGGGCCCTGGAACAGGGTCCGCAAGGTACTCGTAGATCAGGTTGTCGGGAACGCCGAAGGCGTGCAGTCGTATTGCGTGCATGTCATACCTCGATGCGTCGGCGTGGAAGGAGCAGTGCGGGGAGAAGCGCAGCGGCCAATATTACGGCCACCCACAGGTAGGTGGAACGGAAAGCATCCGCCAGGAGAGGAAGGGAAGACTCGGGAAGTAGGAAGGCCTGCTCGAGATCCTGCACCTCGGGCAGGCGCTCGGTGACGGACCGCGCGAGCCCGGCCGAGAACACGGCAGTGCCCAACGCGACCGCGACCTGCTGAATGATCATCAGCCCGGTGCTGGCGGAGGGCACCTCGTCGTGGGTGAGGCCGCGGGTTCCCGCGGCAGTAGCAGGCATGAGCGTCATACCGATGCCGACGCCCATCACCGACATAGCGGCCATGAGCTGCCAATACGGGGTATCGGCAGAGACGAGGACGGCGAAGAGCAGAACCCCGGTGGGGGCAATGATCGTGCCCAGCGCGACGACTCGGCCGGGTGGAACCCGATCGACCAGGCGCGTGGCCACCTGCATCGTGAGGCCGGTCGCGACAACCTGCGGAATACTCAGCAGTCCGGTGGTGTGTGCGTCCTCCCCGCGAACCATCTGATAGTAGAGCGGCAGCAGGACCATGGACCCGAAGTACGCCGCTGCCGCGAACGTGAGGGTGAGAGCCGACGCGGCGAGTCTGCGGCGACGGAACAATCGGAGTTCGATGAGCGGCTCGTCGGTCGTGAGAGACCGGACGACGAATCCGGCCCCGAACAGGCCGCCGAGCGCGGCGAACATGATTCCTCCGCCGGTGAGTCCGAAGACCAACACTGCGAGTCCGCATGACAGCAACGCGAGCCCGATCCAGTCGAGGCTGCGTCGAGTGCGGGTCGGGTCGGTGGGGAGAAGGCGGGCGGCGAGTAGCACGCCGACGAGACCGACAGGAACGTTGATCAGGAAGATCCAACGCCACGATGCCGCGTCGATGAGGAGGCCGCCCAGTACCGGGCCGATCAATGGCCCGATGAGAGGTGGGATGCCGAGCATGCTCATGAGCCGACCGTTTTCGCCTTCGCCCGCTGCGCGGAGCACGATGGTCATGCCGACCGGCATCAGCATGCCGCCACCGAGTCCCTGCACTACACGAAAGACCACCAGCGACCACACATCCCATGCGCACGCGCACAAGACCGAGCCGAGCACGAACAAGATGATTGCGGTGAGGTAGAGCCGCTTGGTGCCGAAGCGTCCGACCGCCCAGGCGGTGATCGGGATGATGGTGACCAGCCCGAGGACGTATCCGGTGGTCACCCACTGGATGTCGGTCATCGTGGCGTGGAACTCGCGGGCAAGGGTGCCGATCGCGATGTGGACGATCGTGGTGTCGAGCACCACCATCAGCATGTTGAGTACGACGACCAGCGTCACGGTCATCGGCCGAACCGCCGCGCGTTGCCCGGCCCGGCCGATGACTGCGGTCATGCGGGCACTCGCAGCGATTTCAGTGCTTCCGACCAGGCGGAGACCTCGTCGATCAGGCCGGTCAGCGCCGGTTCCTGGTGCTGCCCAGGTATCAATGCTCCGGGTTCCAGTGGGTCGGTGATGTCGAAGTCGTGGTGCAGCGACAGTACTACCTGGGTGCGTACGGTCGCGACCTTGACCTCGGCCAGTACGAGCCGAAGGTGTTCGGCTGCCCGCACCCCTCCGGCTTGGACTCCGTACGTGACGAATCCTGCTGCCTTGTCGGCCCATTCGTCGAACAGGAAGTCGATGGCGTCCTTCAATGCTCCGGGGAAGGAGTGGTTGTATTCCGGTGCGACGAAGACGAATCCGTCGTACGCCCCGATCGTCGCGGCCCACCGTCGTGTGTGCTCCTTCTCGTACGTGCCGAAGATCGCGGGCGCGGACTCGTCGAGGTGCGGCAGGTCGTAGTCGCGTAGGTCTATGACGTCGTAGGTGTCGTCCGGCCGGTGTTGCTGGGCGACCTCGTGGACCCACTGCGCCACGGCTGCTGCGCGACGTCCGGGGCGGGTGCTGCCGACGATGATGGCTATCCGTGTCATGCGGTGTCTCCTCGGTCGTTGGGTGCACAAGTAAAGTACAACGGGTAATGTATAAAGTGCAATAGGTGTTGTACTTACTAAGGTGTGGACCATGGCGTTACGTGCTGACAAGCGAGAATCGATTCTGACCGGGGCGCTCGAGGTGTTCGCCCGCGACGGTTACACGCGGGCCGGCATCGACGTGATCGCCAAAGAAGCGGGAGTCTCGACGCGGACGATCTACAACCATTTCGGCGACAAGGCGACGCTCTTCCAGGCTGTCATCACCGCAAGCTCCGATCGCGTCGCGGCCGGGCACATGTCCGCGATCGACAACTACCTGCGTAAGGTCACCGACCTCGAGGATGACCTCACGGACCTGGGCGTTGCCCTGGTGTGGGACGAGGAGTACGTCACCCACTTCGCTCTCGTCCGTCAGATACAGGCCGACATCGACCACATTCCGCCCGCTGCCATCGACGCATGGAGAGACGCCGGGCCGCTACGCGTGCGCCGGCACCTCGCCGATCGTCTCGAGAAGCTGGACGGGCTGAACCTCGACGACCCGATGCTCGCCGCGTTCCATCTGATGGCATTGATCGGCCGGGACACCTCGGGCGGGGGGCGTTCGACCGAAGAGCATGTGCGCGCGGGCGTGCGGGTCTTCCTGCACGGCTATTGCGATTGATCCAGCACAAAGTGTGGATCTGAGCCCGGATTCCGGGCCCAGATCCACACAATGTTGTCAGTCGATCCACAGCTCCTCTGGCAGAGGCGAGCCGAGCGTGTACAACTCGACGCCATGGACGTCGTTGCTGTACATGACCGAGGGAATTGCACGGACGTACCAGATGCCCGGGATCACCTCGATCAAGCGTTCCTGCACGGTGTCGTAGGCGGCCTTGCGGTCATCGAACGCCTCACTGATGCGTCCGGTATCGAGTGCTGCGTCGAGTTCGGGATCGTTGGTGCCTGTGAAGTTGCCCGTCGATTGGGAATGCAGCGCGGTCCACAGCGCGAAATCGGGGTCCTGGACGATTGTGGCGGTGATGATCATGTCGAAGTCGCCGGTAGTGAGCCGCGTGGTGGCCGTCGCGGCGTCGAGCATGTCGACACCCACCTCGACGTTGTCGTACGCACTCAGCTGCGCCTGCACACCTTCGGCGAGAATCCTGGAATCAGTGGTGGGGAAGGAAGCGAAGGAGAAGCGGACAGGCGTGCCTTCTGCGGCCAGTTCGTCGAACAGTCGTTGGGCTTCGTCGGGGTCCGATTCCTGGAAGGCGACGTCGCTGAAGAAGGGTGATTGTTCGGGAAAGAAGGTCTCGGGGACTTCACCTTCGCCGTTGTACACGACGGTGTTGAGCGCATCGAGATCCAAAGCCAATCTCACGGCACGGCGGGCGCGCACATCGTCGAACGGGGCCCGACGCTCGTTCATTCCGATCATCTGGCCGCCGCCGGTGGGCAGGGTTTCGGTCTGGAGCCCGGCCTCACGAGCCATGTTGATATTGGCCATGGTCGACTCCAGAGACAGGTCTGCGGCGCCGGTGGTCATGGCATTGATGCGCTGGTTGGTGTCGTGAACGCCCTTGATCGTGAGGCGGTCGAGATAGGGTTTGGGCGCGTCCCAGTAGTCGGGGTTCTTCTCCAGCTCGATGGCGCTTTGGCGGGTCCAGTCGACCAATGTGAACGGTCCGGCACCGACCGGGTTCTCGTCGAAGGCTTGCCGCCCCTTCTGTAGGGCGGCCGGTGACGCGATCCAATTCAGCGCGCCGGCAACGAGTGATTCCGCGAAATGCGGGTTCGGTGCCACCATCGTGACCTTCAGATTCGTGGCATCGATGACCTCGGTGTCGGCAACCTGGACCGCTTGCCTGGTCGAGGTCGAACCGATACTGGGGTCGCGCAGGCGATCCCAATTGAACTTGACGGCTGCGGCGTCCAGCGGGGTGCCGTCGGTGAACATCAGACCGGGCCGGAGCGCCAGGTTGTAGGTGATGCCTCCGTCGGAGGACGAGAAGTCGGTGGCCATCTTGTACTCGATGTCGAACGTCTCGGGGTCGTTGATCATCAATGTCCCGTACAGCGCGTTACCCAATGCGGGGTGAAATGCGAAGACATTGGACATCGACGCCGGGTCCAGGGACGGGGGTTCGGCAGCCTGCATGATCGTCATCGATCCGCCGGCTACGGGACTACCGTCCTCGCCTCCGGATTCGCTGTCCGGGGTGCTGCCTCCGCAGGCCGCTACGAAAAGGAGCAACGCACTGCTGCACAGTGCTGAGACGAGCTTCGGATACGGTGAGATTCGGCGCATGATCGACCTCTCGGACTTGACGCACAAATGAGTCATGTGGGTGAAGCGGACGGCGGAACGTTCTCGGTCGCTTTGAACCGAGCGCTGATCGAGTGCTCTGTGTGCTGCCGGAGATCCGAACGATCGGTCGCCGATGCAGGTGCATCAGCGACCGATCACGACGCGACGTGGGGTAGAACGGGTCGGCGCGTTCGGAGTACCCCTGCTCTGTAGGTCCCTATCTGAGCAACGATCCAGCGTCGATGGGTAGGGCGACGCCGGTGATGAAGCGAGCATCGTCGGACGCGAGAAACAGTGCCGCCGCGCTGATGTCCTCTGGCTCGACCACGGTGTCGGCAGGATCTGGCCCGTCTGAGCGACCTTGGCGAAGTCCTCCTTCGTCGGGTTCGGCAGGTCGGGTAGAAAGAGTCGGTAGGTTTCGTCATTGAGGAGCATCGGTGTGCCCACATTGGTGGGGCACAACGTGTTCACACGAATGCGCTTGTCGCCCAGTTCCAACGCCAGTGTGCGCATCAGGCCGATGACGCCGTGCTTCGCCGCGATGTAGTGGCCGATATGCCGCGCGCCGCGCAAGCCGCCGACGGAACTGGTCAAGATGATCGATCCTCCTCGCCGCCGGCCACGATATGGGGAGTGGCCACCTTCGTGGTGGTCCATACGCCGGTCAGGTTGACGTCGATCATGTCGCGCCATGCCTTCTGGGTCATCTCGTCGAGGGTCGCGCCTTCGCTGGCCAACCCTGCATTGGCCACGACGACATCGAGGCGGCCGAACTTTTCGACGCCCTCCCGTACAACTTCTGTCATGACGTCTTCGTCGCGCACGTCCGCTTCGACGGCATGGATGCGGCGGCCCAACGCCTCGACCTGGTTGGCTGTTTCGGCGAGATCATCGGGCGTCGACATGGCGATCTTGACGCCGTCGAGTTGCTTGCAGACGTCGACCGCGATGATGTCTGCGCCTTCTTCGGCCATACGGACGGCGTGGCTTCGTCCTTGACCGCGGCCCGCACCGGTGATGAAGGCTACTTTTCCTTCGAGTTTTCCTGACATGTTGTGCCTCATTTCTGTTCATGAGCGGCTCCGCTGAGTCGCTCGTTCCGGCCGAATGGGCGCATTCGGCCGATCAACGCGAGAATCCGAGAGTCAGGCAGAAGTGCGGTGACGCCACCGAACCAACAGGGGGACCGCCAATACCACCGCCGCTGCGGGGATGAGCACTCGGGTGAGACGGCTGCGTCGGCCGCCGATATTGAGGAGATCTATCGGCGGTGCAGTAGCAGTGCGGCCTGCGATGGGGTTAGAGGTGTTGCTTGTTTTCACGTCTGCCGGCTCGGTACCGTCCGATGGGTTCGGGCCTATGCTCTCCGAGGCATCGACGTTCGAAGTTCCTGCAGACACAAGGATCTGTTCTGCGAGATTCGCGGCGAACTGCCCGATGAGCTTGTTGGACACCTCGGCAAGCGCTCCACGTCCGAACTGCGCGGGCTTTCCGGTGATGTCGAGTTCGGTCTCGACGAAAACATCGGTACGTCCGTCCGACTCGGACATGCGACACGTAATCACCGCGCTCGCCGTACCGTTTCCACGGGCCTCTCGACCGCTACCTTCGAAGACCACGACCTTGGCGGCCTCATCCTTCGAACGTAGTTCGATGATGCCGCCATATTTCAAGGCGATAGGGCCACTTTGACCTTGATATTGCCGGAATACTTGTCGCCGTCATGGGACGTGATGGTAGCTCCGGGAACGCAGGGAGCGACTCTTTCGATATCGAGCAATACAGGCCAGGACTCGTCGACGGGGACAGCGATGCAGAAGGTGTTCTCGAGTTTCATATCGATCCTTGTGGTAGACGCATCGACGGTCAGGTGGTTGCCGACGCTGCACGGATGGCGGCCACAATCCCTTGATAGCCGGTGCAGCGGCAGATGCTTCCGGAAATTCCGTCGCGAATCTCTTCGTCCGTCGGGTCGGGATTGTCCCGCAACAGTGCCGTGGCAGTGACAATGAACCCTGGTGTGCAGAAACCACATTGGAGACCGTGGTGTTTGCGGAAGGCTTCCTGGATGGGTGCGAGCGTGCCGTCGGGAGAGGCGATGCCCTCGACGGTGGTGATGCAGGTGCCGTCGGCCTGGACTGCGAAGACAAGGCATGCCCGTACGGCCTCACCGTCCATCAAGACCGTGCACGCGCCACAGACGCCGTGCTCGCAACCACGTGGGTCCCGGTCAATCCACAGTTGACCCGTAAGAAGTCGGCCAGCGTCAGCCGGGGCGGGACGGACGAGCGCCTCACCGTGCCGTTGACCTCGATCGTAATATCGACGTCAGTCATCGATTGCCTCCTCGAGAGCGCTCTTCAACGCGCGTGCACCATGGTTGCCCCGACGCGTGTGCGGTACGCAGCGGAGCCGTGCAGGTCGGCAGGAACCGACTCCAGGTCGGACACCGCCGCGTGGCCGACGTCGCGCACCTGCAGGTCGTCGATCGAGCAACCGACCAGGGAGCGCTCCGTCGAGGTTGCCCGCATCGGTATCGACCCCAGGCCGAAGAGTCCTATGCTGCAGCTTTCGACTCGCGAACTGTCGTCGATCTTCACCGCTACGCAGGCTCCTGCCATGGCGAAGTCGCCTTTGCGGCGTGAGAATTCATTGATTGCGAACCCGCATCGTCCTTCCCGGACGGGGAAGGTGACCTTTGTGAGAATTTCGTCGTCGCGCAAGGCTGTGGTCCACATCCCGGTGAAGAACTCGGAAGCCGGTATGGTTCGTCGGCCGCTCGAGGACAGCGCCTCGAGTTCGGCATCGAGAGTCAACGCTACCGCAGGGTATTCCGCAGCAGCGTCTGCGTGAGCCACGGAACCACCGAGTGTGCCGCGATTGCGGATCGGGAAGTGTCCGATCAGCGGGGTGGCTCGGGAGAGCAACGGTACTGACTCGAGGACGGTGGTGGACAAGCCAACTGTGGCCTGGTTCGTCGTTGCACCGATAACTATGGAGTCCGAATCATGCGTTATTCCGGCAAGATCGGTGAGTCCTCTGATATCGATCAAGTGCTCGAACGCGGCCAGCCGAAGGTTGAGCATCGGCATCAAGCTCTGGCCACCCGCAATGAGCTTGGCGTCGTCCCCGAACTCTGTCAGGAGTTCGGCAGCCTCCTCGGGTGTGGTCGGCCGATGGTATTCGAATGCCGAAGGTTTCATGTGTTCGCCGCCGAGGTTCGGGAGGAGTCGAGCATGGCGATGATCGTGGCCGGGCTCAACGGCAGGTGATCGACCTCGACACCGAACGGCGCCAGCGCATCGACGACAGCATTGACCACGGCAGGAGCCGAGCCGATCGCTCCACCTTCGCCTACACCCTTGTGGCCACCTGGCCCGGACCAGGAGTTTCGATGTGCCCCAACTCGATCACCGGGACCTCATTGGCCGTGGGGAGTAGATAGTCCATGAAGTTGTGGTGATCGGGTTTCCGGTGTCGTCGTAGGCAAGATGCTCGTAGAGAGCGCCACCTATTCCTTGAACCGTACCGCCGTAGATCTGGCCTTCGACCACGTTCGGATTGATCATGGGGCCACAATCATCACTTACTATGTAGCGCAACAGTGTTACCTCGCCCGTTTCGATGTCTACTTCGCACGTGCACACGTGTGTCGCGTTGGCCCAGATCAGTGGACTCTGTGCTCGGTATCGTTCGCTGACCTCCACGCCGGAGGGGACGTCCGAGGGGAGAGTAAGAGTTTGGAAGTAGGCGATGTCGGCGATGTCGGCCAAGCTCAGTTCCCGGTTCGGCACACCTCGAACTGTGGCTCGGCCCTGTCGGAATTCGACGTCATCGGTGTCGACTTCGAACGCGTGCGCAGCGATAGCCAGAATCCGCTCACGCAGGACCCCCGCGGCCTGAGCCACGCGCCGGCGGTCATCGAACCCGACCGGCTGCCGCCGGTACCGCGCCGAAGGGAGTGATCGCGGTGTCGCCTTGCACCGTGTTGACATCCCCGATCTCGACACCGAGCGCGTCGGCGGTCAACTGGACCACCGTGGTCTCCAGGCTGTTACCGCATGAGCCACCCGCAACGTAGACGTTGACCTTGCCCGACGGTTCGATCCGAATGGTGGCGCCCTCCGTGGCGTGGAACGCGGTAGCGCCAGTTGTGGGCTCGAGATATGTGCATGTGCCGACTCCGATGTACCGACCGTCCTGGCGTGCGAGATGCTGCTCGCGGCGGAACGCCGGGTAGTCCAGGATGTCGAGCGCCTGCTCGAAGGTTTCACGCGGTGTCGCATCGGAGTACGGCATACCGTTGGGGTTCGATACCGGCAATTCGTCGACTCGCAGCAGGTTGAGCCTCCGGAGTTCGACCGGGTCGATGTCGAGCTTCCGTGCCGCGGTGTCCAGCGCTACCTCGCGCGCCATCGATTCGAACTGCCAGGGCCCGCGATAGGCAGTACGTCCAACTGTGTTGGAATACATCAGTTTCGTTCTGAATGTGGCCGCAGGAACTCGGTACGGTCCGGGGAACAGCATGCCGACAACCCCGCCTGCGGTCATCGGAGGTGTGACCGGGTAGCGCCCACGTTCTGCACATACTCGAGGTCGGCGGCAAGGAGCGTTCCGTCGGCGTCGAACGCGAAGCGCCCTGTCCCATGTTCCTGGCGGGCCATTCCTGCAGACATCAGATGCTCTTGCCGATCTTCGATCCACTTGAGTGTGGCCCCGGCCTTCCTTGCGGCCAGCATGATGCAGATTTCCTCGCGCTGCGGTACCACCTTCTGCCCGAATCCGCCCCCTGTATCCCGGACGATCACTCGCACGTGGTGCTCATCGATTCCGAGGACCCGTGCGCATACCAATCGCACTTCATGTGGTGCCTGAGTGGACGTCCAGACCGTCATGTCGCCCGCTGCTGCCGACCATTCCGCGACCACTCCTCGCGTTTCCATCGGCATGGGCATGTGGGCCTGCTGGTGCACAGTCTGCTCGACGACATGCGCGGCACTGTCGAAGAGGGGCTCCAACTCCGACAACGGTCTACCGGAGAGTTCACCCGCCAGATTGCATGGCGCATACGAGTGCACGAGTTCGGTGTTCTCATAGGATGTTTCGTAATCGACTACCGGAGTCAGCGGCTCGTATTCGATGAGGACTCGCTCGGCTGCATCCTCCGCGACATAGCGATCGGCGGCGATGATGAGGGCGACCGGATCTCCGACGAACCGGACCTCGCCCTCCGCAAGTGGTACACGGATCAGACGATCAGCGACACGTTCTGCTGTGTACCTGAACTCGTGTACGTCGGAATTCAGGTCTGCCGCAAGATATATTGCGGTGACGCCGGCGATAGCGAGAGCTTCGGATATGTCGACATCGAGAATTCGTGCGCGAGCATAGGGGCTGCGCACGAAGCACGCATGTAGCATGCCGGGTCGAGTAATATCGTCAACGAATATGCCTGCGCCGGTGAGCAAACGAGCATCCTCGATTCGTGGAATGCGGACGCCGACCGAATTGCCCGTCTCCTCGATGATGGTCATCGGACTGCTCGCACTCGAGGTTGTGCGACGTCCGGCGCGGGCATCTCCGGACATCGAATGCTGTTGAGGGCCAATTGATTCCTTCCAGTAGATGCAGGTCGTAAACCCGATGGTGCAGTCCTGCGCAGGCGGACTCGCATCTGAAGGGTGGTGAACTACATGGGGGTGAGGACGTTCCGAACATCGACAAGGTATCCGTAGGTGCCCTGCAGTGCAGTCACCAGAAGCTGTGCAGAACTCGCGTTGTGCCTGGTTCAACAAGACTTGTTGGTCAAGTTAGCGGTTGTGCGATGTGGTGTCAATCATCGATTTGCAGACGAGGCGCGTTCGCAGGCCGTGTCCGATACATGTTGGCAGCGAACATATGTGGAGCGCTCGAATGAGCAGTTGGCGCCATGGAGGATCAGAGGGCTGTGGTGGCTCGAGATGTCGTCGAGGCACGTATCCGGTGTCGTCTGTGGCAGGTGTGAAGTGCCGATCCGATCACTGGATACGTGCCGGGGTACCGACGCCACTGCGCCGTAACTATCGTGCTGGATTAGCTCAGGGGCGAGGTAACGCGCTTCAGTCCCATGCCACGGGCAGTGAATGAACTCCGAAGACCACCATGTCTGTCCGTAGTGGGATTTCTGCGGCAGGCACGGTGAGTCGGAGACCCGGCAGGCGCTTGAACAGTTCGACGAGCCCCACGCGTAGTTCTACACGCGCGAGCTGCTGTCCCAGGCACTGGTGAATGCCGTAGCCGAAGGCCATGTGCCCGGTGTCGCGCGGACGGGTGACATCCAACTGGTCGGAGTCCGGCCAGCGCTCCTCGTCCCGGTTGGCGGTGGGCAACGAGATCACGACAGTGTCACCGGCCGGAATCGTCACCCCGCCAAGGGGTATGTCTTCCAATGCGATGCGAGTCGGGCCGGTATGCGACACCGACAGGTACCGCATCAGTTCTTCGATGGCTGCGTCGATGAGTGTCGGATCGTTCTGGAGCGCAGCAAGCTGCTCCGGGTGCTCCAGCAGTGCGAAGACGCTCAGTGCAAGCATGTTGGCTGTGGTCTCGTGCCCCGCGCCGAGAAGCGTCACGCCGATGTCGATCAACTCGGCGTCGGTCAGCGGTGGATCGGCGGCCAGCTCGCCGCTGATCAAACCCGAGAGCATGTCGTCACCGGGCTCGGCGCGTTTGGCGACGACCAGATTGCGCATGAACTCCCACAATGCGATCCCGGCGTCGCGCTGCTGTTCCGGGGTGTTGTTGATGTTGAGGGTGATCGCGCTCCGTTCCTGGAACTCTGCCCGGTCCTGGTACGGCACACCGAGCATCTCGCAGATCACCAGTGACGGTAGAGCCAACGCGAAATCTGCCACGAGATCGGCGCTGGTGCCGGCGTCCTGCATGGCGGTGATGAGTTCGTCGGTGATCTCGTGTACTCGCTGATCCAGGGCACGCATTCGGCGTACGGTGAACTGGCTGGTCAGTACCCGTCGTAGTCGGGAGTGTTCCGGGGGATCCATGAAGATGAACATGCCGTCGGTGCGCTGCAAGTCCGGTCGGGCGGGGCAGCCGCCGTCCGTCACCTGTTCGGAGGTCAAGGACATGGCGTTGATGTTGCGCACCACGTCGGAGCTGAGGCGGGTGTCCGAGATCGCTTTGCGGACTTCGTCGTAACCGGTGACAAACCAGACGTGTGCGCCGTTGAGCAGTGGCACTTTTGCGACCGGGCCCTGTTCCTCTTGTAGTCGGAACCGTGCGGCGGGCGGGTCGAAGGGGCACCCGGTCCTTTCGGACAGTTCAGGGGGAGAGGTCGTCGGCCGGTCAACGATCCGATCGGGGCGGTCGTCTCGGTGGCATTCATGGGCTGTTCCCTTCGTTGGCTGTGGGTTCGGAGTGAGTGTTTCGGGGGTGCCGCGGGGCGGTGAGCATCCCGGTGACGGCGTCGATGAGCGCTTCGCCGATCATGGGCCAGTCGGCGGGCACGCCTGTGCTCGCGGCGAGACGTTCCTCGGCGGCGCAGGTGTGCAGGACGACCATCCGTATTGCCCGTCTCCGTAGGGCTTCCTCGGCAGGTGGAAGCTCCGGCACACCGGACCATGTGTTGTATCTGGGGACTTGCACCAGTGCGCCGGTCAGAATCTCGTCACGGAGCACGGGATCGACGTCGACCTGAGCGATGAAGCGTGCCTGCCAGCTCGGATTTCCGAGTTCGGCCAGGTGTTCGATATGCGGCCGGATGAAGCTCGCTACGTGGTCGCGGGGGTCGTCGGAGTCGCGCACCTGTTCGCTCAATTCGCGGGTGCGCGCGGCAATCGGTTCGCCATGTCGGCGGATGATCGCGCGGACCAGGTCTACGCGGTCTCCGATGTGGTATTTCAGCGCAGAATTGTTGCCGATTCCAGCTGCTTCGACGATGTGCCGCATCGACACCTGGGCCATGCCTTGTTCGGCGAACAGCTGTTCTGCAGTGGTGAGTAGTAGTTGTCGGGTGGCCTCGCCCTGTTCCTTTCGTGAAACTGGTTGAGGGGAGGAAGCAGACGAGTTCTTTGACATGGTCATCATTTTGTCTCCCACGACGCCCCTCGCGTTCCGCCGCCTCCGAAATTATCTCAGACACGTATCTGAGATGTGTTGTACCGTACTCGACAGGCGCATGTCTGCCAATGGTTTTCGTCGACAAAGGTGCGCCGCATGCGAACGGCGACAAGGAGATCTCCCATGAAGGTGAGCGTTGATACTCAGAAGTGCATCGGCTCCGGAATGTGCGTACTGCACACGCCGGAAGTATTCGACCAGCGTGACGACGACGGTGTGGTGATGCTGGCGACCGAGAGTCCCGTACCGGAACTGGACGGCTCGGTCAGGGAGTCGGCCGCCGCGTGTCCCGCTTCTGCGATCCATCTCGTCGAATCGTGAATCGTGTCGTGAGAAATGAAAGGCGTCCACCTGTAGGTGGACGCTTTTCGTCGTGGATGGCAGGTCTGTTGCGTCGGCGCGAGTATCTGTGACACTCAGTTGCAGAAGATATTCGGCGGTTATGTGACGGCATTCGGCGGTTCTTCTTAGGATTGGCCGAGGAGATGTGACCGAGAATAGAGCGCGCTCGACAATCGTGTAACGACTCTGGGTCGTTGCTCGATTGAATGATCAACTGCGCCGACTTGTGTGGGCGTCGCCCACGCGTGCGCGCTCGCGCCCGACCACGAGAGATGCCTGTGCCGTCAACGCCCGACCCGTTCGATTTCAGCGAGTATTCGACCTCGCGGGACGGTACCGATACGTCGCCGCCGGACTCGGGCGGTCCGGTGTGGGGTAACACCCCGACGTTCGGCGGTGGATTCACCACGTCTCCCGATCCGTTCGGGCCGGGCACGACGTCAGCCACACCCGACGCATTCGCGTCGGCGGCACCGGCTCGGTCGCCCTCGTTCGCGCAGGGAAGGACGCCCGCGGGATGGCTGCCGCAGCGCTGGTGACAGCGCTCGCAGGAGTGGTACTGGCCATCGTCGCCCTGCTGGGCGGTGCGGTGGGATTTGCGGTCGCGGGATGGCTCCTCTCCGGGCCGACAGCAGCCCTGCTCCTTGCGAAGCACATGATCGCCGATACCACGGAGCGGGCCCTTCCTGTGTATCAACCGTCGAAGGCCGCGCAGACCCTCTATCGGGTGGCCGTCGGCCTCGCCGCGGCCGGGATCGTCGCAAGTGCATGGGTGATCGCAGAATGGGCGGGCCGGTTGTGAGAAGACTTGCCGTAGTCATTGCAGTCCTCCTCGGGTGCCTGGTCATGGCGCCCACGGCGTCGGCCCAGCCGCAAGACTCGCAAGAATCCGCCGTCGCAGATTTCGGCGGGTGCCTGGCGTCGCAGCGCGAAGGCGACCTGCTGCTGATGATCGACGAATCGGGAAGCCTGCAGCAGTCCGACCCGGATGCCGCACGCGTCGAAGCGGCGAACTACCTGCTCGGCCAACTCGAATCATTCGGTAGCTCGGCCGGCGTGGCACTCGACGTCGCGGTGGCGGGTTTCTCGTCCGATTTCACCATGCATGCTCCTTGGACTCGTCTCGATTCCGGCACGCTTCCCGAGTTGCAAGATGAGGTCGACGCGTTCCGGTCGCGTACCTCCGGTCTCGACACCGACTACTGGCTTGCCCTCGACGGGGCGCGCGGTGCGCTCGCCGAGCACGCGACCGGCGGTCCCGCGACATGTCAGGCGATCGCGTGGTTCTCCGACGGCAAACTCGACTTCACCGCACGCGACGGAGAGAAGCCGTACGCGCCCGGCATCTCGATGGCCACGGACGAGGGCGTCGCCCAGGTCGTCGACGCGGCCCGCGAGTCGATCTGCCGCCCCGCGGGGCGTTGCCGATCAGCTGAGGTCCTCGGGCATCGTCACCTTCGCGGTCGGCCTCGCCAACGGCACTGCGCAGGTTGCGGACTTCGACCTGATGAAGTCCATCGCTACGGGTGAGCCGGCCGCCGGGCAGGCATGCGGCGCCCGGACCGAACCCACACCCGGCGACTTCTATCTGGCGCAGAACATCGACGATCTGCTGTTCGCCTTCGACGCGTTCAGCAGTCCGGGCCAGGCGCCACTCGAGAACGAGACCGGCGTGTGCGCCTGGAAGTGTGCGACGAGGCGCAGCACCGTTTCGTCCTCGACAACTCCATCAGCCAGGTGACCGTCCTCGGATTCGCCGACGCGGAAGGCCTCGTCCCCACCCTGGTCACCCCGGACGGCACCGAACTGCCGATGGCCTACACCCCGACCGCCTCGAACACGATCGTCGACGGGGTTGCCGTCGACTACCGCTGGTTGTCGGACCGGTCGGTGTCGTTCACGATGCAACAGCCCGAGTCGGCGTCCGGGCAGTGGCAGGGCATGTGGGCGCTGGTGTTCGTCGACCCCGACGGATCCGATCCTGGTGCTCGATCCAAATCGAACATCCACATCTCGGGCAACCTCTTCCCGGCGTTGCTGGGACAGGACGTCACGGCCATCCACGCAGGTGAGGTCACCTCCGCTGTCCAGCTCGGCATCGTCGACAGCGACCGCGAGGAGATCGATCCGTCCGATCTGCTCGGGACTGCGTCGCTCTCGGTGTCCCTCACTGACGCCGCCGGAGTCGATCACACCCTGGCGTCGCAGGTGTCCAAGGACGCGATGGCCGCGCCGATCGAATTGGACCTCACCGACGTTGCGCCCGGCGCAGCGACGTTGCGGCTGGTTCTCGAAGTGACCACAGCCGATGCGACGAACGCGTCCGGCGCGGTCATCGCACCGGGCACCGAACTCACCCCTCAATACGTGGACGTGCCGCTGGCCCTCGCACCACCCATCGGTTTTCCGACGGTGCCCAGCAGCCTCGATCTCGGCGCGGTCGAAGGCTCGGGAACCTTCCCCAGCGACATGCAGATCGGCGGTCCGGGCTGCGTCTGGGTCGACCCGGCCTCACCGGTGCGGATCGACGCCGTCCCGGACGCGTCGGCGACGCGACCCTCACTGTCGGGGGTGCCACCACACCCGAGAGTTGCCTGACGATCGAGGAAGGCGCCACCGGAACACTGCCACTCGAACTCGTCGTCCCCGAAGCCGGCAACGGCGCGTTCAACGGTCCCTGCGCCTGATGATCGCTCCCACCGGCGAACTCGATCGCGCGATGCCCGTCGACGTGCCGTTCACCGCGGAGCTGCTCAAGCCGCTCAACAGCGGCCGCTTCTGGCTGGTCTTCGCGCTCGTGTTCCTCGCGGGAATCGCGATCCCCTTCGCGATCCTCTACGCGCTCAAGTGGTTCGCCTCCCGGATCCCCGCCGAGACCCTCAAGGCGCAGAGTTTCCCGGTGACGATCTCCGACAGCGGACTCCTGCGCAACGGGCAACCGTTCGTCCTGCACGACAACGACCTCATCGAAGCCGTCCGAGGTCTCGACACACCGGCACGCCACGTCGATGTCGACGGTGCCCGGCTCGAAACGCGTATGGGCGCCTCACCCGTCGGAGCGGGACACGTGGTCGTGAAAGCCGCGGGAATGCTCGGTGCGTCCGGTGCAACACCGGCGACCGATCGCCGCAGCGGCGACGCGCGACTCCCGCTGGCCGTGCACAACAACTGGGTGCTCCTGCACGACCCGGACGGACCACGTGACCACGCGACGCTAATGCTGCTCGTCGGGGGAGGGACCTCGTCCGAACGACGCAGTGCACTCATCGACGAAGC
>BBEG01000016.1 GCA_001312645.1 Rhodococcus sp. JCM 9791
TAGCGCGGCACGACGACCGTCGCCTCGGCACCCGCCGCCAGCGCCGCGGCATAGGCGTTGTACGCCCCCGGACTGCCCATCCGATATCCCGCCGCCGTGCAGATAGAGGACGGTGGCGCGTTCTCCGGCGTGGAGGGTCCGGCACGGTACGCCCCCGAAGTCCGCCTCACCTGCCGTGATCCCCAGTGCAGGGTCGATCTCGGTCGCGGCGACCTTCGCGCGACGTTCCATCAGGTCCGGGCTCGCCGGTGTCCCGGTCCGGTCGGCAGGCAGCGACTCGAGCAGTGTCATCGGCATGTCGTCTCCCAACTGTGTTCTACGAGGTGATGTTCACGAGTGCGCAGTCTCGACGAGCTTGTCCGGATGGCGCATTGCGACTGTCCGGCGGAGACCTTCGCGCCAGTCCACCGTGCACGGTCCCGTGATGGACATGCGCCGACCCGTGTCCGCGATCGAACCCCGCAGCGTCCCCTCGATCGGGACCACATCGACGGTCGCATCGACGCCCATCAACTCGCCGGCGTACGTCGCCCACTCCTGGACGCTGACCGCTTCGTCGCCGGCCCAATTGACGATGGTCGCGGGGACCGTCGCCGCTTGGAGCAGGCTGCTGATCTGGCTGTTGATGTCGTCCTCGAAGATCGGGCTGTACATGCACGGGTCCCAACGCGTCGTGACCGGCCGTCCGGCGGCGATCGCGTCGACGTGCAGAGCGGGCAGACCGCCGTTAGGACCGTACGAGGCGTTCATGCGCGCGATCGTGACCGGGACACCGAACGCGCGCGCGGCGAACCGTGCAGTGGCCTCCTGGCCGATCTTCGATATCGAGTAGGTCGGCGCGTGGGTGCTGTTGCACTCGCCGAGGGGCGACTCCTCGGTGAACACGTACATCGGGTCTTCCTGCGGGCGGTAGACCGAATGTGTCGACATCACCAGTGCTCCACGTACATTCCGGCAGTGCTGAAGCAACAGCCCGGTGCCTTCGGCGTTGTCACGCAAAGCAGTGTCGTAGTCCCAGCCCGGAGCCTGATTCGCCGCCAGATGCACAACATATGTGAAGTCGGTCGGCAGGTCGGCGAACTCACCGCTGCGACATCGCCCTTCACCGGGACTATCCCTACGTCGACGAGTCGCTGCCGATCTTCCGGCTTGCTGAACCGCGCCAGCCCCCAGACCTCGTTGTCCGCGCGCAGCTCGCGCGCGATCGGGAAGGCGATCTGCCCGGCCGCTCCTGTCACCAGGATCTTCTCACCGCTCAGCATTTTTTCACTGACCTCACAGATGTACGGGACGAGCGCCGGCTCGTCGGGTCTCGAATTCATCGCGCCCGATGGGACCGCGAGTGCAGATACGGATGCGCGGGCACAGTTGCGACCGCGCATCCGCGATGATCACCAGAGTTGATCGGTGTACTTGTCTGTTCCGACCTCGGTCGGCAAGAACGGCGACGCGAAGGTGACTCGCCCGGCGCCGGACTTCTCGATGTCGGCGGCGTAGTCGACGATGTGCTGCCAGCTCTCGACGGGATCGCCCTCGAGGAAGCACAGCTGCATGATGCGCTCGGTGGTTCCGCCGTCGTTACCCATCTTCATCGGCACGTTGTGATCGGCGGGCCAGGGCTTCATCCGCCAGCTGCTCACCAGGTCGACAGCACCGGTACAGTAGTGCCTTGACCGGTACGCCATTGATGGTCTCAATGGCGGTGGTGCGGCCGAAACCGTCGGCAGGCTCGATCATCACGGCGACGAGTCCACGGTAGTTATGGTCGAGCGCGAGCTCGAGGGGGACTCCGTCCTCCTGCGCTGCGACGGTCGAGTCAGGCAGGTACTGGCAGGTGTGCACGTGCTCACGCTCGGTGAAACCGCGGCCGGCGGCGTACAGTTCGCCGACCTGGGTGCGGCCCCATGCCTCGGCTTCTTCCATCTCCGGCTCGTGCACCCAGTAGGTCGCAAGATACGAGCCGTCCTCGGTCTTGGTCGCGACCGGTCCCGTCTCCGGGAAACGAAGATCCTTGAGCCGCTTCGGCGCGACCCAGCGGCGACCGGCGAACCAGCCGGGGCCGATCATGCAACCTGCGTAGATGTGGTCACGCTCGTACCAGCGGTTGTAGGCGACTTCGTGGCCGCGCGTGGGGTCTACCATCGTGAAGAGCATCTGGCCGATCTTGACCGGTGCGTCCGTCATCATCTGTCCTTGGTTGTGGGTGAATGGTTGCGTGCGTCGAGATGTCACCGCTCGGCGACGAGGCCTTCGAGCTTGCCGTCCCCGCGCCAGGCCTCGAGCAGTTCGAAGTATTGGAAGCCCGGCACGTAGACGCCGGAGACCAGCGGGTTCCGCGTGTCGGCGATCTTTCCTTCGTTGTTGTAGAGACCAGGGGTGCAGGTGAGCAGCCAGTCGGTGCGGGTCGCGGTCTGATCACTCATGACCTTGCCCCAGGCTTCTTCGGCTTCGGCCGTCGGCTCGATCGTCCGTGTACCCGACGAGATGCAATGGTCGATCAGGTACGTCATGTGTGCCGCCTGCTCGTCGATGAGGTGGGCGATGTTCGTGATGGTCGCGGTCTGGGTGAATCCGAGCAGGAACAGATTCGGGAAGTCCTTCGACAGGAATCCGTGCAGTGTGCTGATGCCGTCCGCGAACTTCTTCGACAGCCGGTTTCCGTTGCGGCCGAGCACGTCATAGCCCGCCTTGTCCGTCCACGAGCGTCCGCCCTGGAATCCGGTCGCGTAGACGATCAGGTCGAAGTCGCGCTCCTGACCGTCCGACACGATCCCGATCTCGGTGATCCGCTCGATCGGCGTGCTCGCCGTGTCGACGATGTCGACCGAGTCCTTGTTGAACGAGGCAGGTACTCGTCGCTGAAGCCCGGACGCTTGCACATCGTGCGGTAGTAGGTCTTGAGCTTGTCGGCCTTCGACTTGTCCTCCACGACGCGTCGATCCGGTCGCGGAGCATCTCGTTCCACTCGTAGTCCGAGCGCTCCATCGCGTCGATGAGTACCTCTAGGCTGGGGTTCTCGCCGCCTGCCTCGAAGACCGCGTCCATCTGGTACTTGGCGAACTTGACCCAGCCGTCATCGACGTCGCTGACCGTGGCACGGTCCTGCACGCATTTGTCGAACGCAGCGCGGCGCTCCCGATGCCATCCCGGCTTGAGTGACTTGAACCAATCGACGTCCGTCTGTGCGTTCTGACGCGGCATCACCTGCGTGGGTGTGCGCTGGTACACGACGACCTCGTCGGCGTACTCCGCGAGCTGTGGGATCACCTGAAGGCCGGTAGCGCCGGTGCCGATGATCGCGACCTTCTTGCCGCGCAGACGGTCGAGGTTTCCGCTGTCGTCGCCACCGGTGTACTCGTAGTCCCAGCGGCTCGTATGGAAGCTGTGACCTGCGAAGGACTCGATTCCGGGGATGCCGGGCAAGTGTGGGCGCATGAACAGACCGCTCTGGGTGGCGACGAAGCGAGCCCTGAACTCGTCGCCGTTGTCGGTCCGAACGGTCCAGCGAGCAGTGTCCTCGTCCCACTCCATGCCGGTGACACGTGTCTGGAAGAGGGCGTGGTCGTACAGACCGTGCTGCTGAGCCAACGACCGGCAGTACGCATAGATCTCGCTGCCGCGGACGTATCGCTCGGTGGGAACGTAGCCGGTCTCCTCCAGGTACGGCAGGTAGATGTACGACTCGACGTCGCATCGGACGCCCGGGTAGCGGTTCCAATACCAGGTTCCGCCGAAGTCGCCGGCGACGTCCAGGATCTTGTAGCTCGAGACCCCGACCTTCTCGAGCTCGATTCCTGCGGTTATTCCCATGAACCCGGCACCGACCACTAGCACGTCCAGATCGAGCGACATCGGACCCGCCTCACGCGGACCGTCGACGTGCGGATCGGCGTCGAACTCCGAGAATTTCCCGGTGAAGTCGATCGCCTGGAACTGCTCGGCGCCTTCCTTCGTCAGTCGCTTGTCGCGCTCGGCCGCATACTTCTCGCGGAACACGTCCAGCCGATCGACTTTGCGGGAGGGAACAAAGGAGTGCGGATCGGCGATACCGACATTTCGATCATTCATGGGTGAGTCCTAAAGGGAGTCTTTGTGCGTGGTAGCGGAGCCGAGGTCTCGTTCGACGTGGACCGAGCTCACCAAGCAGTGCCTGCGGGGATGAACATGAACTCGACCGGTTGCCATCGGGATCGGCGACGAAGGTGTACTGCGCGGCTCCAGGGTCGTCCAGCCCGACGCGGGTGTCGGGCACGAGTGTGCCGCCGAACTCCACCATCGACGCGGCTGCAGCATCGACGTCGTCGGCGAAGAACGACAGATGGGTGAGTCCGAGATTGTTGCGACGGTGGTGGGGCTTACCGATCACACCGGGCTTGCTGTACGCCAACAGTTCGAACCGCAGCCCGTCCTTCTCGATAATGGTCGCGGTGAGGCTGCACGGTGCGTCCACCTCGGGGATCGGCTCGGCGAGCTCGTAGTGAGCCAACTCAGTGAAGCCGAGACCGTCCCGGTAGAAGCGGAGCGCGCGCGCAGATCCGACACACAGAGGCCGACGTGGGAGGAGCGGTAGGTGCTGGCAGCTGCATTCTGAGTCATTGTGGTGATTCCTCTCGAACCGAATTGGTGAGCGATCGTCGATCAGCCGACGGCGACCGGAGTGACGGGGCTTGCGGTACCGCCGGTGATGTTGAGAGCACCGATGGTGAGCAGAAACTCGTGGCACTTGTCGGCCGCCAGTTCCTTGAGGTCAAGGTTCTCGACGAGGTGGATTCCGTTGTCCACGAGCAGCACGATGTGTCCGCCGAGGTACACGTTCTGATCGAACGGGATCGCCTCGACGGCCGAGTTGTCCGACCCGACTAACGCGACGTCGCATTCGGCGAGGTACGTGGCCGCATCGATGCCGATACCCGGCTGGGGAAGCATCTCTCCCTGCGACTGCATGAAGTCCTCGAGCCATCCCGTGCGGATCAGCACGAGGTCGCCCGCGGCCAGGGCGATGCCCTGCTCATCAAGAGCCTGCGTCAGTTCGTCGCGGGTGATCACATGCCCGGCAGGGAGAACGTCGACTCCCTTGGACGCCGCGACGTCGATGAGCACACCGCGACCGACGATCGGATCGACATTGTCGATTCCGCACTTGTCGGCGCCGGAATACGGGCTGACGCCGTCATGCGGATGACCGTTGTAGATCTTGTTCTCCGAGTACACGTGGCACAGCGCGTCCATGTGAGTCGAGGTGTGCGACGGCATGATCAACTGATCCTCGTGGGCGCCGACACCGGGGACGCCCCCGTTCGCGCGCGCCATCGCCTCGTCGCTGTGATTGATCATCGTCAGTCGCTGCGGGGTGCCGCGGTACTCCATGTTCGGCACGCCGGACCGCTGGATCGGGATGCCGAGACTGTACCGCTTGCCGGTCCGAGGGATTTGCAGAGCTGCCAGCACGCTCTTCTGCGTCAGCAGGTTGAGCGCACCCTTCTCATCCAACTCGCCCCATCGCCCCCAGTTCGACTTGCGTGTACTCACATCGGCTCCTTGCCTGTCGATCGTGTCGATTTGTCCTGGCGATTGTGTTCTGGCGAAAGCGGCGCATCCACGCGCATGCCCGCAGAGCGGGACCTTGGTATGAGTGGGGCCATCCGAATTGGACCGCCGTGACTCGAATCACTGTAGCCAGCGGCTACCACCTCGTCAACATGTTGCGTGAAATCTGGGCATCGAGCATTTCAGGGCTAATTTTCAGCATGGCGAGCGCGCCCGTCCCTGGCTATGAGCTGACGGGGATCCGTCAATGAACTTCTCGGCGACGATTTCACCGCGGTCGCAGGTTCTTCGTGATCCGAGGCACGCCACAGAGGCCGTGAAAATCATGGTGGACGAGGATATTCACCTCGAGTTCAGACACGGCGCTGCATTCGTTCGTTCAATCATGTTCGTGCACTGCGCCCTTGGCTCTGGTAGAAGCCGGAGGTCGACACGTCGAGACAACGTGCCATCCGATGAACTGCAGAGGTCGCGTACTCGGCGTCTGTCGACGAGTAGCGCTCTGCCTTGGTCATCGCGCTGGTCACTCCGCTTCGACGGCGGGTCTTCAGCCTCGCCGATTCAGGAACGAGCGAAATCGATCACGGCACGGCCGTGCAGTGAGCCGTCTCGAAGCTTGGAGTAGGCCGTCTCGATGTCGTCGGGCGAAAATACCTCGACCGGGCTCTGGATCATTCCACGCCGAGCCAGCGCCATCACCGAATCGAGATCGCTCACTGTCGATCCCTGATAGGTGAAGACCTCGCCGTCACGCGGCAACAGGTGGAACCACTCGCCGAGCGTCGCGAGACGTCCGCCGCCCGCGCCGACCAGACCGTACTTGCCGCCGGGGCGCACGGCGGCGATGCCGGTGGCGATCGTCTGGTCGATCCCGACGAAGTCCAGGAGCGCGTCGGCCCCTCGGCCGCCCGTCAGCGCGCGGATCTGATCGAGGGTCGAGTCGTTCACGCCCTCGAACGTCTCGTGCGCACCGAACTCCCGCGCCATGGCCAGCTTTTCCGTCGACTTGTCGACGGAGACCACGAAGGCGGGACTCACCGCGCGGAGGAACTGGATGGCGAAGGATCCCAGCCCGCCCGCACCGAACACGACGACGGTCGACTCAGGCGTCAGCGATCCCCGGATCCGGTCGACTCCGTGGTAGGCGGTGGAGCCCGCATCGCCGAGCGGAGCTGCGTGGATCGGGTCGAGCCCGCCGAGCGGCACGATGTCGCGTGCATTCTTCACGAGCACGAAGTCGGCGAGTCCGCCGTCGTGGCCGTACCCGCGGCCGGCCTCTGCATTACTGCAGTTGTTGGGGGCGCCGCGCAGGCAGTACCAGCACTGTCCGCAACTGCTCGCGGGCAGGACCACGACGGACTCGCCCATGCTCAGATGATCGACGCCCTCGCCCAGTGCGACGACGTCTCCGGCGATCTCGTGACCGAGTGTGAACGGGAACTTCCACCCGGCCGGTTCGACCGCGGCCGCAGGCATCTGCTGCATGTCTAGATCCGAACGGCACAGGCCGACAGCCGACACCCGAAGCACCGCCTCCCCCGGGCCCGGTGTCGGCTCGGGAGCCTCCTCCCATGTCGGTGCAGTCAGCGGTGCCATTATCCGGAAAGCGCGCATTTTTCACTTCTCTTTCATCGAGGTCTTCTCACTTGGGACGCGCGGGAGCGTGACTGGCAGTGCCGGCGTGTCGCGAGGTCGAGACGTAGAGCCCTCGGTTCCGCGACGACGCGCCGATGACCGCCGCACGCGCCGACACCGAATAGCTTCCCCCGGCCACCGCACCGGAATATCCACCCGATTCCAGGCGTGGATCGGGTCACCGAACCAACCTTCGCTGCCTGAACACCGCTCCGCGTGGTCGCCTGCTGCGCGCAAAATAACTGCATCCCAACCAACTTGGCAACACCTCCGACCACCCGCGGTGCGGCTTGGTCAGCGTGCAGCGGGCGCGGCGGATGCGCGGCCGCATTGAGGTCGGCATCGTCGATCTTCGCCGCCGGAACCGTCAGTTGAACAATGTTGCGCGGGACAAGGACTACTGCGATGAGGCTGGTGATCGCGATGCCGGCACACATGATCCATGCCAGGTGCATGCCCATGGACGAGTACAGCGGCATGCCGTCGACAACTCGAGCAACGTTCGAGTTCAAGACGGTGAACACGGCAACCGGCAGGATCGACCCGATCACGGACTGACTGGTTGCGACAATGCTTGCCGTCGACGCCTGCAGCTGTGGTGGCACGGTCTGGATCTGGAGGTTCGGAATGGAGCTGTATGCCAGACCGGTTCCGAGGCCTGTGATGATTGCGCCCACCAGAACAATCGTCTTGGTGTCCATCCCTGAAAGGACTACGAATGCGCCGATGGCCAGCAGCGTGGTGCCCACTGCACAGAGGATGCGTGGAGTGAGTCCACGGCCGATCATTACACCGACGAGTATGCCGCCGATGACTTGCGCGACACCGAGCGGCGATTGAATGAGCGCGAAACCTCGGGCGTCGACACCGAAACCGTACCCGAGGCCCAAGGACGCAGACGTCATGCACATCAGCGGAAGGATTGTCGAGCTCACTGTGGTCGAGCCGTACGCCATACCTGCAGTGATCGCGGTCAGTCCGACGGACCGGCGGGTCAGCAGCCGTAGATCGATCAGCGGTTCCCTGATGACTGTCGCGGAGTAGATCCAGAGAGCGATCAGCACGGCGCCGAGAACCAACAGGCCCAACGTTGTGCCCGATGTCCATCCCCAGCCCCCTCCAAAACTCACCGCGACCAGGATTGCCCCGATGCTGCCACCGAGAAGCGCGGCGCCGACCAGATCGATCTTGGACCGAAGGCGGTACAACGACTCGTCCGTGGACAGCTTGATACAGATTCCCGCCACAATCAGGATGATCGTGAAGAACCAGAAGATCGACCGCCACCCGTAATCGTCGATGAGCCAGCCGGTCAGAAATGGCGACGCGATACTGACAATCCCCATGCCGCTGGTTGCAAGGGCAATCGCCATAGCGACCGTCTTCGCCGGGTAGACGTCTCGAATGAGCGAATAGCTGAGGAACAGGCACGAGACGAGCAAACTCGACATCGCTCGCCCGGCCAGTAGCAGCGCGAAGTTCGGAGCCACTGCCGAGACAAACGAACCGGCGGCCGCGACGAATACGCAGATGAGCAGGACGCGACGTTTACCGATCATGTCGCGATCTTTCCCAAGGTGGGACTGATCACCGCAGCAACCAGGAGGAACGCGGTCTGGACCCAGCCGCCCTGATCGGTCCGGAAGTGAGCCATGATGTCCGGCAGCCCAGTTGAGATCATGCTGTAGCTCATGGTGAGGGCTTCGAGAAGTACGACCAGCGATATCAGAGACAGAATCAGTCGAGGAGACCAACCCCGTTCACGGGCCAGGGGTGCGGGGGCGGGGACGTCAGCTGATCCGACTTGTGCCATCGATGTTCCTCGTGCTCGTAGGTGCGGTTACCTCGTGAGAGTGACGTTGGGCTGTAACCCGGATAGGCCGGGTGAGGTGAGCCTGAAGGGCCCCGGCCCGTTCGGTGCGGCTCGACAGGACTGACAGCCCCGGCCCAACCGAACGACCTCGCCCGCTGATCGAAATCTTCGATGCGATCGCTTGTGTAAGGAAGTGGCGGACGACATCAACAGCCAGGTCGGCAATTGCGTCCTGGCGGAGGTGGCGCATTATGCGCTTTCGCACAGAGCGGGCCCTTGGTGTCAACGGGTCACTCGAATCGCGTCCCTGTGACGGGAATCACTGTAGCCAGTGGCTATCCTTCGTCAACACATTGCGTCGACTCGAGGTCATTGCGGCCCTGGCGTTCTGCTGGGCGGTACTGCGCCGGTTCACGGAACTCGAGATCGAAGACGACACCGCGACGCTGCTGACGGGTCGCCGCGCAAACGACACGACCGCGAAACTGTTGCTGCTCAGCAAGTTATGGATATGACAGTCGCAGTTGACGAACTACTTCCCCCCGCGGCTGAAGCTCGTCTCCTCGGCCCGTCGGGCGCCCCCATTCCGGGCCATGAGCTCGCGGTATCCGTCAATGAACTCCTCGGCGGCCGCAACGATCTCGCGTCCGCATGCACGCACAGCGACGTGGCCCCCGCCTCTCTCAGCCGGTCGACGTCCCGATGCCACCGCGCCACCGACGCGTCGTCGTCGAGGTCGACAGCGGGCGCCTCGACTGAATCTCGATCTCCGACAAGCTCCTGCCCGCTCGCTCGAGTTGCTCGCCGAGTGCGTCGACGGCGGCTCCGAATGCCTCGACGCCGTGGATCACCGAAGTCCCGATCGCGGCGGACATTCCAGCGTCGGCGATGACCGGACACCATCCGCTGCCGAACTGGGTCACGCGGCGACGCGCCGCTGCACTGTTGCCGCCGATCCAGACCGGGGGGTGAGGGCTCTGAGCCGGGCGCTGCAAGCGCATCTCACCGGTGGCCGCGAAGTCGGCGCCTGCCACCGGGGTCGGCGGATCGGTCCAGATGCGACACAGTGCGTCGATCGCCTCGTCGAACAACTCTGCGCGACGGTCGAAGTCGACACCGAGCGCGGCGAACTCCGACCGTAGATAGCCCGCACCGACTCCCGCGACGAGCCGGCCTCCCGAGAGCGTATCGAGAGTGGTGAGCTCCTTCGTTGCCAGATACGGGTTCCGGAATGGAAGGACGAGCAGGTTCGTCATGAGCTTCAACGTCGTCGTCGCTGCTGCTGCGAACGCGAGCGCACGACAGGCTCGAAGGTGTCGTGGCCACCGTTGCGGTACCACTTCGCCGACGGCGCGGGATGGTCTGCGAGGCACACGGCCTCGAACCCGCCGGCCTCCGCGCGACGGCTGATCTGCGCGAGCGCCGCTCCCGTGAACACGCTCGGATGCGCGTCGGGGACGTCACTCGGATACTCCAGGGTGAACTTCATGCTGTGGCTCCGGTCCCTCACATCTGCGACACGGCCAGCGGGTCGTCACGACCGCAGAAGCCCATGTCCGCGAAGTGAGCGAGCGCGTGATCGCCTCGCACACCTCGCGTCTGCGTACTGTCTCTACTACGCGCCTTTGATCGCGAGGCGGCCGGCCGTGGCGCCGCCGTCCACGACAAGGTCGTGACCGGTCACATAGTTGGCCTCATCGGAGGCGAGGTACAGGATGCCGGTCGCCATCTGTGCCGGGTTTGCGGCGTAGCGATCGGCTGGATCCCGTGGAGCACCTTGATGAACTCGGGGTCCGGCGGGACCATTCCAGACAGCATGGTGCCCGGCGACAGGGTGTTGACGCGCACACCCGAGGGCGCAAGCTCGATCGCACAGGCCTTCGACATCCCGATCACGGCGGCCTTGGAGCCGCTGTAGAACGCCATGCCCTCGGTCGGCAGCGAGCCGCCGTTCGACGCGGTGTTCACGATGGCGCCCGAACCCTGCGCGGCCATCACTCGACCGGCTGCCCGGGTCCCGTAGAAGGCTCCGAGAATGTTCACGCCGACCATGCGGTCGACTTCCTCATTGGGAGCGTCGATCAGATTGCTGCCGCCGAAGACACCAGCGTTGTTGACCATCACGTCGAGCCGACCGTAGCGCTCGACAACGCCGCTGACCAGGCTGTCCACTGCAGCCGAGTCCCCCACGTCGGTCTGCACGAACTCCGCACCCGCCGCAGCGGCGACTATGGCTCCGGCCTCAGCGTTGACGTCGGCGGCGACGACGGTGGCGCCCTCCGCGACCATCAGCTCGACGGTGGCCTTGCCCAGCCCCGACGCTGCGCCGGTGACGATGACGATCTTGTCCTGCATTCTATTGCCCATGTATGACGAACCTCCTTCAGCGCGTACGACGGTCGCACGACTAATCGGACTGAGAACTACAGTCAGAACTCAATTTCAATCGGACCTTCGTCCGGCCGGGACTGGCATCCCAGCACGTATCCCGCCGCAACCTCGTCGGGCTCGAAGACGTCACCGACGACGCCGCTGACGCTGCCGCCGACGACTCGGCAGACACATGAGCCGCATTCACCGGAACGGCACGAGTACGGCACATCCACGCTCTCCGCCAGCAACGCGTCCACCAGCGTCGTGCCGGTCGGCCATGCGAACCGGTGGGCTACACCGTCGAGAAGCACGGTCGTGTCGACCGTCTCTGCGGCCGATCCCTGGTCCGAGGCGGGCGCCGGGGCGAACGGATCACCGGTGATCGAGGAGAACACCTCACGGTGGAACCGTTCGCGCGGCACACCCGCCGACTCGGCCGCCGTGCCGACGACGTCCATGAACGGGCCCGGCCCGCACACGAACACCTCGCGCGAGGCATCTACGGTGATCAGCTCGGCGAAACGCTCGACGGCCGGAACGCCCTCCACGTTGTCGAACCAGTGGATGACGGTGAGCCGGGCGCGATGCCCGGCCTGCAGATCATCGAGCTCTCGGGCGAAGATGACAGAATCCGCATCGCGGTTCGCGTAGAACAGCGTGACTGGTCGAATCCCCTGCGCCAGTGCGTCTTTTAGGATAGACATGACCGGTGTGATCCCGCTGCCTGCCGCGAAGAGTAGCAGGCCCCCCTCGTAACCCGACGGTGTGAACCGGCCGGCGGGAGGCAGGACGGTCATCGACACGCCGGCCTTCACGTTGTCGCACAGCCAGTTCGACCCGTACCCGGACGGGACCCGCTTCACGGTGATCTTCAGGTCCTCGTCGAGCGACGGCGTGCTCGAGAGCGAGTACGACCGGGCGACGTGACCGGTCAGGTCACTCGGAATCCGGATGGTCAGGAACTGTCCGGGCTGGTACGTGAACGTCGGCCGGTCTGCCTCCGTCGGCCGAAGGACGATCGACCGGGCGTCGGGCGTCTCGTCGATCACCGCCATCACCTCAAGCAGATGCCCCCGGCTCGACAACTCGCGGCCAGTAGTCTCCGTCGGCTGCACGACGTTCCTACTCCTCGCTCGCGAAGTCGAAATCGCTCAGACAAGGATCCACACTCATCGCGAAGTACTCTTCGCCGTCCCACGGAGCACTGGTCTGCAGACGACCCCATTTGTTGACGTAGTAGTTCTTCCGCGTCGCGCTCGTCTGCGAGAGTAGATCAGCCGACAGGCTTCCTTGTGCAACTGCTCGTTGTAGTGGTCGAACGCCTCCCGCCGGATGTCCATCGACGCGTACCCGTTGTCGAGCATCGCCAGGATCCCCCGGCGATGTACCCGCACCAGGTCTCCAGCCAGATCGGCAACCCTGCGCCACTCGCGACCGGTTGGGAGTTGGGACCATAGAGCATGAACAGGTTCGGGAAGCCCGGCACGGTCATGCCGAGGTGGGCCTGTGCGCCCTGAACCTTCCACACGTCTTCCAGACTCACCCCGTCCGCACCGACGTACTCGGTCGGCCACAGGAACTTCTCCGTCTGAAAACCGACCGCAGCGATGATCAGATCGGCGTCACGCACGGCGCCGTCGGAGGTCTGCACGGCGAAAGCTGAGGCGCTCGATGGGTGTCGTCACCAGTTCGACGTTGTCTCTGGTGAGCGACGCGTACCACTGATTGTCGACCACGGGACGCCGGGTCATCGGGGGATAGTCCGGGACCAGCTTCTCGATCAGGTCCTCGCGGTCGTTCACCTGGTTGCGGATGTACTCGACCAGCATCTCCCGCATGGCGTCGTTGCGCTTGTTCACGTCGCCACCATCGGCGATCCACTGCTCGTCCGCGATGAGGAGCTCTCGAAGGTCGTTCGATGCGAAACCGGCGATGTACTTGTTCCAGTTCCAATAGAACGGCATCGCCTGAAAGAGCCACTGCAGCTCTTCGGAAATCGCTTCGCCGTATCTCGCGCGAGGCGAGATCCACTGCGGGGTCCGCTGATAGACGGTTACCGACGCCGCCTCACTCGCGACCTTCGACAGCAACTGGACACCGGTCGAGCCGTTGCCGATGATGGCGACGTTCTTCCCGGCGTAGTCGATCGAGTCGTTCCACTCCGTGGTGTGCACGATCTGACCGGAGAACTCCGCGGCGCCCTCGACGGGCAGTTCGCGCGGTGTCGCGAACAGACCGCTCGCGGCCACGACGACGTTGGCCACGACGGTGGTCGGCGACTGCTTCGCCTCCGTCACTGTCAGGGTCCACGTTTTCTCGACGTCGTCGAACCGCGCGGATGTCACCTCCGCGTCGAAGACGATGTGCTCGTACACACCGTGCTTGCGTGCGACGTGGTCGAGGTACGCACGTACCTCGGACTGGCGCGCGAAGTACTCGGTCCACGGGTACTTCTTCTCGAACGAGTACTCGTACGACGCACTGAGCGTGTCGACGCGGACGTCGGGATAAGTGTTGATGCTCCACACTCCCCCGATCTCCGAGCGACGTTCGTAGACGGTGAACGGGATGCCGAGTCGGGCGAGCTGCACGCCCATCGCGATACCGGAGAATCCGGCTCCGACGATCGCGACCGAGTAGCCTCCGGGACGGGTGTCTCGCCTGTCGACTCCCGCTGGAAGGTCCACTCAGGGAACGACAGGATCTGACGGCGCATGAACAGGTCCTCGGACGCCAGGTCGCGAGCCTCGGCCATGCGGATGAGATCGGTGATCTCGTCCTGAGACGGTGTCTGCGCCTCGTCGGCGAGATCACCGGAGATCAGGTACTCGACCGCCTTCGACCTGATCAGATCGGTGTCGGAATCGGAGAACACCACGGTGTCCGCCACCATGCCCGCGACACGCTCAGCATGCACTGCGGCGATGTCGGGATCGCGAGTCGCCTGGAACAGAGCCATCCGGAGGACGTTCACATCGGCGTCGGCCACCGCGCGCTCCACAAACTTACGGTCTGGCATTTGGGGCTTCATTCTCACTCCTGTACATGCCTGGGCATGAACGCATGGGCGTCACTACTGAGTTCTGGGAAGGATCGTCTGCGCGGTCCACGACTGCGGACAGACGGGCGTCAGGCACCGGTGTGCGCGGCGACCTGACGGTCGAGAATGCGCTCACGCAGGCTTTGCTTGCGGATCTTCATGGTCGGGGTCTTCGGCAGTTCCGCGACGAACTCGAGCTGCTCGGGGAACTTCGCGGGCGAGATGCCCGACACTCGGCAGTAGTCCCTCAGTTCGTCGAGCTCGACGCCTTGTCCCTGGTCGGTCAGCTGCACTACCGCACAGATCCGTTCCCCGCGGACTTCGTCCGGGAGCCCGATCACGGCGACGTCCTCGATCGCGGGGTGCTTGCCCAGAACGTCTTCGATCTCGGACGGGCTGATCGATTCGCCCTTGCGGATGATGAGGTCCTTCTCTCGACCGACCAGCGTGAGGTGACCCTCACGCCCGAGCTTGCCGATGTCGCCGGTGAAGAACCAGCCGTCGGCGTCGAAAGGACGGACGATGGTGCCGTCGGAGATGTAGTGCTTGAACAGGATCGGCCCGCGCAACCACACTCGGCCGGTGCCGCCGACGGGCAGCACCTCGTCCGACTCGGACCGGATCTGGATCTCGCAGTTCAGGACCGGACGTCCGGATGTCGTCGAGAGCTGGTCGATGGTGTCGGCCGGACGGGCCGACGCGATCATCGGCGACTCCGTCATCCCGTACCCGTGCAGGATCGGTACACCGACCTCAGTGACAACCTCGTGGAACAGCTTCTCCGGCATCGGAGCGCCTCCGCCGGCGAGCATCCGCAGGGTCGGCACCACCGGGACGCCCGGCGTCTTCCGTTGCTGCTGGAGGAGGAGGGAGTAGTGCGGGGTCGATCCGCCGGTGAGCGTGACGTCGTGCCGACGCATCAGCCGAACCGCAGCCACAGGTTCGTACACCCCCATCAGGACCAATGCCATGCCGCTCGACAGCGAGGCGATCAGCATGTCGGGTCCGCCGATGTGCGCGTACGGGAACAGGATCGTTCCGGTGTCGGCACGCGTCACCTCGAGGGCGTCGGCCACCCCGAGCCCGCCTGCGACGAGCGTGCTGTCGGTGTGGCAGACACCCTTGGGAGCCGATGTGGTTCCGGACGTCGTGTAGATCCAGCGGATCTCATCCGCACCGGACTCGACCGGAGCCAGTGCGGCAGGATCGCCCTCGGGCAACCTGTCGGCGAGGACCATGACCTGCAGCGGCGCGGACACCGCGGCGCGGACCTCCTCGGCCATGCGAGCGTGATCGAATCCGCGGAACTCACCGACAGTGATGAGCCACTGCGACGCGCACTGCTCGACCATGGCCGTGACCTCACGCCCGCGATAGAGCGGGATGATCGGGTTCTGCACGGCGCCGATCCTCGACAGGGCCAGGCTCAGAATAACTGCGTCGATGCTGGTGGGGAGCTGCCAGCTGACGACGGCGCCCGGCTCGATGCCCTCAGCGAGCAGGCCGGCCGCGGTGTGCTCAGCGGCCGCGAGCACACGGGCGAACGTCTCGCTTCGATCGTTCTCGTCGATCAGTGCGACAGCGTTGGGGGTCGCATCGACGCGGCGGGTGAGCAGGGACCAGATCGTCGTGGCGTCGCTGATCCGATCGGTCGCGTTCACGTACGGTCCTTCTTCGATTCCGCCGGCAGCGGAGCCGCGGTGAGCAGCGGGTAGCCGGTGGTCAGCATGGAATTGGCGTGACCGAGCCAGTGCATGTCGAACGCCGACTGGAGCGCCGCCTGCTGACCCATGATGTCCAGCGTCTGATTGACGGCGCGCTTGCCCTGCCGCAGGGCCCACGCGTCCATCTGCGCGATCTCGCGGGCAAGATCCATCGTCTGGGCGTCGAGCTCATCGACCGGCACGACACGGTTGACCATGCCGGCCGCAAAGGCCTCCTCCGCCGAGAAGCTGCGCGCGGTAAAGAGCATCTCCTTCGCCCGGCGGGCGCCGAGTTCCAAGTGTGCGCGTGATACTCGACTCCGCCGATCCCGTACTTGGCGACCGGATCGCTGAAGAACGTGGTGTCGGCCGCCACGATGAGGTCGCACGGCCAGATGACGTTCAGCGCGCCGGCGACACAGGCACCCTTGACCGATGCTATCGACGGCTTGGGGACGTCACGCCAGCGACGGGAGAAGCGAGGTAGTACTCGGTCTCCCATCCGTACGCGGTCTCCAGCAGACTCTTGCCGGCGGACGGTTCGTAACCGGAGGTCGTCGACTTCAGATCGTGACCCGCCGAGAAGTTGTCACCGTTGGCGCGAACCACAATGACCTTCACGGCATTGTCGGTCGCCGCGTCCCGCCACGCGGCGTCGAGCGCTCCAGCATCGGTTCGTTCTGGGCGTTGTGCTTCTCCGGACGGTTCAGGGTGATGACAGCGACTGCGTCCTCGACCTTGTAGTCGATCAGCGACATGGTCACGCTCCCTCGTAGATTCGTGTGATAGCCGCGACGATCGAGCCATTGTTCTCGGTGGCGTCGCCGAAGTCGTACTGCCAGCGCTTGGCCGCATTGGTGAACAAGTGGACGTCGGACTCGACCATGTAGCCGATGCCCGCGTGGACCTCGTGCGCGCAGTGGACCATCTCGCGGGCGGTGAGCGCCGCCTGATTGCGCATCAGATCGACGTACGGTCGGCCATCGCCGCCTGCGTCCAGCGCGGCCGCCGCAGCTCGGGTATGCGCCGACGTGACGTGTGTGTTCACGCGATGTCGGTGCACAGGTACTGGACCGCCTGGAAGCGTCCGATGGCGCCGCCGAACTGATGGCGCTGCTTCGCATACAGCACAGTCGTGTCGAGCAGGCGCATGCCGGCGCCGTACACCTGCGCGGCCCGCATCACGGCGCCGCGCTGGGACGCACGGTCGATCACCCGGTCTGCGTCGGCGCCACGAGCGAGGATCCGCCCATCGACGACGGTGACGTCGGCCAGCGTCACGCTGAACATCGGGTATCCGCCGACGTTCGGCATCGGCTCGACGTTCGCATCAGTCGCGTCGACGTGCAGAAGGAGGCTCTCGCCTATGTCGACGGCGTGCACCAGGAAGCTGTCCGCCCGGTCCGCGAAGCCGACTCCCAGCACTCGACCGCTCGCCGTTCCGCCGTCGATGGCGACCGCTGATCCCCAGTTCCCGGTGAGGAAGGTCGGGATGACGACGGCTTCGCCGTCACCGATACGGGACGCCAGCTCCGTGGCGGTCGCGGTGCCGACCAGGGTCGCGGCGTCACGCGCAACGGTGAGGTCCAGCAACGGCGTCTCGGCCAACGCGCGGCCCATTTCGACGAAGACAGCCGCGATTGTTCCGAGAGTGGCTCCGTCTTCGTCGGTTCCATTCGCATCGCCGAGCTGCAACCAACCCAATTCGGCGAACTGGCTCACCTGATCGGCGAACAGAACATTGTTCGACCGGTCTTCCAGCGGCGAGTAGCGCGCGAACACCGACTTGCTTACCTCTGCGAGGGCGGTGAAGTCCTCGCCCCATGCCAATTCCATCATCTGCTCCTATCGCGGCAGGCCGAGGCCCCGCGTCGCGAGCACCATCCGCTTGAGTTGGGACGTTCCTCCGGCATGGTTGGCGAACGACTGCCGGTACCACGCCTCGGGCTTTCCATTGAGGGGGGCGTACGACGACCCCGACCGCAATTGACTGGTCGGGCCGAGCACGCGATCGTAGATCTGAGCGAACAGGGGCTCGTACTCCTTGGCGATGACCTGCTGGACGCCGCCGCCCCACGGGGTCTGCCGACCGCCCGCGTTGTCGCCGATGATCTCGTAGGCGAGCAGACGCTGCGTCTGGATCATCTCGGCGAGCTTCGCGAGATCCGCCTGCACATGCGGATCGTCGAGCTTGCCCGGGATCGCCTTGCAGTGTGTGAGCAGATCGCGCAGCCGGGCCTCTTGCATCGCGTAGATCGGCTCGACGGTGCCCGACGCGTAGAAGGCGCGCATGATGTACTGCCAGCCCTTGCCCTCTTCACCGATGAGCGAGGTTTCCGGCACGCGAACGTGATCGAGGTGTGTACTGGACTGGACACCGCCGCCGTAGTTGCGCATCGGGTGGAGGGTCACGCCGGAGCTGCGCAGATCGACTACGAAGATGCTGATCGCATCCCGCGCCGAAGGATCTGTCGCCGTGCGGGCCGCCACATACAGTACGTCCGACATCGGCCCCCAGGATGTGAACGCCTTCTCCCCGGTGATGACCCACTCGTCCCCGTCCCTGACGGCCTTCGTCCGCAAGGAGCCGAGGTCGGAGCCGGCCTCCGGTTCGGTGAGGCCTTCGGCCCAGAGGGTCCGCATGTCCGCGATGTCGGGAAGCAGCCGCTTCTTCTGTTCCTCGGTGCCGCCCACCAGGATGGTGCCCGCGGCGAGAAAGATTCCGACCGAATTGATCATCGGTGCGTCGGCTGCGTACAGTTCCTCGAGGAGGATCTGGTTCGAGATCGGGGGTAATCCCTTGCCGCCGTACTCCTTCGGCCAGGTCAGTCCGATCCACCCCTTGGCGGCGACCTTCTTGCTGAATTCGACGGCGATCGCCCACTGGTCGGGGGCATCGTCGAATTCCGGGTTGAAGGCGTTCCCCTTCGGTAGCTCCGCATCGAGAAACTCCCGGATCTCGGCCCGCCAGGCCTCGCACTCTTGTGTCAGTGTCAGTCTCATTACGCGTTTTCCGCCTGTAGTTCATCGGTCCCTGCGGTCTGCTCGGCGGCGCCGTGGCCGAGGTGGCCGCGGGGTAGAAGTTGCGAGCCCACTTGCGGATGTCGCGGAAGCTGCGGCTTCGGCAGTCGCCAGTCCGGGCGGCTCGGTGTAGCGCTGATGCTCCCAGATTGCGATGTCAGCTTGAACTTGTCCGATTGCGTTGCGCTGCCGCTTGATCACTCGCGATTCGTCCTCGCCGTCCTCCTTGCTCGCCCACGTGGAGAACCGCAGGATCGAGCGCTCGTCGTCGACGGGGGTCACCGCTGTCAGCGAGCAGATGGCCCCGACTCCGTCGGCGTACGAAAACCCCAGCCCCAGTCCCAGGAGAGCGGCCTTCGTGCGGCCCGCAACGGTCTCGAACTCGCCGTCGGCACCGCGGCGCTTGAAGTTCAGAGCCAGCTCGGTCTTGAAGTCGTACTCACCGAACTCGCGGTGGACGACGGTCGGGATCTCGTCGGCGCGGTGGACGTACTTGAAATGTGCGAAGTCGACGCCGTTCTCGGCGGCGTACTGCGGGTGGATCGGCAGCTCTGCAGTCGCGAAGCGGCCGGCCTCCCCGAGCTCGTGGTAGTCGCTCGCCGAACCGGAACCGGGAAAGAGATCGAAGATGCTGGGTACGTCGTACAGCGGTGCGCCTCCGTCGACGTTATGCCAGATGTACATGATTCCATCGCGCTCGGTGATGGGCCACGTGCCGATCTTGCGGACTCGGTTCGTCGTCTTCTGATACGGAATGCAGGTGTTGCGTCCTTCCGGACTCCACTGCCAGCCGTGGAACGGGCACGCGATGTCGTCGCCGGAAACCGATCCACCATGCCCCAGATGGGCCCCGAGGTGCTCGCAGTAGGCGTTCAGCACCACCAAGCGGCCGTTCTGGGTGCGGTAGGCGACCAGGTCATGACCGAAGTAACGCAACGGTGTGACGTCGCCGGCTTCGAGGTCGGCAGACCAACCGATCTGAAACCACCCCGTCGGCTTCATCGATAACGCCATAGGTAACACTAGATCCTCCTGAAATCTTGCAACAGAGGCACTTTCGGAAATTGGGCAGAGATCTTCCATCGACGATGACTGTCACAGATCGCAACCGACAGCTATCCGCCGACGCAACACTCGGTGGCGAGCCGCGACCACGTCCACAGATCACCGCACACCGTGACTGCCATCACTGTAGCCATTGGCTACGTTGACGTCAACAAGAACCCTTGAATTCCTCCCCGCCTCAGGTGAACGGGCTTCTTGACGGAGCCATCACCAATTCGCGGCACCCGTGCGTGAGGCATCGAGCATTGTCCCGAGCGGTTCGCTCGATCGAGCCAGGAGCTTGACGGTGGAACTTTCCGCCCATAGCATCACCATCGTCGAGACGGATGCCACAGAGCTGGCTGAGTTTTCACAGCACCCTTACATTCCCGCCGCAACTCGCTGTTCTTTCGCGCATTGTGCGAGCGGATTCTCATAGAACAGCGAGGCCAACAATTGAAAGCAATTGTCTTCGACGGCACCGACAACAAGCTGGTTGACGGCGTCACCGTCCGCGACCCCGGGATCGGAGAAGTCCAGGTCCGCATCGTCGCGAGCGGTCTGTGCCAGAGCGACTTGAGCGTCGTCAACGGAAAGATCCCCTTCCCGTCCCCGGTGATCCTCGGGCACGAGGGCGCGGGCATCGTCGAGGCAGTCGGCCCGGGTGTCACCATGCCCTCGGTCGGCGATCACGTGGTGCTCTCGACACTGGCCACATGCGGCCAGTGCGCCTCGTGCACCTCCGGATACCCCACGATGTGCCGGGAGTCATTCGGGAAGACGGCGACCCCGTTCGAACTCGACGGCACCCCGATCCACAACTTCGCGACGCTCTCGACCTTCACCGAGCGGATCGTCGTCCAGGCCGGGCAAGCGGTGCCGATCCCGAAGGACATACCGCTGTCGACCGCGTGCCTGATCGGCTGTGCAGTGCTGACCGGCGCCGGAGCAGTACTGAACCGGGCCCGCGTCAACCCCGGCGACTCGGTGGTCGTCATCGGAGCCGGCGGCATCGGCCTCAACGTCATTCAGGCGCTCGAGTCGCAGGCGCGGCGACGATTGTCGCCATCGACACGAACCCCGACAAGGCGCCGAAGACGAGCCTCTTTGGCGCCACCCACTTCATCGATGCGACCGCGGGCGATACCGTCTCCGCCGTCCGTGAGCTCACCGACGGCGGGGCCAACCACGTCTTCGATTGCGTCGGCGGCGAGGCAATCACCAGCCAGGCGATGGACATGCTCGATTGGGGCGGCCAGCTGATCATGCTCGGCGTCGCCGGCCCGGAAGCCACACTGTCGGTTCCAGCCGCCACGTTCTACATGGATCGCTCGGTGCTGGGCTGCCGCTACGGCTCCGCACGACCGGGCGCCGACATCCCCAAGTACCTGGGCCTCTACCGGTCGGGTCGACTCCTTCTGGACGAACTCGTCACCAAGACCTACGAACTGGACGACTTCGAGTCTCTCCTCGACGACGCCCGGAACGGAAAGCTCGACCGCGGAGTACTACTGATGCCGTCCTGACGACGACTACTCCCCGCTCGCCGGAATGCGCGGAAAGCCCCTCGGGCCTTCCGTGCGTTCCGGATTTCCGGTGCTTCGTGCGGTCCTATCTGTTCGGCCGGGCCGCGTAGACGAGGAGCTTGAGCAGTTCAGTGACTTCCTGCCGAGCCTCTTCCGGACTACGACCCGGATTGTCGGCGAGCTCAGTGAGATACGGCTCGTAGAGATCCCACACCGCGCCGACGAGAGCGATCAGAGATGCCAGCACGTTCGAATCGAATTCGGATCGCACCCGCGGCTCGACCGGGTTCTCCCACAATGCATCGATCTGCGATCGATAACCGCGGGAACTGACTTGCCCGAGCAATCGATCCGGTGACGTCTCCTCGAAAACCGACCACATCAGCATCCGACCGAACTGACCCGAATCGATATCGGCGCCGAACGAGTTGTCGATCGCGGCGTAGACATCTTTCTCATCGGAGAGACGGTCGCCGCCATAGCTGACCAGCAACTCCATCACCGCCACCAAGAGGTTCTCTTTCGTGCGATAGAACCGATGAATCAGGCCGTAGGACACGTCCGCCGCGGCGGCGATCTCTCGCAAGGTGACTTTCGCCGGGCTTGCGGGAGAAGAGATCCGCAGCAGCGAGAAGGATGTCGTGTTGCGCTCCGGACGACCCCGCCCGAGACGGTCTCCACTCGGCGACCTTCTGACCCGTGCGCTTGACACCGGATTCGGTAGCCGGTGGGGCGCTTTCGTCGACCGAGCCGGCCGTGCAGGCCCCGGCCAACCGAAGCGCATCCTCCGCGGTATTCGGGCACAACAACATTTCGGCCGGAGTCCGGTCGAACTCGTCGATTTTCGTGGTCGACCACCGGGCGATGGCGTGCGGTTCGATGTTCTCGTCGAACGCCGCGAGAAACTTGGGCACCTCCCGACGAACCCGGCGATTCTCCAAGTCGAACTGCCATACCGGGAACAGGGTCATTCCGTTGCCCGCATAGCCGAGCATCTTCCTGTTCTGGATGCGCTTGTTGATCGCCTGGCGGCTGATATCGAGGAACTCTGCCGCCTGTGGTGTGGTCCAGACGTCGGCGGATTCGGTGAGGTCGCTGAGGGCTTCCATAGCGCGCGAACCATATCACGATCACCGGCGCCGAAAAACAGCAGAGAGCGGCCGCGGCCTGGTCGATTCGCACCCGCTCCACTCGCAATGTCGAGGTGATTCCATCCGCTCTATTGACGCAAACGTAGCCATTGGCTACTGTGACTACGGTCACTGGCCGCTGCCGCAGCGATCCGTGGATACGATCGCGGGTCGCTGCGTTCGACACCCGCGAACTCTCGCACCTACGCGCACCTGCCTGTCGAGCACGTTCCGTGAACGTCTTTGTCGTAAAGGAACTTCTGCACGGCGAACGGGAGCCACGCGCCGAACCCCGGCACCGAGACTCCCGTCGGGCATTACATCTAACGACACATCGAACAGGATCCATATGAGCTCACCCGAGATCGCGCCACGAAGCCTGGCGCGCAGGGCGTCGATGGCAGGCTTCTTCGGAACTGCGGTCGAAGCCTACGACTTCATGGTTTTCACATTCCTCATCGTCTATCTGTCGCCCCAGTTCTTCCCCAGCGACGACCCTGCAGCCGGGGTTCTGAGCTCCCTTGCAGTCCTCGGCACCGGCTTCATTGCGCGCCCGGTCGGAGGCATCATCTTCGGTCGAATCGGTGATCGCTTCGGTCGCCGATTCGCGCTGATCGTCACCATCACCGGCATGGGTGGCGCCACTGTCCTGATGGGACTCCTGCCGACGCAGTCCGCACTCGGGATCCTCGCCCCGATACTGCTCGTCGCCACCCGTCTACTGCAGGGTTTCTTCGCCGGCGGCGAGCAGATGGGTTCGGCCACGTTCGTCACCGAGCATGCGTCTGCCAAGAACTACGGCATCCTGAGCGCGATGACCCCGGTCGGATTCGCCTTCGGCGCCGCGCTTGCTCCACTGGTCGTCGCCGTCACCACCTCGCTGTCCTCGGAAGAGTGGATGGCGAACTGGGGCTGGCGCATTCCCCTCCTCATGTCGCTCCCCCTGATGCTGTACGTGCTGTACCTGCGTACCCGGCTCGAGGAATCGCCAGACTTCAAGGCACTCGCCGACAAACACGAGGTACAGCGCGCTCCCCTGCGTTCGGTCGTCACGCGATACCCCGCGACCTTGCTGCGTGTGGTCGCGCTCAGTACGTCGGTTCTCGCGATCGGCTACGTGGTTCCGGCGTACATGCCGCTCTTCCTACAACAGGAGGTCGGTATGACCCCCGGCACCACAGCCTGGCTGGCAACCGCTGGATCGACCTTCTCCATCGCCGTCGGATTCGCCGCCGGATTCATGATCGACAGGAGTGGCCGCCGGAACACCATGATCCTGTCGCTGGGCATCATCCTTGTATCGATGTTCCCGATCATGTACTTCATCAAGGTAACTGGCGGCAATCTGTTCGTCACCGCAATGGGCCACATGCTCCTCGTCGGCCTCGCCGGCGCCGCCGCAGTCCCGGCCTATGCAACACTCACCTCGGCGTTCCCCGCTGCGGTTCGCTACACCGGCGCTGCGATCGGGTTCGGCCTCGGTTCGCAGTCGGCGGCGGGGCCGGGCCTTACCTCGCAGGAAAACTCACCGCGATGACCGGTAACTCCTACGCCGCCTCCGGCGTCGTCGGCGCCGCAGCCCTGCTGGGCATCGTCGTGATTGCCACGATGCCGAACAGCAACAGCATCGCCGCGCCTGAGGCAACGCTCATGACAGGCGACATCGAGTCCGACGACGCTGATTCGGTGGGAGAGTTGCCTCTGTCCCCGAAGGCGGTGTGACAGTGGGGCGGCCGCAGATCCACGATCGGAGAGGCGCATGACCCATGACCTGGCCTTCCCTGTCGATCGCACCGAAGTGACCGGATAGTCGACTACCGCAGTCTATTCGACCTGTCCGGACGCCGATACCTCGTGCTCGGTGGCGGACAGGGAATGGGGCGGCAGGTATCCCACGCGCTCGCTCAACTCGGTTCCACAGTCGTCGTCGACATCGATCAGGACCGCACGGCTGCCGTCTGCGCAGAGATCGGCCACGCGGCAACGGCCGAGCATGTCGATGCCACCGACAACGCCGATATGGCTGCGTTGGCCGAGCGGGCAGGCGAGGTCGACGGCGTCGTCGACGTCATCGGCATGGCGCGATACGGACCCCTGCTCGACCTCACCGACGACGACTGGCGCTGGGAGGAAGCCATTGTCCTGCGCCACGCCGTGCTCGCGATCCGACACTTCGGCGCCCGGCTCCGCGACCGCGGCGAGGGCTCCATCACCTTCGTCTCGTCGGTCTCCGGAATCGGCAGCTCACCGGCGCACGCTGCGTACGGCGTATACAAGGCTGCACTCGGATCACTGGTCCGCTCTGCAGCAATCGCGCTAGGACCCCACGATGTCCGCATCAACGCGGTTGCTCCCGGTTTCGTTCTCACTCCCCGAATTTCGGAAATCCTCGACGCCGATGCGCTCGAGGACATCCGCACCCAGGTACCACTCCGGAGGGTGACCATGCCTGCCGACGTCGCGAGCGCCCTCGTCTTCCTGGTGAGCAATCTCGCCCGGACCGGCCAAGTGCTGGTGGTCGACGGTGGAGCTACCGGCAAGTACCCGTACGACATGTCAGGCTTCCGAGTCGGTCACCCCTCTTGATTGACGCTAGATTAGCCACTGGCTACAGTTGCCCCTGTCGCGGTGACGATGGTCACGCGATCAGGTGGTGCGTACCGGGATCCGGTGCCGGACCGGTCGACGCGCCTCGCGCCGTTCACGAGAGTCATAGACCTCCCTCAAGGAAAGAGAATCGATTGACCCAGTTGTTCGACACGTACCAGCTCGGTGAACTCGTCCTCGAAAACCGCGTGGTGATGGCACCCATGACCCGGGCACGCTGCGTCGATACCGTCGCGAACTCGGATACGGCGGAGTATTACCGCCAGCGGGCAGGTGCCGGACTGATCGTCACCGAAGGCACACCGATCTCCCCGGAAGGGCAAGGATATGCGTATGTCCCCGGCATCTGGTCCGGCGAGCAAGTCTCCGGCTGGCGAACGGTAACCGACGCCGTTCACAGCGAAGATGGTCGAATCTTTGCCCAACTCTGGCACGTCGGCCGGTTGTCGCACATTTCGATCCAACCCGGACGACAGCGGCCTGTCAGCGCCGGCGCCGCACCGGCCCATGAATGTAAGACCTTCGCGTTCAGTGATGCCGAGACCGACGGCTTCGTCGACGTCAGCGATCCTCGCCCCTTGTCCACAGAAGAGGTCGGTCGCGTAACTCGTGACTTCGCCGGCGCCGCAACCAATGCACGCACCGCCGGCTTCGACGGTGTCGAATTGCACGGGGCCAACGGCTACCTGTTCGAACAGTTCCTCAACCCCTCGACCAACACGAGAGCCGATCACTACGGTGGTTCGATACGAAATCGCACTCGGTTCCTGTTGGAAGCGGTCGATGCAGTGATCGAGGCGATCGGTAGCATCCGCGTCGGAATTCGACTCTCCCCGTTCAGCGAACTATTCGACATGCCTTCCTACGCCGAGGCCGCCGACACATACCTGTACCTGGCGTCCGAACTGTCTCGACGAGACGTTGCCTATGTGCATCTCATCGATCAACGTCCCGCAGGAACCTGCATCCTCGATGTCGGGTTCCTTTCCGCGTTCCGAGCCTGTTACCGGGGAACGATCATTCTCGCCGGTGGTATGACTCAGGAGCTGGCCGAGAAGTTGGTAGGGAACAACTTGATCGACCTCGCCGCGTTCGGACAGCCGTTCATCGCCAACCCCGATCTCGTCGAGCGCATGCAGAACGGATGGCCTGTGACGACACCTGATCCGAGCTCCTACTACGGCGGCGGCGCGGAGGGGTACATCGACTACCCGAGGTTCGCCCGGACGACCGCGTGAAGCGGCAGGTCGAACACATAGTTGCCACAACAGCAGGAGGGACTTCGCCCATGACCGAACCGACATCGACTCCCGCTCGATGGCGTGGCCTCGACCTGGGCACCCGTGTGGTCGCTTACGACGAACGTGACGCCATCCTGTATGCGCTGGCAGTCGGTGCGCGGGCAACCGACCTCGACCTGGTATTCGAGGATCGACTTCGCATCCTGCCCACCTTTGCCCTGACACTTGCACAGTGGGCACCGGATGCGCTGGGCGCTCTCGGGGCGTTCGACACGAAGACTGCTCTCCACGGATCGCAGAGCCTCGACGTGCTCTCTCCCATGCCTCGGTCCGGTGAGATCACGATGTCGGCACATGTTGGCGCCGTCTGGGACAAGGGCCGTGCCGCGGTGTTCGAAGTAGTCGTCGAGAGCGATTACTTCGTGGCAACCTGGTCATTGTTCGCGCCTGGTTCCGGCGGTTTCGGCGGCGACCGCGGCCCGTCAGGACCGACCGCGCTCGCGGGATGCTGAACTCGTCGGCGCCCTCACGACCGGGTCCGATCAAGCTGCCCTCTACCGGCTCACCGGTGACCGGCATCATATCCACATCGATCCCGACGCTGCCGCCCGCATCGGACAGCCACGCCCCATTCTGCACGGGATGTGCACGCTTGCCGCGACGACGCTTCCTCTCGCGGACCTGCTCGGTGCCCATCCGGCCGATCTGAAGGCACTCTTCGGCCGATTTGCAGCGCCTGTGTTCCCCGGCGACTCTGCACAGATTCGCGTATGGGGTGATGCAACGGCTTCCTGCTTCGACGTTACGACCGCCGGCGGCGCTGTCCTGACCGGTGGACATGCCGTATTCACTTGACCCCGAAAAAATCCCACCAACATCTGAATTCACCAACGACGTCTCTCACTTCTGGAGGTCGAATGTCCGAGTTGTCTATTCCAATTTATGACCCTTCCACGCTTGTTCGATCTATAACGGTCGACATCGAGGCACCCGCGAGTCTCGTGTGGCAGGTCCTCACGGACCTTGACAGTTATTCGCACTGGAACCCCTTCTGCGTATCAGCACGGTCCACACTGGAAATCGGTGCGCCCCTAGAGATGACCTTGATCGACTACTCCGGCGAAACCGAGACGTTCCCCTACGTCGAATACGTTTGCGCCGTCGTGCCGGAACGCTTGCTGTCGTGGGAACTGCGAGCAACCGACGTGTCACCGGACGCCGCCCGACGTGACCAAGTTCTCGAGCACATCGCTGAAGACCGTTGTCGTTACTATTCGACGGACGCGTTCCTCGGCGAAGCCGCGCACGAAATCATGAGGGACACCGGCGATTGGGTGAAACGTGCATTCGATGACACTGCCGTGGCGCTGAAGAAACGCAGTGAGATGCTCTATGCCGATCACAGCAGGGGTAGCGATCAGTCCGCATGACGCGGCCACTGGACTCGCTGGCGAGCTGCCAGATCCACGCATGCACTGCAGCGACACAATAACTCGGAACGGTAAACCGAGTGCAGGACAAAAGGCCGCCACGACCCGCAGCGCAACCAGCCTGCGCACGGGACGGTTCAGCGCGCAGCGCAGGTTCCTTGATTCCTCGGCTCAACGAAAACCTCGGCATAATCGCTGTGAAAGAGTGCACCCTCCAGGCTGGCGGCACCGCGGGCGGGGGCCGCCGACCACAGTGCGTCGGTGACCCACTCGGTGCGCATGTGCAGGACTATCGACCACCCCGCCAGCCGTTTCGAGCGCAGGACCAATACCGTGGCCAGATAAAGAAATTGGCCGCAACCGGAAGGTAAGTGGGGGTACCTCCCTGCACGAAGTGTTTGGGGGAATGTCGCCGACGTACTTGGGTGTTCGGTGCGCTCGCGGTGAAGTCCCGCCGGATCAGATCCGGTACCGGGGTCGCGGGCGGCTCGGGGACCGTGGTGCGGACAGTCTTGCGCAGATGCACCCCGACGATCCCGTTCTCACGCATCACCCGTTCCACCCGCTGTGGTTCACCTCGATCCCATCATCGCGTAGCTCGGCCGTGATGCACGGGCACAGTAGAATGGGAAGCGGCGGCCGCAGCGCTCGAAGTTCACCGTCATACCCTTCGCGCACGTATCGCCAAGATCGAGGAGTTGCTCGATGTCGATCTCGCGGATGCACGTGTACGGGCTGAGCTTCTACTTGCACTGCTCGTAGTCAGCTGAGGAGGTAGATCGACCGGTCACCTGCCGTTATCGCTGCGCCGCAGCCTCGATCGCACGAGCCGTGGCCGCTTCGATCGCTTCGACGACCTTCACCGGGGCATGGATAGCGCCGCCCTCGACCAACTCGTCCATGATCGACTTGACCTGACGCAAGTACACTGCGCGTTCGGGGAGCGACTCGGCGCTCTCGGCGTGCCGCAGCAGCTTCGCTGCTTGTTCGAGTCTGCGGCGGTCCACCGGATCGAGGTACGTCGTACCCTCACGTTTCGCGGATCGTTCGGCAGTCGCCCAGGCGACGGTGAGACGGCGGACCGCATCCCGGTATGCCGCTGCGAACGTCGAATCCGACGGCATAGTCTCGGTACGCAACGCGGTCGCTTCCTCCATCGCCTCATGGAATGCCGCCGTCGCGGGGTGCGTGATGTCGGTGAGTGCGGGATATCGCATGAGGATCAGCGGTTCGGTCTCGTACGGCAGGTAGGCGAGCAGAATCTCGTCGTGCTTGATCTTCGCGGACTCCCAGAGCTTCTCTGCGGAAGACGGTGTCGCGAGACCGGCCGACGGCGGTGGCGATGGTGGTGCCTGCTTCGGCGCGACATGGTCAGGCTTGGATGGCTTCGACTCGAGCGCCAGCGGTGCAACGGTGCGCCTGAGCTCGAGGATTATCCGATCACTGACCGGGTTGTTGTGGGGATCGGCCGGTACGCAGAAGAACTCCCCGCTGCGCAGAGTGATCTGCAGGTAGTAATGCGATCGCAGCCGGAAATCATGCTCGGCAGGCACCCATGTCGAGCTACCTTCCCACGGGCCGACGCTCATCTTGACCTTGGTTACAGCAGACCTCGGGAATCGGTAGGTGCGTTCCGACCAATCACCCAGCATGACCTCCGTCGGACTGATCTGGATCCCCAGTCGCGGCGGCCGGCGGTGGGTCACCGCGAGAACCGCGCCCAGAGCCAACACCATGGGAATCACCAGCGCGAGGGAGGTAAGGAAGTCATCCCGGCCGATCTGCGTCCACATCCAGCCACACAGCACGACCACTGCGCTGGATGGGACTCCGACCACGACCGGCAACCAGGAGGTGTGGTTGGCGTCGACATACGCGCCGAACTGGAGATTGTCGAGATCGTCGCCGCCGGCACTCTCGACCGGAGCCCGCTCCGAGTGACGGTGCTCGTCGTCGGACAGCGCGCCACCACTCGATGTCCGCAGATGCTCGTCGGGTGCTACCACACCCCGATCTAACTACAAGATCAGTATGTTAGCGTCACCCGATGCCCAAGGTGAGCCGCAGATTCTCACTCCGTGCGGCCATTACAGGTGCCGCCACCGGCGTCGTTTCGTTCACCGGTCTCACCATTGCGGCCGACACCTCATCGTTGTTTCTGTACGGCGCAGGCGCCGGTATTGCAGCACTCGGTGTGGTTGTCGGTGCACGACGACTCCGCGGATCCGTCACCGGCTTCGTCGAGAACCCCGATCTCGCGGCGGGCGGTCCACGGCGCGCCACCGCCATCGACTCACCGCATGCCAAGGTCGCGGTAATCCATTCGGTGGAGACAGAGCTCACGCAGCATTTCCGGATCGCGAAGTTCGGTCTCACCGTCGTGGATCGACTGTTCCGCGACGGCTCCTATGTCACGTCCACCCGCGCAATGGCTCAGCCCAAGGTGCTCGAGTCTGCCGTCGGCGAGCGTCGCATGGCCACGATCGAGGAAGTGCACCGCCTTCCGGGCGCAGTCATCATGCCGTGGAAGGACTCCGAGCTCCAGCAGCACGGCAAGGTGCTGGCCGCCGAGATCCCGGCGGAGATACCACCGGAACGCGTCTACACCGTCCCTCGCGGCGGGGTGGTGTCGCGGGCGATGGCCACCGTCTGTTTCTGCACTACCTTCGCGGTTTTCGGTTCGGCGACCGGCCTACTGCTGCCCGACACCGCGGGACTGAGCTCCGCTTTCTCCTCGGCGGTCACCACAGCCACCGACATCGATACGGGCACGGGCGAATGGGAGATCACCACTGCCATCGGCCAGTTCGGTCTCGACGCATTGGCCGCGATGACGGTGATGGCCGAGAAGGACATTCCCGGCAGCACCGAACACGTACTCGAGGTCACCTTCTACGGTTTCTGGACCGAGCTCGTCGTACTCGATGAGACGAACGCGCAGCGCGTCGTCTACCACGCCAGCCAGGACCCCAGCGGAAACTACGACCCTGACCGGGTAGACGTCAGGCGTGGGGCCAGCAACGACAGCGGCGCCCGCGTCCGCAATACCTTCCCTCTCTCGGTCCTCGATCCTTCGGTAGTCGTCGCGGCATACGACGAGATCACCGCAACCCTCGGGATCGACCAGACCGGTGACGATCGCGTCGAGATCAGTAAGGAAGCACCGGACGCCGAGCCGCTCATCGAAGTGCGCGCCTCTGTCGAGGGCGAAAGCACCAGCTACCTGGCAAAGCTCGACGGAACCGTCGCCCCGATCTTCGACATCGGCGATACCGCCGCCGCCCTCGACCAGGTCGCCTCATCTCTGCCGCGTGCAGGCATCGACGCGACCACACCTCGCATCGGCTCCATATGCATCGCCTGCGGCTCCGGCGGGATCGAGCTGACTGTGGACCCTACGGTCGACGGTGGTGAGCAGCAGGAGTTTTCGATGGACTCCGGCGCCTTCCCGACGGTATCGATCGACGAGTCGACCACACCGACACCTGACGAGCTCTTCAGCTTTTCGCAGATCACCGCGGCGCAGCTCGATGCCATCGTCGCGGCCAACGCCGAACGGGTCGGTGCAGAACCGGCCGATACTGCATCGGCAAGGTTCACGATCACCAAGAAGCGACTCCCCGACGCCGATTCCGACGCCCCGCGGATCCTTCAGGTGGACGTCGAGTTCGCGACCATGGCAGGCAGCAGCGCAATCTATCTTCCCGACGGAACGTTCGTCACCACCGACTAGCCGCGGTTCTGTAAACGCACCTACCCCTCATACGAGTAGGAAGGTGGGCCGGAGATGGGCCACAACGATCAGCAGGAACAGGCTACAGGCGCCGCGCCTTTGCGGGCGGTCGTGTACGTCAGGATCAGCGACGACCCGGAGGGTACGGAGCGGGGTGTGGATCGGCAGGAGGCCGACTGCCGCGCCTACGCCGAAGCCCACGGTTGGGAGGTCGTCGCAGTGTTTCGCGAGAATGACACGTCGGCGTTCAAGCAGCGCACGATCACCCTGCCGTCGGGTGAGCGAGTGCGGCGCGTGGTTCGGCCGCAGTTCCGCGCCATGCTCACCCACCTCACCGGCGGGCAGGCGCAGGTGATGATCGCCTACGACCTCGACCGGGCCGTGCGCGACCCGCGCGACCTGGAAGACCTCATCGACGCGAAGGTGCTCGGCGGGTTCGAAGTCCGCTCGGTCACCGGCTCCCTGCGGTTGGACACGGATTCTGATGTAGCGATGGCCCGTGTGCTCGTGGCGATGGCGAACAAGTCCTCCGCCGACACCGCCCGCCGTGTCGCGCGGGCAGCGAAGCAACAGGCCATCGAAGGCTCCTGGCATGGCGGCAGGGTGCCGTTCGGGTACCGCGCCGAGAACGGTTTCCTCGTGATCGACCCGGTGACGGGTCCGCTGGCGGTCGAGGCCATGCAGCGGTTCTGGCCGGTGAGTCGCTGTATCGGATTCGGATGGACTGGAACGAGCGCGGCATCCTCACCACCCACGGGGTGCGCGTGGACGGATCGGACACTGAAGCTGCTTCGCCACGTCAGCCGCCAGACGATGCGATCCCCCGCATGAAGGCCCAACTGCGAAGAGACCCGCCTGCATTGGCTTCCGCGAGCGCGTGCGCTTTACTTGGAGTTCATTGCGTTCTAGAACTCAATGAGCACTTCGCGGAGCACGCGCTCACTGAGTCGCGGTGCGACCCGCTTGGGCTGCGAGCACCTCGCGGGGGTCAAAGGCAACGCGGATGCGGGTGATCTTCCCGTTCTCGAAGTGCGTCCACTTCGCGGTGGGTGCTGGGCTAGCGATCGTGCTGTGCAGGTCGAACCAGGTGAGCACGTCGGTGTCGTTCGCGAATCTGGCCTTCACCTCGATGCGCGTCAGAACCCGGCCAAGACCTTGCAAACCGGTCAGGAACTCGTCGATGCCCTGCGTCTGCGCCAGCGGCCCGATGAAGTCAACATCTTCCGCAACCAGGGACCGGATGGTGTCGTAGTCGCCCTTCTCCCACGCGGTGAAATATGTCTGGTCGATCTGCTCCAGTGCGCTCATGCCTCCATCCTCCGCAGTTCCGAATGTATCTGTCCAACAGATAGAACTGATCCGAGCTATCATCGGTACGTATGGAAGTGCATCAGCTTCGATACTTCGCCGCCGTCGCAGACGAGGGCTCATTCACGGCGGCTGCGGCCCATCTGCACGTCAGCCAATCTGGAGTGAGTACCCAGCTTGCAAAGCTGGAACGCGAGCTGGGACAGTCGTTGTACACCAGAGGCCGAGCACTCACCCTCACACCGGCAGGCCATGCCCTTCTCCCGTTGGCGCGCGAGGCTCTCGCCAGCCTCGACGCGATCACCTACACCGCAGCCGAGTTCGCGGACGCCGTACGCGGGCCGGTGCGCTTGGGAACCATCCCCGGATGCATCATCCCGGATTCCTCGACGTCGTGGCTGGTCTCGGCACGACACATCCCGGCATCACCCTCCGAGTCAGCGAAGGCAGCGCCACCGAACTCCAACGCGGCATCCGCGACCGGAGCCTCGACATCGCTCTCACCGGCTACGCGGGCGCACTCCCACCCGAGTTCGCGAATCAGCTCGTTACCGACGAGCAACTTCATGCGTTCGCTCTCTCAGACCTTGGCCTCGGTGCCCGGCCGCGCCTGGCCGACGTGCAGCGGCACCCAGTCCTCAGCCTTCCCCTGGGTAGCGGAATCCGCGCCGCATACGACCAGTCCTGCGCGAAGCTCGGCCTCGACCCGAGAGTCGACATCGAAGCAAGCTCACCGCTCACCCTGCTCGGTCTTGCCGAGCGCGGCGGCGGAATCGCGGTGTTGCCCCGCACGATCGAAACCGCTGGAAGTCTTGTCGTTGCGCCCATCCGAGACGCGACCGTTCACGCGAAGCTCGGTTGATAACCCACCGCGAACAGCCCGCACCTGCCGTCCGCCTCGTCACCGAAAAGCTCACCGCAGCGCTCAGCGAACCCTGACCGCCACACCCCGACGAGCCCTTGTCAGCAGCTTCTTCTCCACCCGTTCCGCGTCCCGACCCGTTTAAACGCGCGCAAGGCAGCGCTTGGCTTCCTCCGCGCGCTGCCAAATGGCCTATCAGCCACTGAGCCAAGGTGATCAAGGTGATGCACGACTACACCGTCGAAATCGCGATCACCGTGGAGGAACGATGAAGCGCCGTGGCCGTATCGGGCGTCTCATCGGCGGCGTCGCGTTGATCGGTGGTTTCCTGACCTGGCTTGTCATGCGCGCAGAGTTCATGGAATTGATCGGGCAGACCGGCAACATGAGCGTAGGCCTCGCCCTCCACTCCGTAGCGTGGCTGACACTCATCGGCGGCGTCTCGCTCCTCGCAACCGAAGTATCCACTTCCTCTGCGCGTTCATCATCCCCAGCGCAGCCCTCCCCGCACGAGCAAGAGACAGGTCTCGAGCGCACGATCGGTTCACGTCGTCGGCAAAGCACATCACCCCGACGATCGGCGAACCCGGCCTTGGCCGACATTCCTGACGTCGGAGACGAGCTCGGCGATCAGCGCCTCGACCTTGGCCTTGATCTCGTCGCGAATCGGACGCACCTCCTCGACCCCTTGGCCGGCCGGATCTTCGAGGACCCAATCGCGATAGGACTTGCCCGGGAACACCGGCAGGTGTCGCCGCACCCCATGGTGATCACCACATCGGAGGCCTGCACCGCATCGACGGTGAGGATCTTCGGGTTCTGCGCGGAGATGTCGATACCCACCTCGGCCATCGCCGCGACAGCGGCGGGGTTCACCGCGACAGCGGGGGCGGAGCCGGCGGAGCGGACCT
>BBEG01000017.1 GCA_001312645.1 Rhodococcus sp. JCM 9791
CGCGGCCACGGCCACCAGTCCCAGCATGCCCAGCCCGTTCACCAGCACGCGTCGCCCTGACAGGTCACCGGCGCGTTCGAGGACAGCCATCACCGTGGCCACAGCACATCCGGCGGTGGCCGCGACGCCATCGTCGAGAGAAGAGGGCACCGGCACCACGGCCTGGCCCTCCCGTAGGAGGATGTGAGTGGCGTAGGTTCCCGACAGTGGCCAGTCGCTCTCGAACGACTCGTGACCGATCTTCTGCACGCTCGTGCACTTGGCGGTGAGCCCGCGCCGACAGATCTCGCAGCGGCCGCAGGACCGGGTCACGCCGAAGACCACCCGGGTCCCGGGGCTCACCGGGGAGCCGTCGACCAGGTGTCCCCTGTCGGTGCTGACCACCACGCCGACGCCCTCGTGCCCGAGAACCGACGGGCACGGAGCCTCACGTCGTCCGTTGACGGTATGCCGGTCCGAACCGCACACCGTGGCCGCGGTGAGACGCACCAATGTCTCTCCGGGTCCCGGCTCGGGAAGGGGCATTTCGATGGTGCCGAAGTCTGTGCCGCCGCGCCACAGAACGGCGTGCGCTGTCGCCGTCACCGGACTTCCCTCGCCATGACAGTGTGCGATGGGAGGTCGGCAACGGACCCGAGCACCAGATCGGCATCCAGAGCGTCGAAGTCCGCGCGGGTCAGGTGCCCGGTGAGCACACCGATGGAGGTCACTCCGGCGCGCCGGGCCGATTCCACGTCGGAGGCGGTGTCTCCTGCACTGACGACGGCGGCCGTGTCGTGCACGTCCAGATGGGCCATGACCGCCTGGATCAGGAAGGGCTCGGGACGACCGACGGGCACTTCGTCGCCGGCCACGATGTGGTCGATGATCTCCCCCTCCTTCCAGCCGAGAGAATCCAGGATCAAGTCTGCGATCTCCCGGGAGAATCCGGTTGTCAGGCCGATCTTGATGCCGTTCGCCTTCAGCTCGCGCAGGGCCTCTTCGACGCCCGCGAGAGGCGTCGGCGGGGTGTCGGTGTAGGTCTGCCGCAACTCTTCGCGGAACCAGGCCCAGGCTTGCTCGACCAGGATCTCGTCGGCGTCAACACCGCCGAGCTTCAGCAGATTCTCGATGGCCCACCGCTTCTCGGTGCCCATCCACTGCTGGAATTCCTCGTCGGTGTAGGTCGCTCCGTGGCGCTCGGTGGACTCGCGTAGGACGCGGTATACCTCGTCGCGGTCATCGATGGTGGTGCCTGCCATGTCGAGGATGGCGAGTTCGATCATGATGTCTTCTCTTTCGTGCAGTTCGGGTAGGAAGTGTTGTGGGGCAGATCGATCAGCGGACCACCTTGCGCAGCCACATGGAGAGCGCCTCGACCGCCAGCACCACGGCGACCATGAGGATGAGGATCGTGGTCACCACGTCGAACTGGTTGACGCGGGAAGCGTTGAGGAGCAGGAATCCGATGCCGCCGGCGCCGACGACGCCCAGCAGGGTGGCGGAGCGGATGTTGGAGTCCAGGAGGTACATGGTGTGGGCGATGAAGGCCGGTGCGGACTGCCGGAGCGTCGCGCCGAAGAACACCTGGATCTCGGAGGCCCCGGCGGTGCGCAGGGCGTCCTGGACGTCGGTGTCGGTCTCTTCGAGTGAATCGGCAACGAGTTTGGAGAGCAGCCCGACCGCGCCCACCGCCAGGGCCAAGGTGCCTGCCACAGCGCCGAGACCGGAGACGACCACGAAGATGATGGCGAGGATCAGTTCCGGGATGCCGCGAACCACCACGATGAGCATGCGGAAGAAGGAGCGGACGGCCTTGTTCGCCACCACGTTGTTCGCGGCGAGGATACCGATCGGGATGGCCAGGACCGCTCCGATGAAGGTGGCTGCCAGCGCGATCTGGACAGTGACCAGCAGCTGCTCCACGAGCGTGCCGAGTGCGCCACCCGTCGATGGAGGTAGGAACAGCCCCAGCGTGTCGGGGAGTGCAAGCAGGCCGTCCCACAGGGCACCCATGGAGATGTCGACGCGCCAGAGCGACGCCACCAGCAACACCACGATGGCGCCGCCGGACATGAACCTCCGAACCCGTGCCGCAGTCCACGGCGGGGTCAGACGCAGGTCGCCCGACAGACCGGCTGCACCGCGGTTGAACAGCCGGTCGGACCACGTACCTCCTACCACCGCTCCACCGGATCGCTTCATGATGGCGGCTCGGATTGCCCCGGAGAGCAGTTCGACTGCGATGCAGAGAATCAGCACGAGCAGGGCCAAAGCCATGCCTCGCTGGTAATCCAGGGTCCGGAGTGCGTCGGCGATGGCCAGACCGATCCCGCCTACCCCGACATAACCCAGCAGCACCGATGTGCGCAGGTTGATGTCGAAGCGGTGCAGGGCGGTTGCCACGATCTGAGGCAAGAGCACTTGGGGGATGGCCGAGAAGATCTGCTGACCGCGACTGCCACCGGCGGATTCGATCGACTCGCGGGGGCCGTCGTCGAGTTCCTCGATCGCGTCTGCATAGAGTTTGCCGACCATGCCCACGGAGTGGATGCCCATGGCGAGGATGCCGGCCGTCGCGCCCAGCCCGAACATACGCAGGAACACGATGGCCAACACAAGGTCCGGGACGCGCGGGCCAGGACGATCAGCGTGCGGGCAGTGCCTGCGAGAGACGACCCCTCGTGGTGGCCTTCGCGGCAGCCAGAGCCAGTGGGACGGACAACACTACGGCCAGGAACGTGGCCAGGAACACGATGGCCAGGGTCTCGAAGATCAGACTCACCGTCTCGGCCACCGGCGGGAAGTCGAGGGGGAACATCCGCTGGATGAAGGCGACACCGTTGTCCAGTGATCTGGCAATGGTCGCGAGGTTGATTCCGAGCGAATCGACCGACAAGACACCGGCGACCACGAGGACGATCATGACCAGCGCGGCCGCAACGGACCCGACTCGCGGGGCGGGTCTCGGAGGGAATTCGACGGGGGATTTCCGGGTAGCGGTCGTGTTCACTGCCGACCACCATGGCCGGCCAGGGCCATCCCGGAGACACTGGTGTAGATCTGTGACGCTTCCTCGGCATGCAGACCCCCGGTGGTCTGGTCCAGGACGATCCGCCCACTGCGCAGTCCGACGATGCGGTCGGCGAAGTCGATGGCGAGCTGCACCTGGTGCAGCGAGGCAATCACCGTCAGCTGGTTCTCGGACGAAATCTCTTGGAGCAGACCCATGACTTCCCTGGCGGATACCGGGTCGAGGGACGCCACCGGTTCGTCCGCCAGGAGGACCTTGGGATGCTGCATGAGCGCTCGCGCGATGGCCACGCGTTGCTGCTGACCGCCGGACAGCGTGTCGGCACGCTGGTAGCCCGGTCGGCGAGACCCACGCGGTCCAGCTTCTCGAGTGCCTCCCGTCGCACGCTCTCGGGATACATCATCAGCGACAGCCGGGGACCGACGAGCGATCCGAGTCGGCCGGTGCACACGTTCTCGAGCACGGACATCGGACCAATTAGGTTGAAATGCTGGAATATCACGGCGATCTCACGTCGAAGTGTCCGCAAGGACCTGCCCCGCAAGGACGCCACGTCCTGGCCGAGGACCGAGACGGAGCCGGATGTCGGGCGATGCAATCCATTGAGGTGCCGGAGCAGGGTTGACTTGCCCGAGCCGGACAGGCCGAGCAGCACGGTGATGGCACCGGTGCGGAACTCCGTGGTGACGTCGTCGAGGCCGAGGACGCCTGCGCCGAAGTCCTTGGTCACATGCTCGAGTCGCACGGCCGGGCGGGGCCGGGCGTCGGTGTCCGCAAGGGGGTTGTTCATGGTCAGGTCCTTGATGGCAGTGGTCATGCCAGGTCAGTTGATGCTGTGGCAGGCTGCGGCATCGGTGGCAGCGCAGATTTCACGGATCGCGTCGAAATCGGTGTCATCGACCGGCAGGTAGCCGTACTCGATCTCCTCGGGCAGGACGCACTCCCCCTCGGAGGCGCAGATGCCCGCCGCGACCAGCGCCGGCTTGTTGGCCTTCTCGCGGATGACCGTGGAGATCTGCTCGGCCACAGCGGGATCGAGAGTGTCGAGGTTCAGGGCGATCGGGTCTTCGGGGATCGGCTCGGACTCCCAGACGGACCGCAGGGCACCGTCGTCGACCTGACCGGACGTGACCAGCGTGTTGAGCATGGTGTCGTGAGCGAAAGCGGCGTCGCACGAGCCGGATTCGAGTGAGAGCAGCGAAGCGTCGTGGCCACCGGCAAGGACTGCTTCGAGGTCCGTCTCCAGGTTGATACCCTCATTCATCAGGCCCTCCATGGGGACCAGATAGCCGGACGTCGAGGCCGCATCCACGAAGCACACGGTCCGGCCACGAAGGTCGTTGAGGCCCTTGATATCGGAATCAGCGCGAACGTACGCCAGCGAGGTGTAGGCCGGCTGCTGGGCGGGGTCGCCGGTAGGCGCGGCGACGGCGTCGATGTTCACGCCCGAGTCCTTGGCGATGACATAGGAGAACGGACCGTAGGACGCGATGTCGATCTGCCCGGCGCGCTGCCCCTCGATGACCGCGGCGTAGTCGGAGGCGTTCTGGAACTCGACGTCGAGACCGGTTTCCTGCTCGATGAGCGATGTGATGTTCGAGTAATCGCTTTCCAGGGACGAGGACGACTCGGCCGGGATTGCCGCGAACGTGATGGTCTCATCGCCGGTCCCGCTGCCGCACGCAGCCAGGATAGGAACAGTGGCCGAAGCGAGGACGACGGCGCGAACAGCAGTCGATTTCGGGGAGAAGAAGGTCTTCACAGGTTTCTTTCTGAGGGGGGCTCGGAGCCGTGCGTTCCGCATTCGAACAGCAGTGGGGGAACAGCCCGGTGATGTCGGGTTCCAGTGTGCCGCATCGTGAGTCAACATGTATATACATATTGGGCCGGTTCATGAAGTGTTCACCGAGCGCTCATCGACCGGCCACGCGTGGGTCAGAAGCCGGGTACGGAGCCACCGTTCAGCGCAAGGTCGGCGATTCCGAAAGACAGGGTCATGCCGATCCCGGACGTGACGACGGCGACTGTGGTGCGCTGATCGGGGCGCTCGAGCACGAGGTTGGTCGAGCGACTGTCGGCGTAACGGCCCAGCCAGCGCTGACGAACGACCGGGGCCGTGATTCCGAGGATTTCCGTGGCGCGTGCAAGCAACAGGTTTCCGACACGTTCGTCGATGAACGGCTCCGGGCTCGCCGCATAGGCGTGACTGTCTCCGATGAGCAACCCATCCGCCAGACCCGTCACCATCAGGTTCGCAATGCACTCGACCAGTTCCGGCTCCCGTTCGGCCAGCTCGCGGCGAAGTTCCGGTGCGGATGGCATGGCGGTGAAGCCTTCGTACCGGGCGAGGGAGGTGCCGGTCAGCATTGCGAGATCCGCCGGAACGGCGTGCGGCCGGTCGATCAGGGACATGACGAGCGTGCAGGTTCGCACCTCGTGACTCTCGGCGAGGTCGGGGAACAGGTGCTGAGCCGGTAACCGGGGCACACCACGATCTGCGAGGCCGTGTAATCGCCGCGGTTCGTCTCCGCGACACCGTCGGCCACGGCGGTGACCTGGGTACTCCAAGCGAAGTCGACCCCCTGCGCCGCGAGCCAGCGAGCCAGCACGGGCGCCGCCTCACGCGGGTTCACCCTCATATCCCGCGGCAGGTGCACCCCGGAAAGCGCTGCCAGACCGGGGTTTCCGATGGCGTCAGCCACTTCGACTCCACTCAGGGAGGTGACCCGATCGGGGCCGCGATGCTCGGCGAACTCTCGCAGGACCTGATGCTCGGCCTCCGTGGTCGCCGGGATATACGTACCACCTTCCGATGCCCAGAAGCCGGCCTGCTCGGCCGCGTTCACCCAGCCCGACCTGCACGATCGGCGACGCCTTGTATGAGGTCCGCCTGGCCGGTGAAGCAGGCGTGACCGAAGTTCTGGATCGAGGAACCGACGGGGCGGTCATCGCTGTCGATGACGCGGACGGACCGACCCTGCTCGTGAGCCAGGAATGCGGTGGCAAGGCCGATGATGCCGGAGCCGATGACAAGAAGGTCGGAGTGATTACGCATTCGACGATAGTATGAGCACTCGACACCTCATTCAGTACATGTATAGACATATTTGCTGGCTGTTCACCCACATTTCACCACACCCTCCGGATCATGAACCGTTGCCCCAGCACAGCAAACATTTACTGTATATATAAGTCGTCACCGGAAGAGGGAGTACGAACCACCATGGGGACCACGCTTCAGCAACATCAAGAGATCGCGGCCTTCCTCCGGAACGCCATCAGCCGCAAGGAGTTCGCCCCCGGAGAACCGCTTCCCTCCGAGTCCGAGCTGTGCGAACGATTCCGCTCGTCCCGTGGGCCTGTTCGCCAGGCCATGGCCACGCTGCGCTCGGAGGGGTTGATTTCATCGGGTCGAGGGCGGCGGACCATCGTGCTCGACACGGTACCGACCCAGTCCTTCGACGGCGTGATCTCCTACTCGGAGTGGTGCCGCCAGTCGGGATTCGAACCGGGGCAGGTCACCCAGAGCGTCACACGCCGACCTGCAGACGAAGCGCTGGCCGCCTCCCTGGATATCGAACCGAAGTCCCCGGTGGTCTCGGTGTTCCGGCTTCGGCTCCTGAACGGCATGCCTGCCATGGTCGAACGCTTGAACTACCCCCTCGAGGTGGGGCTGCATCTCCTCACCTTCGACACCGACTCCGGCTCCATCTACCAGCACCTGATCAGCTCCGGGGTGGATATCGACAACGCCACGCGCACCATCGACGCCATCGGTGCCGACGCGGACGATGCCCGACTCCTGGAAGTCACCGAAGGGACTCCGTTGCTGAGAGTCCGCCGCCGAGCATTCAGCAGCAATGGGAAGACGGTCGAATCCTCGGATGACAGGTACCTGCCGGGGACAGCGAGCTTCACGCTGAACACGATCCGCGGAAACCCGTCCCCCCTGTCGATGGTGTCCGCCCGTTAGTCACGATCTCTCCATACCGAGCACGGGCACCGGATTCGTCGGTGCTCTCCGGATCAAAGAAGTCCTACGCCAAGCGAAGAAGAGGTACATGCTGACCGCAGCGATCCTTTTCGGGATGCTCGCCCTGGCCATGTGAAGTGCGACCGAGATTGCGATCGTCCTCGAACCACGCCGCCCTGCTCACGGTATGGCAATCATCGCCTGCCTCGTAGCGACATGGGTTTCATCGTTCTGCCCGTCGCGTGGCTGTCTCCAGAGTCGGACACCGCCGACATCGTCATCCCCGTCGGGATGCTGGTGATCCGGCGTTATCGAAGCGTGGTCGAGGCGATGATCGCCTCGTAGCACTTGCCTGCCGATACCACGTCACCAGCGGTTCCGGACATCCTCCGCCCACCCCACGATGTCCTCGACGCGCACCCGAGCGCCGGTGTCATCCGCGACCGTGCCGGACCAATGGCCGAAACACTGGTGGGTGCGGGAGGAGAAGATCTTCAGGTCGGTGACGGACTTCTTCAGGTGGAACGGGGTGAAGGTGAGGTCGACGGTGTCGCCGGTGATCCGCCACGGCGCCATCCAGTCGCCCGGATCGTAGGTCCACACCAACTCTTCGCTGATCTTCGACAGATGCCCGTCGACGACCAGTGCGTTCTCCACCGATCCGGATCCGTCGGTCCACTTCCCACCGACTTGGATTCCGATCACCTTGCCGTCGGTGCGGCCGGATCCCGCGCCCCAGTTCCAGTGCACCGCGTACGGCCAGCGTCCGCGCCCATGGTCGAGCGTCGCCCACGACTCCCCTTCGGCACGTCCGAGACGACGCCGTCGACACGAATGGTCCCGGTGGCGGGCCGAGCGACGTCCTTGACGGTGTACTGGAACAGTCGATCGGTCCACGGCACGACGACACCGAGACACTCGTGGCACTCCGGTCTCTGAGCAAGGATGTCGATCTCCACACGCTCGCCGCGCGCCCACAACCGCGTCCCGCCGTCGACCTCGTCGATATCGATCCGTACTTTCCCGGTGCGGGATCGAACCGGACCCTCACCGAGATTGGCCGGCAAGGTCGCGGTGCGGGGCAACCCGATGGCGTCGTATGCGATCGTTTCCCCGCTTGCCCGGTCGAGTAGCCAGATACCGTGCACTGCTGCGTAATCGATGTCGGACACCACGAGCGCGACCACATGGTCGGTGTGGTCACCGCCCAGTACTCCCACCGCTTGTTGCGTCCTTTCCCCGCCCTGCCGCGGCCGATACCGTCGGTGGTGATCAGCGGTGTGCGCGTCCACCCGACCGCGCCGGGGTTCAGGCGTCCGTCGGGCCGGGTCAGGGGTACCGGATCGGTGATCTCCCGTTCCCGCACTGCGAGAGGTGATGCCGCTCCCCCGGCGGCGTGGTCGTGTCGGCCGCGCAACCGAAGGTTCGACGCACGAACGGCGTCGGCGTCGACCTTCAGGACCCGACGGTCGTAGGTCATCAGACCGTTCGTCTCTTCTTCGACGTCGGCGAGCTGGGTGTAGATGAAGGCCGCGAGCCCGTCCTCGACTGCCGGGGCAACTTGCGTATGTTGCAGACGCAGAAAGGCGCGCTCGTAGGTCCACTGGTCGGCGAATTTGCGGTAGCCGAACTCCTTGTCGCTCCACACGTGCCCCGGGACCCGATAGGAATACCCGCCGTACTCCGACAACACCGCGACACGCTCATCTTTCGCGTCGGCCCGCGACAGCCGATAGGGCCGGAAGTAGACGTGCCGGCTGGCCATGTCGCCTCCACCTTGGTCGTGCCAACCGCTGGCATGGTCGACGGGCCGGGTGGCGTCGAGCGCCTTGATTCGCGCGGAGGCCACGACGGCATCGAATTGTCCCCATGCCTCGTTGAACGGCACCCATGCGGCGATGCTCGGTGTCGAACGCAGCAGCGCCACAGTCGTATCGAGCTCCTCGAGGAACTCGGTGCGTCCTTCGGCGTCCTGCCGTCCGAACCAGGTGTAGTGAGAATCGTCCAACTTCACGGGTAGAGCGACGGGTGCGGTGACGACCGCCTGCCGGTAGCTCCGACCACCGTTGACCATGTCCTGCCACACGAGGATGCCCAGCCGGTCGCAGTGGTGGTACCAGCGCAGCGGCTCGATCTTGATGTGCTTACGCAGCATCGTGAAACCGAGTTCCTTGGCCGTGACGATGTCGTGGATGAGCGCGTCGTCCGACGGCGCGGTGTAGAGGCCGTCGGGCCAGTACCCCTGATCGAGCAGGCCCGCATGCAGATACGGTTCGCCGTTGAGCAGGAGTCGGATGGTGCCTGTCGCATCGGGTCCGATACCGAACGAACGCATCCCGACGTAACTCGACACGTTGTCGGCACCGAGGGTGACCTCGACGTCGTACAGGAACGGATCCTCGGGCGACCAGAGACGCACGTCGTCGCCGAGCCGCAACCGCGTCGGCACCCCGACCGGCACGCTGCCCGAAACGACGTCGCTGCCGTTGGCACCGATCGTGACGACGGCAGCACCCTCGCCAGTGCCGCCGACCACCACACACACCTCGACCTCACCGGTGTCCACGTGCGGCACGAGATCGAGCCGCTCGACCCACCGCTGCGGCACTGATTCGAGCCACACCGTCTGCCAGATCCCGGATTGCGGTGTGTACCAGATACCACCGCGCTCGAGTTTCTGTTTTCCGCGCTACGCCACGACGTGTCGGTGACATCCCGGACCCGGACGACGAGTTCGTGACTCTCACCGCGCAGAGCGTCGGTGACGTCGAGGGTGAACGGCAGGTATCCGCCTCGATGCCCCCCGACGAATGTGCCGTCGACCCACACTTCGCAATCCTGGTCGACGGCTCCGAAATGGAGCAACACACGATCACGCACGAATCCCGCAGGCAGCGTGACGCTCCGCCGATACCACAGCGCTTCGCCCGGCTGCAGTATCCGATCGACGCCGGATAGCGGTGCTTCCGGTGAGAACGGCACCACGATCTCCCCGTCCCAGTCGCGGGGTCGCTCGGTGACCGAGGCGCAGATGATGGCATAGTCCAGTGGCCGTTGAGGTTGACGTAGGAGTCGCGCATGAGTTGTGGGCGCGGGTATTCGGGCAGGACGCGGTCGGGATCGAGGGTTTCGCCCCATTCGGTGATCACAGGCTGGTCTCCAGAGGTTTCGGTGCGAGTGTCTGTGCGCCGCCTACCTTCCGCAGCAGGACGACGGGGATGACGATCAATACCACCACGACTGCGGCGGCAGGGAAGATCCACGGTGTCGGCACCTGTTTCACGACCCCGAGATCGACGAATGTCTCGTCGCACCGGTGATCACAGCGGCACCGAGGAACGGTCCGATCACCATCGGCACGAGGACGGCGAACATCATCCGCAGTCCCTGCACCTGGCCCGCGCGATCCAGCGGAGTCAGGTTCCGAACGGTTGCCGAGATCGCCGCGACCCCCAGCATGAATCCCGCCATCATCACGATGCCTGCTCCGATGACAGCGAGCATTCCCCGCGCAGGGAACATCAGGAGCAGACCGACGACATAGACAACGGCGACGGGCAGGATTCCCCTGGATGGGCCGATACGGTCCAGTACCCGGCCGCCGATCACGCTGATCACTGCCGCACCGATCAACACCGACGCCAGGACGATCGCGTATCCGTCCATGTCGAGGTACCGCTGCACGTAGATGATCAGGTACGGCAGGAACACCTGGGTGCTCGTTCCGAGGATCGCCCAGGCCAGCAATGCCAGATACAGCCGCGGATTGTCGCGCACGGTGCTGGGACGCAAGCCATGGACCACCGACGACAGGTAACTGCCGCTCGGTCTCGGTTGTCGCGGCTCGCGGACCCCGAACCAGGCGATCACCCCGACCGCCGCGGTGGCGCCGCCGATGATCGTGAAGAACAGCATCCACTGGCCGCCCCTGGTGAGCGGGTCGAGCGCACCGAACACCAGCAGCATCGCCAGCAATGGCATCGTGGCCAGCACGCCGTCGACGCGGCCGCGATTGTCAGGGCGGTCGAGTCGGTGACCCACGCATTGAACGCGGCGTCGTTCGCACTCGACCCGAAAATGCTCATCACACAGTCGAGTACGATGATAGCGATCACCGTGACTGTCACCGCATCGAACATCGGCAACAATGATGCGGCGGCATCGACGCTCACCAGCCCGAAACCGGCGGTACAGAGGCCCCACAGCACGTACCCGACCGCGATGAACTCGCGTCGTCTGCCAGTTCGGTCCGACGCCGCGCCCGCAAGCAGTGTCGCCAGGGTCGCGGCGACGGCACTCGTCGCGACCAGGGTGGCGAGTACCGTCGGCGAGTCGGTGATCGTGTTGTAGACGAACAGGTTGAGGTACATGTTCTCGACCGTCCAGGCCAGTTGGCCCGTCAGTCCGAGCAGCACCACCCAGGTCCAGAGGCGACGATCTGCCACACGTTCGTGCATCCCGCGACCATAGTGGTTCGCACCATCCCGGCGCGTGGACCGATCCCACCGTGTCGGACCTTGTCATGTCGCCCATGGACGCAGCGCTTCGCAGCATCACTGTCCACCGATCCTGCCGGCGACAAGAGGCAGCAAGTGGCTGGCTTGGCCTTCTGCACTTTACCGGTGGCAGTACGGGGGAAATGTGCACGAATATCGCTGATGGTGGGCGTAGTCGATCCCGGTCGTACACGCACCACCGCAGCAGTGTGTTCGCCGAGCCTGGCGTTCGGTGCCGCAACCGCAGCTGCTTCCGCGATACTGGGCATACCGAGAAGCGCTTCCTCCACCTCGAGTGCACTGATGTTCTCTCCACCGCGAATGATGATGTCGCTTTTATTGTCGGTGACAGTGCGGGGACCGACGATCCGCCCATTCCTGCGTACCGCATGAACTCGAGGTGTTCCGGCCTGAAGTCGGGATGATCGAGGAAGCTGATGACAAAATAAGGTGTGCCGCCACCGAAGGTCACTTTGTCCCTGAGCATCAGGCTCAGTGTCTTGTGAGGATTCCATGCATCAGTGATGAAAATGGCGGTTCCCTGCAGGACGGGAATCAAGAACGCATTGAGCATACCGATGAAATGGCCGACCGGAGCCGCGCCCGACAATCGGTACGTCTGCCGAAAGTCCGGCGTTGTACCGTAGAGGACCGAACTCATCGAAGGTGATGAATACCTTAGGATTCGTCGTGGCAATACTGCGCATCGAAGCGTGCTCGCTCAGGTGGAGGAATGGGGATGCGTAGCGCCCGGACTACAACCGCAGCCTGATACGCGTACGCCGGCCGGCGAATAGTCGTCGACCGCATATTATGTGCGCCTCCATCGACCTTCTCTGATCCGACCTTTATCTGCGTACTGGGATTCACCTGCAGGTTGCGGTAACACAATCTCCTACGGCGAGACCGCGAGATCGATCTCAGGAGTCGCCCGTGTCGGGCGAGAATGAGCTATCACTGGCGAATTGCATGAGGTCAGCGTCGAGTTCGACCTCACACGAACGCAGTACGCGTGCGAACGCGTCGTATCCCGAGACGGTGAAGATAACGTCGAGCATCTGCTGAGAGTCGAGCTCGGTCGCGAGTGTGGACCAGGTAGCCTGGTGATTGCACCCTCCTCGATCAGCTCGTCGACAGCGCGCAGCAACGCCGCGTCGATCGGCTCCCACAATGGAGCGTTCGGACCGAAAGCGATACGCGCAATCGTCTCGGCATCGAGACCGATCTCGCGCGAGATGAAATAGTGCTGCGCCCATTCATAGCTAGATTCGCGAACGGCGGCAACTCTCATGATGAGTAGTTCCCGCTGCCTTTCGCTGAGTGTGGTTGTTGTCATCAGGTGGCCGTTGAGACCGAAGAAGGCCCTGGCCAACCTCGGATGGTGTGCGAGCGTGCCGAGTGCGTTTTCCGCTCGGGGGCGATTTTTCCCGGAGCGCAAAGGGTATCGTGGCGATTCTGGCACGAGCGCGGTGATCGCCTCGCGCATGGCCGATGACCACTCGGCGAACGGAATTGGTTCGATTCGAGCCATGCCTGGCTGATCCCTTCTGTCAGGCCCAGCACGTGCTGGGCCGATATGTTGTGCCGCTGCAATCTTTGACCGCTTATTACTTCAGCTATCTCGAGGACGCTCGAATCACTCCCCGTCCGATGAGGTGACGCCACCAGCAATGCTCGCGGCCCGCAATCGACATAGCCTTTCAGGTCGTTCACATGCGCACCCCCATGGACCGATACTATACATCCGTATAGCATCTGTCACGCCAACGTATGTGTCGAGGTGGCGGGTAACGAGCGCCGGCGAACTACCAGGCGACCGCAGTTTTCACTCAAGTACACACCCACACGGAGGTCGTCCGACGATGGAAGGTAGTACTGAACCAGGCCAGCAGTCACCTCGGCCTCTTACTCATGCACTGCGAAAGGTCGTCACTCCGTAGCCTTCTTCGAGCTGATCACCGACCTGCCGAAACTCCTCGATCTCGAGCGAAGTATCGGTGGCCGGACTGCGCACTGTATCCAGCATCGGTTCGAAACGCGTCTCTCACATCAGCGTCACTTGCTGTACAGTCGTATACTTGCGCCACGAGAGCACAAATGGAGCACAGGGCGTCGCTCGCCGCGCGGGCGGCCGAACCAGCAAGAACAACGGCTATACGCAACGAACCGAAAATCTACGCGCCTGCACGGCTGCGGTCCGACAACACCTCGACTGAGAGAACTGAGTGCTGATGCCCCCGTCAATGAAAGCGATCAGCCAGGACATCCTGGGCGGACCTGAAGTACTACGAACGGTCGAGGCCCCGCGTCCGACGCCGCGTACGGGTCAGGTACTTGTCCGCATGTGCGCCACATCGGTCAATCCGGTCGACTGCAAACTTCGGGCCGGCGTCGTCACTCACCTCGGGCCCCCGCCTTTCACCCTCGGATTCGATCTCTCCGGCACCGTCGTCGAGATCGGGCCCGAAGTCGAGTCGTTTCAGCCTGGGGACGAAGTGTTCGGCATGATCTTCAGCAAAAAGGGCGCCTACGGCGAATTCGCTCTCGCCAACGCCGATACTCTCGCGCTACGGCCAGCGAACCTGGATCCCATTCATGCCGGCGTCCTGCCAACGGCCGCGCTGACAGCATGGCAGGCAATCAATCTCGCAGATGTGCACAATGGCGAGCGTGTTCTGATCCATGCTGCAGCAGGCGGCGTCGGCCACCTTGCGGTCCAATTCGCCCATCGTCGAGGCGCACATGTGATCGGCACCGCCCGTACCGTGAACCACAATTTCCTTCGGGCACTGGGCGCCGATGAACTGGTCGACTATACCGAGTCAGATTTCGCCGCTTCAGTCCAAGAAGTGGACGCCGTGATCGATCTCGTCGGCGGCGCGTACGGATCACGCTCTCTGCGGATACTGCGAGCCGACGGCCGATACATTGATGCACAAGGCTCGGACGCCACTGACGACCCCCGCTACCGCCGAGTAGTCGGGCACCCATCTCCTGCCGACCTGACTTCCATCGGGCAACTCGCCGCCGACGGGAAGGTACGGGTCGAGGTCGAACAGACCATGTCACTTGCCGATATCACCGAGGCCCACAAGCTCAGCGAATCAGGACGAGTTCGCGGAAAGCTTGCATTGACCCCTTGGGGACCGTGAGCCCGAAGCTGACACCGACGCCTGACTCGAGGACGAATCGTCGACGATTCCTCCGGCGACTGCCATTGTCGGTGCCATCGAGCACAATGTCCGCAATGCGTTGAGCTGTACCTCGATCCGGATTCCTTACTCGTCGCACCCGGTCCACTATCGGCCCGGGTGCGACTGCAAGCTCGGGGGACCGAACGGATCAACACCGAAAATGCATGTCACTCAGCGAAATCGGGCGTGACCTCACCGTGGACGATGGCGTGGAGATTCTCGAGACCGGCCATCTCGGCCACCTGGTGACATCTGCTGCGACGAGAGGTCGGGATCGGCCCGTGCAACGAACCGTCCCTCCGCGGAAACCGCCACGCTCCCCGCTACCGTGATGGCACCGCGGACTGCGACTCGGCCGACGGCCCGTTCCACTTCACCACCGGTGACCACTAGTTCTTCGAACAACGGAACCCGTTGGCCGTAGCGGATCGACAGTGTCTCCGCCGAAACTCCCTCGGCGCCGGCTGCCACGACGAGCACATGCGCAAGCAGCAACGCCGACACTCCCCCGTGCACCATTCCACGCGGTCCTTGGTATTCAAGGCCGAGGGCTCCGCTGGCCGCGACGAATCCGTCGTCGCCTACTTTCATCGTCAACGGCGGTGCTAGAGCGTTGACGCGCCCAGACACCGGATCAGAGCTACTGCCATCGCGCACCGAATCGTGTGCCGTACCCGCGTCCTTCTCGAGCCGGTCTCTGATCTCTTCGAGTTCTTCTGCGACCGCGAGAAGCGCGCGATCGTCCTCGTACACTCTCAACAGCAAGCTGGTCAGCCGCCGTAAGCCGTTCGCAGCATGTTCGAGTGGGTGCACTTGCTCTGCTTCACTCTGGTCGTCGGGGTGCACCGGGTACCTCTCGTGGTACTGCAACGAACAGTCCTTCCGCACTCACACAGAGTTCCTTGCCCATCCACAACTGACCGGATGAGAAGATCTTCCGTCCGTTCACGCTGTCGTGCCGGGAAGTGACGCGCAGTTCACAGCCCACTGGAATCGGTCGGTGGAAGCGCAGCGTGAGTTGCGCAGTCACGCCGACCGCACCCGCATGAATATTGGCCTCGGCCAACGCCACATCGAGAACCAACGCGGCGGCACCCTCGTGCACCATCGCGTTCACACCTCGATACGCGGCCGAGAAACACACCGTGCCTTCGAGACCACTCTCGGAAGTTGCAACCGAAGCGGCGGGGCGATGGCGTTCACCGAACCTACCACTGGGCTGTATCGCATGATCCGGCCGATCTTGTCCATCTGCTGTAACCGGTCGGCCACTGTGTCTGCGCGGACCTCCAGACGGTCCGCAGCCGCGTGGATCCGCGCCGCGATCGCGGCGAGCCCCGCCCGGCTCTCACCAGTCGTCAACAACGCTGCGGTAGCGCCTCGTACTGCATTCACAGCTCGGGAGACACCGTCGGCATGCGGGTCCATGCCCGTCATCACGAGGCACCGTCGGCGCTGGTTCTCATACGATGTGGGCGCCTCCCGCTTCCGTCGGCCGTCGTCGACCTTCCGATCGATCGCTTCCTCATAGCCAAGTCACCTAGATTCTGACGCGGGCTTGTGTTTCCGTGACGGGCCTCGCGATTTCCTGCTCATCACAGATCTTCTGCAATCGATCGAGTGTCTCGTCGAGGCCGGCGCCGACTCTCTTCCCCGGCGTGAACGTCGCCTGAAGGTTCCGCATGCCTTGAATGACTCCGATGGTGTCGTAGTGCACGGTCTGCTCGGGTATGCAACGGTAGTCGGGGATTCGATCGAGTACCGCCATGACCATCGACTTGAACACTGTGCGTGCGAAATTCGATCCGATACACCGGTGCATACCCAGCCCGAAGCTGAAGTGTCGATTGCCCGGCCTGTCCAACACCATCCGGTTCGGTTCGGGAAATACCGCGGGGTCGCGGTTGGCCATCGCCCATGACAACCAAAGTCGATCTCCCTCCCGGAACTGCACACCATCGACATGGACGTCTTCCGCGACGGTGCGCCCATCACCAGGTGCCGGCGTGTAGAACCGCAGAAACTCTTCGGTCGCCGACTTCATCAGGGTCGCCCGCTCGTCACTCAACCGACCACGTTCTTCCGGGTGCTCGGACAACCACTCGAGCGCGTGGGCGGTGAGCGCCGTGGTCGTGTCGAACCCACCGCCGATCACCAGGTTCAACATCCCGATGATCTCCATGTCGTCCGGTCGAAGACCGTCGAGGCGGACCTGGTTGAGCGCGTGGATGATTCCCGGGCGTGGAGTGTCTCGGATTTCCATCATACTGGTGAACAGGTCCGTGCCCATGGCCATGAAAAGGTCCAGCACACGTTCCGCATCGGGCGAGTCCGGAGATGTGTAGACGGAGGCATGTGCCGGTTCGCTGTAGATCGCCCATTTGTTCAACGGGATACCGAGCATCGCCAAGGTCAAGACCGCCGGCACGATATTGGCCAGGTCGTCGACGAAGTCGATCTGACCGTCCTCGATCTTGTCGTCGAGGCACGCACGCACGACTTCGTCGACGAACGGCACCCACCGTGCGACGCCGCCGGTGACAGATACGGATTCAACGCACTTCGATAGATCCGGTGCTCCGGATCGTCCATTTCCAGCATGCCGCCCCGGATGCCGTGGGTGTCCATCAGCACCGGTATCCCGATACCCTTGTACCCGCGGCGTTGCCCGTGGACATCGTGGTCGGTGGAGACATACGGGCACCGCGCAAGTTCGAATACCGCTTGACTACTGGCGGCAACCCAGTGTCCGTCGTAGGTGTCCGTCCACGCAATCGGGCATTTCTGATGCATCTCCTCGGTGATCTCGTCGAACCGCGCACGATACTCGGGAGTGTGTCGGTCGAAGTGATAACGAGGCGCCTTCCTGGCAGTGTCGGCGACGTCAGACATGGTAGTCGTACCACTTGAGATAGCCGCCACCATCGACACGCATCTGCATGCCGGTCACGTACCGTGACTCGTCGGATGCGAGGAACAACACCATGTTACTGATGTCGGCAGGTTCCACGTACGGGATCGGCATTGCTTGCATGAAGGCGAAGAGCGGTTCTGCGTCTTCACGCGCGGGGTGTTCGAGATCGGGACGGAATGCCTTGTACATGGGCTCGCTCTGCAACATGTCGGTGTTGCAATTGGTGGGATGAACCACGTTTGCGCGGATGCTTCGCGGCGCCACATGCAGCGCAAGGGTGTGAACATACTGGGATAGCATGCGTTTCGCGAGAGGATACGCAACGCCGCCGAGGTCCTGACCGGGCGAATCGGTCTTACTGATGTCCATCAGGGCGGCCGTCGATCCGGTAGCGATGATCGATGCCCCCTCGCTGAGGTGCGGCAGTGCGGCCTGAACGACGTTGATCACTCCACCCAGATTCGTATCGATGGTGTCGCACCACGCCTGAAGAGCCGGTTCGCCTGTCATCGCCGCGATCCCCGCGTTCGCGACCACGATGTCGAGTTTTCCGAGCTCCGCCAATCCTGTGTCCAGTGCCGAGATGACTTGCGCGCGTTCACGTACATCCGCCTCGATGACAACGGCACGCTGGCCGGCCTTCTCGACCAGTCGCGCTGTCTCTTCGAGATCCTCCGGACGGGCCATCGGATAGTTGACCGCCGCAAGATCGGTACAGAAGTCCATCGCGATGATGTCTGCACCCTCTTCGGCGAGTCGCACGGCGTGGCTGCGGCCCTGCCCGCGCGCCGCCCCGCTGATGAAGGCGACTTTCCCTTGTACACGACTCATGACGTTTCCCTTTCGATCGGAGAACTCAGAACTGGCCTGCAGTACTACGACGGACTCGAGGACACCTATCGGTCGCCTCGGTTCAGACGACAGCGCCGCCGTTGACCCCGATGACCTGCCCGGTGACATATCCGGCGGCATCCGTGCACAAGAAGGCGCACATCGCTGCGATATCGTCGCCGGATCCGAGTCGTCCCATAGGAATTGCTCGGGACAGAATCTTCTCCGGCGGCAGCTTCTTTGCTTCTTGCTGGCCCCGGAGCATCGGTGTGTCGGCGACGAACGGCGGAATGGTGTTGACGGTGATTCCGCGAGCGGCATACTCGAGTGCCACCGTTTTCGTCAGCGCGATGACACCACCTTTCGTCGTGGCATAATGGCCTTGATTCACGGCGCCGGTCTGGCCCGCGGCCGACGAGATCGTCACGATACGTCCCCATCCGGCGGAGACCATGTCCGGCAGTACTCCTTGGATGCACAGGAACGTTCCCGTGAGATTGACGGCCACATACCGGTTGAAGTCGTCGAGGGTGATCTCCTCGAACGGTGTGAATCCACCGAGCGCGGCGCTGGTGACGAGGATTTCGATGGGCCCGAACGCCTCGCGCACCGTACCGAGTGCCGTTGTGATCGCGGCAGAGTCGGCAACGTCGACCTCGACGGCAACCGCTTCGGCGCCAGCGGAGCGCAATTCGGCAACGAGTTTCTCGGACGCTTCCGCGTTCGCGTCGGCAACTCCGATGCGATGCCCCTGGGCGGCGAGGTGCTCACAGACGGAGCGACCGATACCTGAAGCGCCACCGGTGACCACCGCGGTGCGAGTCGAACTTTCCATGCGTTCACTCCGTCTTCTGGGTGTTGTACGAATGTATAGCGCATGTGACCTGCGTCGCACAAGAGTCGAACTCCGGCGAGGTCACGCGCACATCGAAATTCTTGTACTCGAGTGACCGAGAGTGTGTGCTCACACCCCTGCAGGGCCCGGACCGCCGTGCATGTACAGGGTCTGACCCGAGCAGAAACTCGAGCGTCGGACGCGAAGAACAGGACGCCATAGCCGATTTCCTCGGGCTCACCCAGGCGCTTGGAGGCATTGCTCGAACCGAAAGTCTCGGGATCCAGCCCGTACCGGGCAGCGTCGTCGAGTAGAGTGGCCGCTCGAACTGCGCCGACAGCGATGGAGTTCACCCGGATACCCTTGCCGGTCCAGGCCGCGGCCATCGATCCCGTCAGATTGTTCACTGCGGCTTTCGCTGCGGCGTACGGAGCAGCCTGAGGCATTGCCAGCAGGCTTGCGCCCGACGAGATGTTCACGATCGCACCCTTGCCCTGTTCGAGCATGGGGGTGGACACTGCCCGTGACAGATGCCAGACAGCGCCGAAATTCAGCGCCATGACCTGATCGAATTCATCGTCGGCCCACTTCCTGATCGGCTGAGTGTCCGCTCCACCAGCACAGTTGACGAGGATGTCGACCCGCCCGAACTCCCGCAGGGTGGTCTCGACCAGCTGCCGGCACCCGTCAGCACTGGTGACATCAGTGGGTACGGCCAGCGATCGTCGTCCCATCACGTCGATCTCTTTCGCAGTGGATTCCAGCGGATCGGGGCGGCGACCCGCGAGCACGACATCGGCGCCGTGCTCGGCAAGGACCAATGCGGCACTGCGTCCGATCCCGGTGCCGCCGCCGGTGATGAGGCAACGCGCCCTTCGAGGGAGAACCGATCGTTCATGTGACTGCTCCTGGCTGAAAGTGGACGTTTGCGTAGGTGATCACCGGTCGGGCCGAAACCGTATGCGCCTTACCGGATTGCGACACTATACGACCGTACAGCAACTGCGATAGAGTGAAATCGAATTCGAAACGAGGAGTGAGAAGTTGAACGATCTGTATTACGACCCGTGGCACGTCGAGATCGACCTCGACCCGTATCCGACCTACCGACGCCTGCGAGACGAAGCGCCCCTCTATTACAACGAGCCTCATGACTTCTGGGGCCTCAGTCGGTACGACGACGTCGAGTCGGCCCTGAAGGATCCGAAGAGATTCAGCTCGGCAAAGGGGGACCTCCTCGAGGTCGTCAAGGCCGACCCGGTCATGCCGCCAGGTGTATTCATCAACGAAGATCCGCCGTTGCACACCATCCATCGCGCGCTGGTATCCCGCGCTTTTCTACCGAAAAGAATGCGGGCACTGGAAGACAAGATCCGCGCGTTCTGCATAGCCTGCCTCGACCCACTCGTCGGTGGCGAGAACTTCGACTTCGTCCTGGACCTCGGAGCGGAACTACCCATGCGGACGATCGGGATGCTCGTCGGGATTCCCGACGCCGACCAACCCGCGGTGCGAGCCCAGGCACATCGCGTGCTGCGGAACAAACCGGGCGAGCCGTTGCCCGTGAAAAAGGATCACTATTTCGACGGGGACATGTTCGCCGACTACGTCGCATGGCGGAAGAAAAACCCCTCCGACGACCTGATCACCGAACTACTCGACGTCGAGTTCGACGACGAGTCGGGCACGACGCGGCATCTGAGCTCCGAAGAGATCCTCATCTTCCTTGCGGTCATCGCAGGGGCAGGTGTCGAAACAACCGGTCGCCTGTTCGGGTGGATGGGCAAGGTACTGGCCGAGCACCCCGATCAGCGTCAGGAACTCGTCGATGACAGGTCACTCGTTCCCGGCGCGATCGAGGAGTTGTTGCGCTACGAGGCGCCAGGTCCCCATGTCGCGCGATATGTCACCGAAGACGTCGAGATCCACGGGCAGACCGTCCCGGCAGGAAGCGCAATGTTACTCATGCTTGCGTCGGGAAACCGCGACGAACGGCACTTCGACGATCCGGATCGGTTCGATATCCACAGGAAATCGGTGTCGCACCTGACCTTCGGGCGCGGAGCGCATTTCTGCCTCGGGTCTCCGCTTGCTCGTATCGAGGGGCGCGTCGCCCTGGAGGAGGTCTTGAACCGGTTTCCGAAATGGGACATCGATATCGATGCCGCGCGCCGGTCGCGCACCTCGACGGTACGCGGCTGGGATTCGATGCCCGCGATGGTCAGCTGAGGGACGACTTGTCCGGTGCCGCTGTGCGCGGACGGCGTTTCCGTTTCGCCGGCCCGGTACGTGGCTCCACCGAATCGAGGTAGCGCTCGAGCGCATCCACCAGCGCCGCATGCTCGGTGGTCACGCCGATGCCTTCCTCCAGATTGAGAAACTTGGGAATACCGGTGATCAGTAGCAACGCCGCACCGATCGAGAGTTGCCCGTCCGGGCTGCCGTCACGACCGAATTTTGCGGCCAGAACGTCCAGCTGCAGACTCCGCACGCGCTCGGTGACTTCCGCAATCTCGGACCGGATCGACTCGCGGTGATTGCCGAGCGCCATGAACTCGGTCGTGAGGGTGGCAGTCGCCTCGTCCCAGCTGTACTCCCACAGCGCTCGCAGAGGGTCGTCCGATCGACGAGAGAGCGCCTTCTGCAGCGCAGCCAGATTGCGATCCGAATATCGCCTGATGGCAGCAAGGAAGATGTCATCGAGAGTGGGGAAATAGTACTGAACGAGACTTGCGGTCACGCCCGCCTCCGTTGCGAGCGCGCGATAACTGACACTGGCATAGCCCTTGGCCAGCACCATCTTTTCGACACAGTCGAGCAGAACATCCCTCGTCTTGGATGTATCAGCACCTACGCGCCTCGGCGATGAAGCCATTCCACCTCACTCAGTAGTACTCGATCCATCTTCGCACCTGCCGGGACCTCGTGGCTCACCGGCAACCCACCCATGATTCCTCACAATCGCCCACTCCGCATGCTATACGTCCGTAAAGTTCCACCAGGATCGAGATGTCGCCGAGCTGCTGCGCAACCGGCGCGAGTCGAGACAACTTGAACAGGAGAGTAATGAGCACCGAAACCGGTCTGGATACCTTGAAGCAGGACGTCCGCTACCTGATGGACCGAACCGCCATTCTGGATTGCATCGTTGGGCACGCCCGCGGATGCGACCGCCACGACATCGACCTCATCACCGCTGCCTATCACCCCGACGCAGTCGACGAACACGGTCTCACCAAGAATCCCGGTCCCGATTACGGCGAGTGGGCCAACAAGACCCATGCCGCGACCTCCCAGGTGCACACCCACAACATCACGACCCACTCGTGTGATATCGATGGCGACATCGCACATGCCGACAGCTACGCGATTGTGGTTCTCCTCGGCGCCGACGGCAAGACCGCACAGTTCGTCAGCGGACGCTACATCGACCGCCTGGAGCGACGGGACGGTCACTGGCGCATCGCCCTTCGTAGATCAACCGTCGAGACGATGTTCTTGGCGGATGCCGCGTGTTACAGACCCCATTCTTCAAAGAACAGGATACCACTCCGGGACCAGGGACCGTCGCGATCTGTCGTACCGACGCCTCTCGATCTCGATACACCCGCGCCACAACTTTGGTAGTTACCGACAATCAACCGAGCGAACGGAGCGATATGACGTCAGGACAGGACGACACCGGAATATTGGCCGGCGACGATCGCATGCTGATCGACGGCCAACTGCAACACACCAGCAGCGGCGCAACATTCGACGTGATCCACCCCGGCAGTGAAGAAATCGTCGGCCTCGCCACCGACGGCACCGTATCCGACATGGAACGCGCCATCGGCGCCGCCCGACGCACATTCGACACCACCGAGTGGTCGCGCGACGTCGAGTTCCGCTACCACTGCCTGATCCAGCTTCACGAGGCGCTGACCAGGAACATGGAGCGCCTGCGCCGCATCGTGGTGACCGAAGTCGGCTGCCCCATCGGCGTGACCAGAAGCCAGATCGAAGAACCGATCGACGAGGTGAAACACTGGGCCGACTACGGCCGGAACTTCGACTATCTGCAGGACACAGGCACACATCCCACCGTGATGGGTCCGGCACGCAGGCTCCTGCACTTCGACCCGGTCGGGGTCGTCGGCGCGATCACCCCGTGGAACGTACCGTTCTATCTCAATATCGCCGAAACGATGCCGGCGCTGATGGCCGGAAACACCGTCGTCCTCAAACCCGCACAGCTCACCCCGTGGTCCGGCAGCGAACTGGGACGGATCGTCGCCGAGGAGACCGACATCCCACCCGGCGTCTTCAACGTCGTATTGTCGAACGCCAACGAGGTGGGCGCGGCACTGTCGGCGGATCCACGGGTCGACATGATCACCTTCACCGGGTCGACCGCCACCGGACGAGCCATCCTGGCTGCCGCCGCACCCACGGTCAAGAAGACGATGCTCGAACTCGGCGGAAAATCGGCCCACATCGTGCTCGACGACGCCGACCTCGACGCGTCCCTCCCGATGGCGGCCGTGATGGCATGCGTCATGTCGGGGCAGAGCTGCATCCTGCCCAGCCGGATCCTGTTACCGCGCAGCCGCTACGACGAAGGCATCGCGGTGCTGAAGGCCACCATGGAATCGTTCCCGGTGGGCGACCCGTGGGTTCCCGGCAACATGCAGCCCCCAGATCAGCGAAACCCAGCGTCAGAAGGTACTCGGCCTGATCACCGACGGTGTCGAATCCGGCGCCACCCTCATCACCGGCGGCGGCATTCCGGAGAACCTGCCCACGGGCTACTACACGCAGCCGACTCTGTTGGGCGACGTCGATCCCGACTCCAGAATCGCGCAAGAGGAAATCTTCGGCCCGGTCCTGACCGTGACCGCCTACGACACCGACGACGAGGCCATTGCGATCGCCAACAACTCGATCTACGGCCTGTCCGGTGAGGTGAGCAGCGCTGACAATGATCGAGCGCTGGCCGTCGCACAGCGCATGCGTACCGGCAGTGTCACCGTCAACGGAAAATCCTTCTTCGGGATCACCAGCCCGTTCGGTGGTACCAAACAAAGTGGACTCGGCCGACGCAACGGCACGCAGGGTTTCGAGGAGTACCTCGAAATCAAGACCATCGGCCTGCCTGGCTGACGACCCCGGCACTGCAGTGCATTGTCGGGTGCCCCTCAGGCGCGAGGGGCACCCGGCCTCTCAGCGTGGGTGATTCATCAGACCCAGAGTCCCATCCGCCGCGGTCAATGCGATTCCGGCCGATATGTCAGCCGCGTCGGCCAGACCGGACACCAACGCGACATCCTTGTTGAGCAGTGGCCCAGCGAGCGCTGCGATGGGTTCGACGGTGCCTCCGCCCGCGACGATACTGCCCACTGCATAGCTGTGTGCAGAACCACGAGTGATGACTTCTGCCAGAGCCTCCGGTTCGACTCCGAGAGAACGTCCGAGCGCAAACGTATCCGCAGCAGCTCCGAGATTCGCGGTGAACAGAAGGTTGTTCAGAAGTTTCGCGACCTGTCCGGATCCGAGAGCCCCCATGTGCACGACCGGATTTCCGTAAGTCGAGAACACGGGCCGGCACCGCTCCACGACCTTCGTCTCGCCTCCGACCATTACGAGCAGATTCCCTGCAGCGGCAGCCTGGCCGCCACCGCTCACCGGCGCATCGATTACCGCGACGCCATGTCCCGCGGCATTGTCTGCGACTGAGCGGCATGTATCGGGATGCACGGTGCTGTGGATGGCGATCACACCACCCTCATCGATTCCGGCAAGGATTCCATGCTGCCCGGATATGATCTCCTGGACATCGGCATCGCTGACGACACAGAGGCACACAAGATCGCTTCCCGCAGCCAGTTCCGCTGGAGACCCCGCGATCTTTGCCGGTGTCCCCGAGAACGGCTCGAGCGAGGCGGACCTCCGCGCCCACAGTGTCGTCTCGTAGCCCGCATCGATGATACGGCGCGTCATGGGAGCACCTTGACTTCCGACTCCGATGAATCCGATGCGCATTGCCGATCCTCCGATCCGGAACGGGCCAGGACTTTCCTGCCCGTGGGTGATGTTGGTGGGAACCGATTTTCGATCTATACGAGAGTCCCCGGTGTTGCTACAGTACACCCGTACAGCAGGCGTTCCCCGTATTCGACAATGGCCTCCCGTCAGTCCAACCGAGGAGTCTCCGAATGAAGCCACTCGCAGGGTTCCGAGTTCTCGAGGTCGCGATGTACGGCTTCGTCCCATCAGCGGGCGCAGTTCTTGCCGAATGGGGCGCGGACGTCATCAAGGTCGAGCACGCCGTCGTGGGCGATCCCCAACGCGGGCTCCGGCAAGTCGGCCCCATGCGGGTCGAGGGCGATCCGAACCCCAACATCGAGCACGCAAACCGAGGAAAGCGCAGCATCGGTATCGACATGGGGACAGACGAGGGCAAGGATGTGCTGAAAAGCCTTGCCCGCACTGCAGACGTCTTCCTGACCAGTTTCCTGCCCGACGCGCGGACGAGGTTTCGAATCGACGTGGATGATATACGCGCTGTGAACCCGAAGATCGTCTATGCACGCGGCAGCGCGTTCGGCCCAAGAGGACTCGAGTCGGACAAGGGTGGATACGACATGACGGCCTTCTGGGCGAGAGCCGGCGTCGCCGCGACCATCACCCCTCCGGGGGTCGAAGGAATGATTCCGCCCCCTGGCCCCGCCTTCGGCGACACCATCTCAGGAACGAACCTCGCCGGAGGAATTACCGCAGCACTCCTCCACCGCGAACGGACGGGTGAGCCGGCCTTGGTCGACGTGTCACTGCTGGGCAGCGGGCTATGGGCCCTCGGACACGGGATTGCACTGTCTGCCCATCTCGGTGAGCCGATGGTCGCACCGCCGATCGGTGCCCATGGCGCGCCGAGCAACCCGCTGGTCGGGGTCTACGCCACCGCCGACGACCGCTATCTGTCGTTCGTGATGATGCAGCCGGACAAGTACTGGGCAGACGTCTGCCGACACATCGACCGCCCCGAGTTGGCGGACGATCCACGTTTCGTCGACGTCGAGCAGATTGCAGCCAACACCGACAAGGCTGTGGCGATTCTCCGAGAGGCAATCGCCACCCGCACGCTTCGGGACTGGACGGAACGCTTCGCGACGCTGTCCGGGCCCTGGGCTCCGATCCAGGATTCACTCCAGGTGACCCAGGACGCGCAGATCCGGGCAAACGAGTATGTCCTTCGCGCAGGAGAACTCGAATTGGTCTCCAACCCCGTTCAATTCGATGTCGCGGCACCGGCAACGGGGCCTGCCCCCGCGTTCGCCGCACAGACCGACGAGATCCTGCAAGAACTCGGACTCGACTGGGAGCGCATCATCGAACTCAAGACGGCCGGCGCGGTCACCTAGTAGCTTTCTTCCCACTTCCCTTTCTGCACGAGAGGTCTCGATGCTTCGACGAAGGCGTCTACTGACCGCATTTGGTGCGGTCCTCTCCAGCACGATTCTCCTGAGTGGTTGCGGTGGTCCGGGTTCCGGCACGGTCGCCGAGGGGTCCACTGAAACAGGAGAGCCGGTCTCCGGCGGAACGCTACGCGTCATTCAGACGGGCGAACCGCGATCACTCGATCCAGCGTCATTGATGAATACCTGGTCTCATCAGCCGGTTCTCGGTAACGCACTGTACGGCACATTGATGGTCAACGACATCGACACCTTCGATATCGAATACACAATGGCAGAGGACTTCTCCACCGTCGACGGTGGAGCGACGTTCATCTTGACGTTGCAGCCAGGCCTGACCTTCACTGACGGAACGCCGCTCGACGCCGCGACAGTGAAGTTCAATTGGGACCGGCTGCGCGACCCGACGCTCGGGTCGCTGTCGACCCGATGGGCATCAGCGATCGCAGAGACAGAGGTGGTCGATCCGACCACGCTGAAGGTCGTCATGACGACACCGAATCCGCATTTTGCGCAGGCTATCGTTTCCGGTGGTCTGAACTGGATCGCGTCTCCGGAAGCACTCCAGAAGGTCCCGCCTCGTTCGACGAGAACCCAGTAGGTGCAGGTCCGTTCGTCCTCACCAATTGGACCCGCCAGGACACGATCGAACTGGAGCGAAATCCCGACTTCTGGGATGCACCCAAGCCCTATCTGGACCGGCTGACGATCCGTACCGTGGCCGACACCAACCAACGGCTCAACACAATCACGACCGACGGCGCTGATCTTGCCTCCGAATCGAATTGGGCGAACCTGAAGAAGGCCGAGGCCGCGGGATACTCGTACGAGGTCGCACCCACCGGTGGTGGACAGTACATCGGAATGAACTTCCGGCGCGCACCGTTCGACGATCAGCGAGCCCGACGTGCGGTGGCGCTCGCTGTGGACCCCGACGCAATCAACGCGGCGGTCTACAACGGCGAAGGCAAGGTCCCGCAGACCCTGTTCGAGGAGGGATCTCCCTTCTTCAGCGATATCGCCCTCGGACCCACGGATCATGCAGCCGCGCAGGAACTCTTCGACGAGCTTGCCGCCGAAGGAAAGCCGGTGACGTTCACCTTCATGTCCTATCCCACGACGGAAAGCCGAACTGTCGCCGAGGCGCTCCAAGCGCAGCTGAGTGTCTTCGACAATGTCGAGGCCGCTGTCGAGGTTGTGGACTACAGCACGGCCACCGCGCGCGCTGTGAACCACGACTTCGACATGTTCATTTCGGGAGTTGTCATCCAGGACCCCGACATCCCGCTCTGGTCGGAACTCCACAGCGATTCCAGTGGCAATTTCATGGGCATCGACGATGCTGATCTCAGCGCTGCACTGGACGCTGGTCGAATCGCAACATCGGTGGAGGACCGCAGGGCGGCCTACGAGACCGTGCAGGAACGACTGGCCGAACTGACCCCAGGCGTCTGGTACTACCGGGCGGCGCCGGCAGTGGTGAGCAACGGACACGTGCACGGAGTAAGCCTCTACGGCCTCGGGTCGGTGTTGCCAGAAGAACTCTGGCTCACCGAATAACCCGCACAGTTGGAAAGCGGTCGCGTCGCCGGCACGACCGAGACGAAGAGAAGGGAAGTGCTGTGAACAAAGACGACATGATCCTGATCAGCATCGATGACCACATCATCGAACCACCCGACATGTTCGTGAACCACCTATCGGCGAAATACAAGGACGACGCACCTCGTCTGATCCACAATCCGGACGGCAGCGACACATGGAAGTTCCGTGACACCGTCATTCCGAACGTTGCGCTCAATGCGGTGGCCGGGCGCCCCAAGGAGGAGTACGGCCTCGAGCTCAGGGCCTCGATGAAATCCGTCCCGGTTGTTACGACCCACGCGAACGGGTGAAGGACATGAACGCCGGAGGTGTACTGGCGACGATGAATTTCCCATCGTTCCCTGGCTTCGCGGCACGTCTTTTCGCTACAGATGACTCCGATTTCTCGCTGGCCCTGGTGCAGGCGTACAACGACTGGCACATCGACGAGTGGTGCGGCTCTCATCCCGGCCGGTTCATTCCGATGGCGCTGCCGGCGATCTGGGATGCCGAACTCTGCGCGCAAGAGGTCCGCCGCGTATCGAAGAAGGGCGTGCATTCTCTTACGTTCACCGAAAACCCCGCCGCCCTCGGCTATCCAAGCTTCCACGACGAGTACTGGAATCCGTTGTGGAAAGCGTTGGTTGATACCGACACAGTGATGAATGTGCATATCGGCTCGTCGGGTCGGTTGTCGATCCCTGCGCCCGACAGCCCGATGGACGTGATGATCACGCTGCAGCCGATGAACATCGTGCAGGCCGCAGCCGACCTACTCTGGTCGCGTCCGATCAAGGACTACCCTGACCTGAAGATCGCTTTGTCCGAGGGGGGTACCGGATGGATTCCCTACTTCCTGGAGCGAGTCGACCGTACCTACGAGATGCATTCGACATGGACATTGCAGGACTTCGGCGGCAAGCTTCCGTCGGAGGTGTTCCGGGAGCACTTCCTGACATGCTTCATCTCCGATTCGGTCGGTGTGAAACTGCGTCACGACATCGGGATCGACAACATCTGCTGGGAGATGGATTATCCGCATTCCGACTCGATGTGGCCCAGTGCTCCCGAACAGCTCGATTCGGTCTTCAAGAGCAATGGCGTTTCGGATGACGACATCAACAAGATGACCCACCAGAACGCTATGCGTTGGTACTCGTTCGATCCATTCGCGCACACCCCGAGAGAGCAAGCCACCGTGGGGTCGCTACGCAAGGCCGCCGGCGACCACGATGTCAGCGTCCGAGCGCTGAGTACCCGCGAGAAGTCCGGAACGAGCTTCGCTGAGTTCACCGCGAGTGCAAAAGCAGTGTCGGGAGTGCAGGATTGAGTTCGGCCCTGGAGTATCGGCCTCGCTGTGTTGCCGGCGGGGGCGATCACTGCTGCAGATCTGCCACCCGCACTCAGTTCCGCGCCTCGGCGAACGATGACGACGATGGAAAGCACTGAACACGATGCCACCGTGGTGGCACTCCGCGAATGTGTCGGCAACCGCGTCGCAGCAGCGAAATCGCTGGGAATCGCCCGATCATCGCTCTATCGGAAAATCGAGACCTTCGGCATTCATGTCTGATGTGGATCATCGGAATCGTCGGCGCGGTCCGGACAAACGCCGTGTCTGTCATCATGAGCTCATGTCAGCCCTGAGAATCTTAGGACGCGTGACCGGATGGACCTGCATCGCGATCGGAGGGATCCAGCTCGTCGGCGGCGTATCCGGGGAGCCCGGTATGACCGATGACGCGACCGTGGATTCACACGTGCGCTTCATGGGCCCCGTCTTCGCCGGCTACGGTGTGAGTTGGCTCGACGCCGCGGCTCGCCCCGAACCGGACCTGAACCGGATGCGTGTGCTCGCCGGACTGATGGCTCTCGGAGGTGTCGGCCGGCTCGCGACCCGTGCCACTCTGGGGCGGCCCCACCGCTTCCATGATCTGCTGCTCGCGGTGGAGCTCGCTGCCCCGGTCGTAGTGGAGGTGCTGGGTCGGCGCGAGCGTCCCGCGCGCAGTTGAGCTTCCCGCCCGGAGCAACGGAGCCGACCGGTGACAGCCCCGAGTAGCGACCGGTGATTCTCCGCTCTTCGACAACAAAGGTGTGCCGAATGAAGTCGACCCGATCAACAAGCCTGAGAACTGCGGTATTTCTGACGGCCGTCGCCTTAGCTGCCGGCTGCTCGAACTCTCCGAGTGACACCGCAGCAGCCGATCACGACACGCAGCCGGACGCACTACGCATCTCCTACGGCGACGATGCCGACAATTACGGATTCCTTCACCTGCCCGGTGGCGCCGGCCCGCACCCGGTGGTGGTGATGGTGCACGGTGGTGGGTGGCTCGAAGATCACGACCTGTCATATTTCGAGCCGCTCTCGCAATCGCTTGCCGACGAGGGCATCGCGGTCTGGAACATCGAATACCGTCGTGTCGAGGGCGCCGGAGGATGGCCGATCACGCTCGCCGATGCCGACGACGCCACCGAAGCACTCGCGACTTCTGTGCAGGATGCGGCCGCTGGGAGCCTCGATCTGGATCGGGTGCACCTCGCCGGACATTCAGCAGGAGGGCACCTTGCCGCCTGGATCGCAGGACGACACACCCTCCCCCGGATGCCCCGGGCTCGCAACCACAGATCCGTCCGGTGAGCGCGACCATCATGGCCGGGGTGTTCGATCTGTCGCTGGCTGCCACTGCCGGACACGACGGGTTCGTACGCGAGCTGCTCGACGGCATGCCCGAGGACCATCCCGACCGCTACGCGATTGCCTCTCCGATCGAGCATCTTCCCGTCGGCCTGCCGGTGACGGCGGTGCACGGTACCGCAGATCAGACCGTGAATCCCGTGCAGTCACGCTCGTATGTCGAGGCGTCGCAGCCGCCGGTGATCCTGCCGAGCTGCACATGCTCGACGGGCTCGGACACGGTGAGTTCGGCGACGTCCATTCACCCGCGTGGAGCGCAGCGAAACAGATCATCGTGGAGCACGTAGGAGTCTGAAGACGATGGTGAACCGCCCTGCGTAGGTCAGCTGTGCCCAAGGAGTTCATCGGCGATGAATGCCGTCCACGACAGGATTCGCTCGGTATCGGTCGCCGGGAAGTACTTGTAGTCCCGTGCCGTGACCGTCTCCGCCAGCTCGGACAAGTCTATGTTGCCGTTCGTCGAGTCGTCGGGCGCAGGGCCGGAGAACAGCCAGACCAACCGTTGTTTCAGAGCTGGGGCGTGATGTCTGCATGCCTCTCTCGCGACAGCGGGCCAGCCAGCACCTTCCGCGTCGCTCCCGATGACGATGGCCTCGAATTCCGCGGCCCGTTCGAGGTCGGACAGGGTGCCAGCGTGACCTCGAATCCGTGTTGGGTCAGCGACCCCGCGATCACCGTGGCGGCGCGCCAGGTTGTGCCACGAGTGCTCTCGGTTGCGACAAGAACGGACATGTCGACCGGGTTCCCCGGAACCAGTGTCCGGAAACATCAGCGTCGATCATTGGCCGCGCCGGTGGCGACGTCAGCGGAACAACTCGACATTCGCGGCGGCCCACTGCGCGAATGACGTCGCGGGTCGCCGAGAACCTCCTCGACCGTCGTGAGTGCCGATTGTGGATGATCGACGAGCAGCACCCGACCATCCAGATACCACCCGGCGTACTCGCCCATCGCGCGAGCAAGCACCGCTTCCGCTTCCTCCCGGGACACCTCGACGAACGGCACGTCGCGCCCGAGCGCCGAACCGATGTCCTGCACCATCTGCGGATGGGTCAGCCACTGTGGGCCCGTGAGTTCATACGTTCGGCCGGAATGGGATTCGCCGAGCAGTGCCTGCGCCGCAACCGCGGCGATGTCTTCGAGCGCGATCGGGGCATTCGCCGCGGTCGGATACGTGCCGCGGACCTCGCCCGTCGTGCGGATCTGCTCTGCCAGATGGTTGCGTTGGTCATGAACTCGCCAGGTTCGAGGTGGGTATATTCGAGACCGGATGCTTCGACGTCGGCCTCGATGCCGTACCAGTCGGTGCCAGGTCCGCCGGTGAGGGTGACGAACCGGCGCACCCCGGCGTCGCGCGCGAGGATCGCGACCTTCCGCGCTGCCGCGGGGACTGGCGCAAGGTAGACGGTGTCGATGCCGTTGAACACCCCGGCGAGCGAATCCGGCTTGCCCACATACCCTTCGACGACTTCGACGTCGTCGGGCAATGCTGCACGCGCCGGTTCACAGTCAATGCGCGCACGCGTGGGGCATCAGCGCGCCTCAGTTCGTCCACCACGAGTCTGCCGACGTTTCCGGTTGCCCCCGTCACGAGAATTGTCATTTCTCCAGCGTAGGCCGCCGCCGCGACTCCGGTGGGCAGACCAGATCAGTCTTCCGCGACCTCGAGCACGACGTCGATGTTGCCACGCGTCGCATTGGAGTACGGGCAGACCTGGTGCGCTTTCTCGGTGAGTTCGAGCGCCTTGTCGCGCGTCAGATTCGGCAGTGAAACCTCGAGGGTCACCGCGAGCGCGAAACCGCCCGCGTCGGTCGGGCCGATGCCGACACGAGCGCCGACTGCGGAATCGTTGACGTCGGCGCCTTCCTGTCGCGCGACCATCTGCAGGGCGGAGTGGAAGCACGCCGCGTAGCCCGCGGCGAACAGCTGCTCGGGTTGGTGCCTTCGCCGTTGCCACCCATTTCGGTGGGGATCGCGAGGTTCACGTCGAGCTTTCCGTCGCTGGTACGGGCGTGGCCGTTGCGTCCGGCACCGGTAGCGAGAGCTTCTGCGGTGTAGATGATCTTCATGTCTGGTCTTACCCTTCTTCGGAGGTTCCGCCGGTTGCGTCCTGCAACGCGGCGGTCAGGCGGTGGAGTGTGTCTCGAAGCGCGACCAGTTCGTCGACGTCGAGCCCACTTGCGCGCGCGACGCAGCCGGGGATGTCCTCGGCCTCCTCGCGCAGCGCGGTGCCGGCATCGGTGAGGTGGACGACGACTCGGCGTTCGTCGGCGCGTTGCCGTCGGCGTTCGACGAGCCCAGCGGTCTCGAGCCGTTTGAGCAGCGGCGACAGTGTGCCGGTATCCAGATCGAGAGCGTCGCACAGATCGTGCACGCCGCGGGCATCACGTTCCCAGAGCGCCAGGAGCACGAGGTACTGCGGGTAGGTGACGCCCAGCCGCTCGAGGTGCGGACGGTACACGGCTGTGGTGGCGCGGGACGCCCGGTAGAGGGCGAAGCACACCTGCTCGTCGAGTGCGAAGGTTTCGGACACGAGACTGAAGGTAGTGCACAGTTATGTTGTGCGCAATAGAAATGTCCACAATCCACTGGTGAACCGCGTCACGACAAGAGTGAGCGCAGTGAACTGCACCGCCGTCTGTCATGGCTGGGTCAGTCGCCGAATCGCATTGAGGGGCAGACTCAACCACGTGGGCCGGTTCCGCGCCTCGTACACCACCTCGTATATCGCCTTGTCCACCTCGTACGCGCGAAGCAGTGCACCGCTCTCCCGCGGATCGGATCCGGACCCGGCGGCATATCCATCGCACAACGCGGCGGAATTGCGCTGCGCCCACTCCCCCGCGCGGAACTCGCGCCGCACCGTGCCGCCGTCGGGTTCCCGCACCGAATGGTGTGCCGCATAGTCGAAGGACCGCAGCATCCCGGCCACATCTCGCAGCGTCGTGTCAGGCGTCGACGTTCCGCGAGCGACTTCGCAGGCTCCCCCTCGAAATCGATGAGCAGCCACCGCTTCGGTGTCCGCAGCACCTGTCCGAGGTGCAGATCGCCGTGGATGCGCTGCACCGCGACCGGGCCGAGCGCCGCGACCTCCTCGAACAACGCCCGCACGTCGGGCACGAAGGCAGCGAGTTCGGCCACATCGGCGACCGCGGCTCGAGT
>BBEG01000018.1 GCA_001312645.1 Rhodococcus sp. JCM 9791
GCGAACCCGGAGCAAGCGGGCGCGTTCCTCGATGAGCTGGCGAGCAGCACACCCCTACGACGCGCCGCTGATCCGACCGAGATCGCCAACGCCGTGCTCTTCCTGGCCTCGGATCAGTCCAGCTTCGTCACCGGCAGCGAGCTGTTCGTGGACGGCGGCGAGGTCCAGGTGTACCCCTGACTGGAAGGGCGGCAGGTTCAGCCTCGATTCACCAATGTGCCTCGTGCGGGCTTGGTCGATGTGAACGGTGACGGTCGCACGAGATCACAGATTGCCCTACGTGTGGAGACGCGGTCGAATTCCGCTTCAACGTGTGATTCCAGCAGGCTTCGCGCTTCGTCCCGGACGTCGTGCGTTCGATCTGCCGCCTCTGGCGATGATGCCGATCGAGCATCTGACGCCGGCGATGGAGGACCGGGCGTTCGAGGTGCAGATGCTGCTGGCAGACCGCGGTCAGCATCGTGCGTCGTCGATCCCGGATCTGCTGATCGCAGCGACGGCGGAGAAGGCTGGGCTCACGGTGCTTGCCGCTGTCAAGGATTTCGACCTCATCGCGGAGGTCGCGGGGCCGTCGGTCGAGACCCTCGCGGCGAGCTGACCCATCGAGCCTCGTGAGGTTTCTATCCGCGGCGACGTGGTGGTGTTCCGCTTGATGCAGTTCCCTCGACCGCCCAGCTGGCATATTCGCGTGCGGTCTCATCCAGTTCGGTTTCGCTGAAGTCTCCCACGCCGTGGACGAAGAACCCGGGGCGATAGGACATCCCAACTCGTGCCGCGGTGGTGGCGAATGGTGAGGTGAGCTGGTCCATTGTTCGTCCGTAACGCCCATCAGGCACGTAGTCGTGCGCGCGGGACCAGGTGGATATTGCGATGGTCAGCTCTTTGCCTTCCAGGGCGTGTCCGCCGGGCCCGTATGCCCAGCCGCGTTCGAGGGCGGCCTCGAGCCATTCGGCCAGCAGTGGCGGGGCGCTGTACCAGCGGAACGGGAACTGCAGGACGATCCGATCGTGCTTGGCGAGCTCCAGTTGCTCAGCCGCGGCGTCGAAGCCGTCCGGTCCGCGGACGTCGGCAAGCGCGCGGACGGTGATCTGTTCTTCGTCATGGAGTGCTCGGAGCCAGGCGGCGTTGACGCGTGACTTCTCCAGGTTGGGGTGGGCGGCGATCACCAGTGTCGATGGCTGCATGGTCTTGTCGTCTTCTTTCGTTGGTGTGGGTCCGGGTGATTCGTTCTGTGTGCTGGCGCGCACGGCGATCAGGGCGATCATCGCTACGGCACCGAGAATCGCTGCGAATGCGATCACGGCATTGCTGAGTCCGATGGCGTCAGCGAGATAGCCCGTCGCTACCGGCAGGGCTCCGGCGGGGATGTATCCGGAGATGTTGAGCGCGGCGTTGGACTCGGCGCGCCGGTCCGGAGAGATCCGCGTGGCGATGAGCGTGAGGCCGGCAAGTTGGCCCAATCCTTGTGCGGTACCCGCGAGCAACGTGGCAGCAAGGAAAACCGGCCACCACGGCGTCACTGTGACAGCGAGGGCCAGCACCCCCATCGAGGCCACTGCGGCAATGGAACTGAGTGCGAGATGTGAGCGAGTGGAGAGGCGGCCCGCGGCGAACTGGATCCCGGTCGCAAGAAGGAACATTGTGCAGGCGATGGCCCCTGCAATCAATGGGTCGGAAACGCCGATGGGGCCGGCCAGCACCGAGGGGCCCAGTGAGAGCACGAACGAGGTCGCTGTGATACCTGGCCCGAAAGTCGCTGCGCCCCAAAGAAGTTCACGCCGCCGATCGCGTGGAGGTATCGGCAAGCGAAAGAGTCGTTCGCGCGTTCGTCCAACAAACACTGGCCGTGCCAACGGTAGCCGCGTGCTCACCGCCAGGGCGGCGATCCCCATCGCCGTGACGATCGCGAACGTCCACAGTTGCGGAGCGGCGGTTGTCTTCGCGGTGACGCCCGACAGCATCGGGCCGAGGCCCGCGCCGAGCACCATGGAGGCGGAGGCGATCAGCCTCCGGCCCGCTTGCGGGTGGTTGGGGCGACGTCAACGACCGCGGCCATTCCCGCCGTCACCGCTCCGCCGACGGCAACGCCGGCGAGCAGTCGGGCCACGAGGAGCCACAGCACACCTTGGGCGAGCAGGAACAACACCCCAGCCGCGACAGCTGCGAACATCGCGGGCACCAGGACCACGCGACGCCCGTATCGGTCAGCGAGCCTCCCTGCGACGACGAGTGTGCCCACCAGCCGGCCATGTAGCAGGAAAAAAATGATCGTGAGCATTCCGGACGAGAAGCCCCACGCGTGCTGCCACTCGGCGTACAGCGGCGTCGGCGCGTTGGACAGCACGAATACCGCTACGACCGTCAATGCTGCGGCTACCGACCATCGGAGATCCCGCTGCTCGACTGCTCTCTTCATCTGCGCCACCTAGTTCGAGATTTCTCGTATCTGTACGAGTTGAGTCGAACTTACATCAGTACGAAGAATCTCGTACATTAGCTACTCTGGAGGCATGCACACACTTGCGCCGACCTACACGCTCGGTGAACTACCCGGCGAGCTCCCTGAACGGCTGCCCGAGCCTGCGTTGGAGGAGATCCGTCTCGAGCGCATCATGGGTGTGCTGGCCGAGCCGCTGAGGTTGACGATCATGCAGCGACTCCTGCTGTCGTCCGAGGACTTCGACCAGAACTGCGGATGGTTCGGTTTCGATCGCCCGAAGTCCACGCTCACCCACCACTTCAAGGCGCTGCGCGAAGCCGGCGTCATCACCCAGCGGCAGTACGGCTCGAGCGACGCAGTCGCGTTCGACTCGAGGACCTGAATACTCGTTTCCCCGGAATTGTCGACCTGGTGCTCGACTGGAAGCCGGACGTCAGTTGAATCGTCGCCGCCCTGGAGCGAGATGCATCCTGGTGGGCGAGGTCGCTGATCGCTTCGCCGACGATGTCATGGATCTGCTGGCGGAGGCGATCACGCTCGGGTACGAGTGGTGGAGACGTTGAACGCGTCGGGGATGCGGTCGGCAGGTGGCAGTCGGAAGAAGGGCCTGAACCTGGCCCTCGTGGACGCGGCGTTGGCGCAGATCCGCCGGATGCTGTCGTACAAGACCCGCTGGTACGGCTCTACGTTGGTGGAGGCCGGCCGGTACTTTCCGTCCAGTAAATTGTGTTCGGGGTGTGGCAGGCGAAAACCAAACCTGACGCTCGCGGACCGGATGTATGTGTGCGATCACTGCGGAGTGACGATCGATCGTGATCGTCGGTCCTCCGACCACCACCGTGAGGGCGTAGACCGTGACCAGCAGGCCTGCGGTTGGGATGGTCACCGACAGGTCGCGGGAGAGTTCCCCGAGCATCCCGCTGGGCGAGAGTTCGGCAGTGCCGACGCAGAAGATGCCGAGGATGAGCACGGCCATCCGGAGATGCATGGATGTCCCTTCGAGCGACAGCGGATTCAGGAAGCGATGGCGTCGTACGCGGCGGGCAGGGTGCTGTGGCCATCGGCGGCGAGGAAGTGCCCTGCGCCGGGGACCCTCAGTGCCCTGGCCCCGAGAAGATCGGCCAGCCGATCCGTGTGAGAGGGCGGCACGAGGGGATCGTCGTCGGAGCGGATCACGATGATCCGGTCGACGTGCTCGCGCAGCTCGGTCACGTCGCACCCGTCGCCGATGAAGCCGTCCAATTCCGGCAGCACCGGCAGCGGATCGAGGAACCCTGATACCAGGACGAGGATTCCTAGCCGCCACGCGCCTGTCAGTGATGCCAGGTGCCGCAGTACGGCGAGGCAGCCGAGGCTGTGCGCGATCACGACCGTGCCCTCGGCCGGCTCGCCCACCGCAGCACGTACGGTCTCCTGCCACCGGGGCGCATCGGGCGTGAGAGGGTCGGGCAGTTCGGGGACGACGGCCCGCATGTTGGCGGTGTCGAGTTGTTGGGCGAGCCAGCCGAACCAGTGATCGTCCGGGGTGGCCGCGTAGCCGTGGAAGATGAAGGCGTTCTGCAGTGTTGTCGAGGAAGTCACGAGCGAGAACGTACGGCCTGACGCTAGCGTGAAGGTCAAGTCCGATAAGAGGAGACAGCGGTGCAGATCGGCGAACTCGCCAGGAAGACTGGGGCCAGCGCTCGCGCGCTGCGCCACTACGAAGAGCGCGGACTGCTCGTCCCCGAACGCAGCAGGGGAGGAGGCTACCGTGACTACACCTCAGAGGACATCGTCCGCGTCGCGCAGATCAAGACCATGATCGACGCCGGCCTGACCACCGCAGCCGTCAAACGCTACATCGACTGCGCCCGAGACGGAGACCACGGCATGTGGCTCGAGCTGTGCCCGAATCTCCGCGCCGAGCTCGCCTCTCTCTCCGAATGCCTCGACGCAAGGCAGGCTGAGCTGTACGAGCGACAGCAACGACTGCACGACCTCACATCTGCCGGTTGAGAACCGTCCGGCAGGTCGGACATTCATCCGAATCGCTGGGCGCATCAGCCCAGTGGTGGAGTCAGATCCTCCCTTCGCGGACATCCTTCCCTTGTTCGGCGAATTCCTTGAAATCCTGCATGTGCTGTTGCGACTGCTTGCGGAACGCGTTGGACGTGAGCAGCCCCACCAGACGCATCAGCAGGCCGCTGAACCGGTATTCGCTCTCTTGCTCCCAGTGCGTCGTCTGCGGATCGGCTTCGGTCAGCCGATCGCGGATGACGCTCCACATGCCCGCGCCGACGATCTCGCGGTCGAAGTGGACGACGACCCCTTCAGGGATCTCGTGTAGGTCTGCCGGCTCCCGGCGTGTGATCGTTTCGGTGCACTCGAGCTCCCGCTTCCCGGATTGCATCACGACCCGCGACTCGGTTCCGAGCTGCCCATGTATCCCGCTCACCGGTTCGTGCCGGACCACCCCTCGCAACCACCTCGGTATGTGTGCCGGGTCGGCCAGCAGCTGAGCCACCTTCTCCCGTGGAAGGGCAATCTCAATCGAGTTGGTGTACTTCATGGCACGCATTCCTTCCGGGTGTGGGCCAACATGCCGTCGTGCTGCTCGTGCTGCTCTTCGAGAGGGCAGTCTGACATCCGTCGCGCGATTGGTGACTCTCATCGGGGGTGCCCCGGCCAACCCACCGCATCGGGGAAGCTAACGCCGTCGAATTCAGATTCAACGTGTAGCCGGGTTCGGTGTCCAGACGGGAGCCGGCAGAACCGGGGCCGCGAATCAGCCGACGATCTGGTCTGCGAGTTGATCAGCAATGCTCCGCGGCTCCCGCCCGAGGAGACTGCGGAGCGTGCGGTCGGATTGCGCGAAATGGCCGCTCCGTGTCGCCTGGAACATTGACAGTGTGAAGCGCGCGACTGTCTCAGGCACCCCGTTGGCCGTCTCGCTCGCGACCCACTCCTCGTCGTCGACGATGATGCGGTCGATGTGGTCGCCGGTCAGTTCGGATGCTGTTGCGGCGAAGTCCGTGAGAGTCACCGGTGAGGACAACGTCAGATCGACGGGGCCGTCGAACGACGAATCACTGGTGAGGATCGTCGCGGCCGCCTCCGCGGCGTCGCGCCGATCGACCCACGAGAAAGGACCATCGGCCGGCTTGGCGATCGCGCCGGTCTTCTGCCAGGGGCCGAGTAGTTGGCTGAGATCACCATAGAAGCCGTTGCGCAAGGCGATCCATGGGACGCTGGATGCTGCGAGGTGCTCCTCAGTTGCCGCGTGGATCGCAAGCGGAGCGTAGGGACTGTCGAATCCGGTCCCGTGGGCGCTTGTGTACAGGATCCGTTGGGCTCCTGCCTCAGTCGCGGCCTCGATCGCCGTCCGGTGTTGGTTGACGACGTCGGCATCGAGGTCGCTCGAGGAGACCAGGAGCACCTGCTCGGCATCGGCAAACGAGTGGCGTAGCGCTGCAGGGTCGTCATAGCTCCCTCGTCGTACGCGTATCCCACGGTCGGCAAGGTGCCTCGCACGTTCCGGGTCACGCACGCTGACGCCGATGGTGGCTGGCTCAACCCGCTCGAGGAGGTGATCGACCGTGGCGCCGTTGAGGGCTCCGGTCGCTCCGGTGACGATGATCATGGACACGTCCTTTCGATGAACACGATAAGTTGACCAGGGTGGTCAACTTGGGTCATTCGGTAGCCTGCAGTAACCTGACCAATGGAGTCAAGTTCGGTTAGGCGCAGACGGAGGCTGATGGTGGGAGACGGTCGATCCATGTCAGCGGGTCGGTCCATGCCAACGCTTCGCAGGGATGCGCGCCGCAATGTCGACCGGATTCGCATTGCAGCGATCACCGTGTTCAGTGAGCGGGGGCTGTCAGCACCGCTCGAGGATGTCGCTGCAGCCGCGGGTGTCAGCAAGGCGACGATCTTCAATAGATTTGGGGGGCGGATCGGTCTCATCGATGCAGTGATCAGTGACGTCGTCGCGACGGAGTTGATGCGGATCATCGATGACGCACGAGCGGTCCCTGGCGTCCAAGACCGAATCTCCTCCTACGTCGCGCGATCCGGGATCTCCAGTACCGCTTGCCAGCGATCAATGACGTCCTGCTGCAGCAGTTTCCGGACTCCGAACAGCTCATGGAGCTCTGCCGAGCCGGAGGCGACTTCCATGACGATCTTGTCAGGGACGGGCATGCCGCTGGTGTCTTGGCTGACGGGTTCACGCCAGGTGATTTTCAGGCGATGACTATCGACAACGCCCTTGCCCTCGAGCATGGAGGTCTGCCGCCCCGGGTGGACTACGACCGTCGAACTGCTTTTGTCCTCGGCGGAATCTGCAGGTCGCCACAGTCGTCGGTTCAGTCACGCAACTGAGCAGAGGGATCTGGTCGACTCGAGTGGGATCCTCGAGAGGCGGCTATGCCTCACCCCATCTTCAGTGTGAGCAAGTGCTCCCGCGCCAGCGCTGACGCTGTCTGACCGTCGCGGTCGGCGATCGCATCAAGGATGCTGGTGTGCGCGTGCTGGTCGGCATCGCTTCCGAACTCGCCACGCAGGCGCAAGAGGTCGATCATGGCTTGCCGGCTGCGTGGAGTGAAGCTGTCGAACAAGTCGACGAGAATCGGGTTGTGCGCCGCTGTGACAATCGCTCGATGGAACGCGATGTCCGCGTCGACGTGCGCTTCAATGTCGGTTCTCTGCGCGTCGCGCTCGTCCCCGGCTCGTTTCATGGCGCGCAACTCCGCGGCAGAGCGACGTTCGGCAGCGAGAGCAGCAGCTTCGACTTCGATCGCGATGCGAGCTTCGATCACCGAGTTGATGTCGGCCTTTCGCAGTGCCGCACTCCAGTCCTCGACCACATCGAGTGCAGCCACGAAGACGCCGGCCCCCTGACGAGTCGCCAGGACGCCCTGTCCTGCGAGGCGACGGATGGCTTCGCGCACCGTCGAGCGGCCGACACCGAGCTGCGGGCCAACGTGTTCTCCCCGGGGAGCTTCGACCCGAGCGGCCACTCGCCGGCGCGGATTCGCTCGAGAAGCAGATCTGCCGCTTGCTCTGCGAGCGGGGCGCGTGTCACCTGTGCCATGAATCCTCTACTTCGCTACTTGTCTGAGAAGTTGTGTAGAGTCTAGCCCATGCCTCAGCGACTTGTCCTTCGTCGCCGCAGCAGGGGCTGACCCGACCGGCCACCCTGCTCGCGGAGTGATTTCACCTCTGCCGGTCTCCTCGCTTTCCTGCGCGCCATGTTTGCGCGCGTCAGATCGAAAGAAGCACATGAGCACGTCCCCACCTCATACTCGCGACAGGTTTGGCCTGTGGGCACTGACCGCCACCCACGCGGCAAACGACTTCTACACCGGCGCGGTCGCAGCGCTGCTGCCGTTCTTCGTGCTCCATGCGGAGTACTCCTATGCCGCAGTCGCAGGGATCACCCTGGCGGCCACTGCGCTGTCGAGCGTCGCCCAGCCGATGTTCGGATACCTCAGCGACCGCTACGGGATGCGCTGGATGAGTCTCGCGGGGCTCCTCGCCGCCGGAGCGGGTATTGCCCTGAGCGGCATCGTGGTCGACTCCTATGCGGCCGTCTGGATCGTCGTGGCCATCTCGGGTATCGGCGTCGCGGCGTATCACCCGGCGGCGACGATGGAGGCCCGCGAACTCGGTGGCGGCACCAGCGGATCGATGAGCCTGTTCTCAGTCGGAGGGAATGTCGGTGTGGCGCTTGCTCCGTCGGCAGTGATCCTCGTCGTCGGCACCTTCGGCCTGTCAGGCTCAGGCTTCCTCGTCATTCCCGCGCTGGTACTCGGGCTGGTGTACGCCATGGTCTCATGGCGGAACCTGTTCTCGCGCACAGTATCCGCCGATCCAGTGCCTGCAGCTGCCAAGGTGTCGATCCCGGACGACTGGCGTGCCTTCGGTTGGCTGACCGCGGTGCTGGCCACGTGGTCGGTCGCGTACGTCGGCACCTCGACCTTCATCTCGCTGTACTCGATCCAGCGGTTCGACGTGACCACCGGCTTCGCGTCGATCGCGCTGTCCGTGTTCCCGGCAGCCGGCGCGGTGGGGACCCTCGCCGGAGGCTGGCTCGCGGACCGCTTCGGGAGGCTGCGTGTTGTCCGTACCGGATATTTGCTGGCGGCTGTCTCGACCATCGCGATCGTGCTCGCCCCATCGCCTGTGGTGGTCATCGTCGCGACCGCAATGTTGGGGGCGAGCCTGTTCCTGCCGTTCGCTGCGCAGATCACTCTGTCGCATTCCTACCTGCCGAACCGGATCGGCATGGCCAGCGGCGTCACCTTGGGGCTGACGCTCTCGCTGGGTGGGCTGGTGAGCCCGTTGCTGGGGTCCATCGCGGACCGGGCAAGCGTGCAGTCGGTCTTCGTGATCGTCGCTGCGCTACTCGTGGCCGGCTTCGGGCTCTCGTTCATCCTCGAAGAACGCCGGAACACTTCTGCAGAGAGCCCCGAGACGCACAGTCAGACCACTGAATTGGAGAGCGCCCATGACTGACCGGGAGATCCTTCGTCTCGAGACCGTCGACTTCGTTCGGGAATCCCGACAGATCCTCACTGCCATCGACCTGACTGTTCGCGCGGGGGAGCGATGGGCGCTGATCGGCCCGAACGGAGCCGGCAAGAGCACCATCTTGAGCATGTGCGGGGCGGTTGAACACCCCACCCGCGGCAGCGTGCACATCCTCGGCCGCAAGCTCGGTCGTGTGGACATCCGGGAACTGCGGGAGTCCATCGGACATGTCAACCCACGCCACCCGCTGAGCTCGCCGCTCACCGTCCGCCAAGTGATCCTCACCGGCGCGACGGGCACGACCGAGCTGATGCCTCGCTGGATCGCCGACGCAGCCACCCAGGCTCGTGTCGACGAGCTGATCGACATGCTCGGACTCGCTGGCCTCGAGGCTGCCACCTGGCCGACGATGTCGCAGGGCGAACGCGGGCGCGCGCTCATCGCGCGTGCACTGCTGTCTGATCCTCCGCTCCTGTTGCTGGACGAACCTTCCACGGGACTCGACGTCGCCGCTCGCGAGCAGTTCCTCACCACAGTCGACCAGCTGCACCACGCACGACCAGGCCTCGCCACCATCCTGGTGACCCATCACTTGGAGGAGCTCCCCACAACGACGACGCACGCCCTGCTGGTCAAACACGGTCAGGTGCATGCAGCCGGCCTAGCCCGAGAAGTCCTGACGACCGAGCTGGTGAGCGAATGCTTCAACCACCCGATCGCGATCGAGCACCGTGCTGGTCGCTGGCAGGCACGAGCGCTCGTGAGGAGCTGAAAGTTCCGGATGCGCATGGCGGTTGACGCTTGCTACTCGCTCGAGGATTGGTGCGGGGGCTTCTCATGCACCGTGGTCTCCAGAACAAGGGGGCGGTCAGTCAGGCGAACCAGAGCACCGTCTCGCCCGCGTAGGGTTCTGTGATCAGTCCATTGAGGTCGTCGACCAGCAGCGCGCAGTGTTGCTGAAGTCCATCCACCACCGTGCCCCAGCTCGGGATCCCCTCGGTGATTTCGAGGAAGTCGCCCGTCGCGAGGTCGATAACGATCATCCAATGGGCCTGCATGATCGTCGCGCCCTCGTGCACCAGTCCCTTTCGCGGATAAGTGTGATCGCAGTGATCTCTGACCACGGGGTGAGCACGCCGAACGTCTCGACGCCATGTGTCGTGATGTTGTGATCCATCAGCGGTGCTGCCTCCTTCGTAAGACCATCGATGCACGCTATCGAGACAGGGCGCGAGTCTCGTTATCTTCCCGCGGTTCCGTCGATGAGTTCGCGGAGGATGTCTGCGTGTCCGGCGTGGCGGCCGGTCTCTTCGATCATGTGTGTCAGCGCCCAGCGTGTGCTAGGGCCTGGACGGTCACTGCCGGCATGGGGAACGGGCCCGGAGAGGTCGTCACACGTGTCGAGCACCGCGTTGGCTTGCTCCACCGCAGAGCGGTAGCGGGCAACCACGTCTTCGCGCGTATCCGTTGCGGCGCACCGGAACGTCGCCGGCCAGTCGGTGGTCCGGTGGCCGAGGAAGATTGATTCTTCGACGTGGGTGAGGTGATTGAGTAACCCAAGGAGATTCGTTCCCGACACCACTTGGGCGGTTCTGACGTCAGGCTCGGGCGTGGTCTCCACCTTGGTTGCGATTGAATTTCGGAGATAGTCGAGGAAACCACGAAGTACTTCGGCTTCAGTGTTTCCGGTTTTCGGCGGAGGTGTATCGCGACGTTGTGAGCGCCGTCGGGGTGCGGTCATGAAAGCTCGTCCTCGAGAGTGTCAGGTTCTTCGGCGTCAGCGCTCGGTGCGCCGGATCATCAGGATGTGGTCGGTGACCTCGGTGGTGCTCCCGTTGGGGCCGGTCGCCATGCGTTGCCGGGCGTCGGCGATGAGGACCTGCCATGTCGAGGGGTTGAGATCGATGTCGGCGTTGACCTCGTGCGGGCTCGGGTAGTGCACATCGGGGTCGCGATTCCACGACCAGGGAGCGGTCGAGCCATGGTCGACGATCAGGAGATGTCCTCCGGGCCGCAGGGCGTGGGCCGCGATTCTGAAGAGCCCGGTGCGGTCCAGGCTGGGCACGGCATGCAGATAGTGGGCGTTGATGAGTCGAACTCGCCGGAAGGCAACCCCTGGTTGAGATCTGTCCGGGTCGCGGTGATCCGATCCTCGAAGCCGGCCGCTTGGGCATTGTGCGTCAACCGATCCACCGATGTCGCAGAGATGTCGAGCGCGGTAACCTTCCAGCCGCGCTGGGCGAGCCAGAGCGCATCGCCACCGTTGCCGCAGCCCAGCTCCAGGGCCTGTCCCGGGGTGAGTTCAGAGGTCATCTCAACGAGACGAGTGTTTGGTGCGGGGCCCTTACCTGGCACAGAGCAGATGGATGTAGCGGTGGTCACGAATGCTCCTGTTGTCGTCGGGTCACCTGATCTACACTCGCAGCCCTGTTGCGAAATACGCCAACAACTTTGCAGAATTGCAACGGCGATCGTTGTCCGGAAAGCAGGGGAATATGGATGATGGCGAGGTACTCAGCGCGGTTGGGCCGAGGTTGCGGGGATTCCGTCAGGCGCTCGGGCTGAACCTGGCCGAACTCGCCGAGCGCAGCGGGATCACGGCCAGCACTATCTCCAGGTTGGAGCGGGGGCTCGTGCGCCCCAGCTTGGAGCAACTTCTACCTCTTGCGAGAGTCTATGGGCTGCCCCTGGACGAGCTTGTCGCGGCTCCCCGCGTCGGCGACCCGAGAGTTCACCTCAAGCCCGTCCGCAGGCACGGCCTGACCTTCGTGCCACTCGGCGTCCATGCCGGAGGACTGCAGGGCTTCAAAGTGATCTACCGCCGAGCGCGAAGGCAGGCCCCCTGAAATACAACACTCATCCCGGGCGTGAGTGGTTCTACGTTCTCGAAGGCGCGGTCACCCTTGCGCTGTCCGATCAGCGAACTGTCCTCGAAGCCGGTGAAGCTGCGGAGTTCGACACGATGACCCCGCATTGGATCGCGAACGCTCGCGAGGACCGGCCCGCCGAGATCATTGCACTCTACGGCGTGCAGGGTGAACGCCTCCACGTGATTGACGTCTGATCAGATGGATGAACCTGCGATCACTCCGTCGAAGGCTGGGAAGCGCGCGATGACTGTAGCCAATTGCTGAAGTCGTCTGTCTCTTCCCATAGTTCACGCACTTCGGAGGACTCGCTGTCGGACAGCGACCGGTCGAGTTGCGCCTGGATCCATGCCAATCGCTGCGGGTCCAATTGCGCGGTGAAACTCTCGAGTTGGGCAGCCCCGATTTCCGTCGGTGCGGGGACCTCGCCGTGTGTGACCCGAACCAGCGCGGCCAATGCGATCGCGATCTGCCCGCCGTCGACTTCGAGATAGTCGGGGTCTTCGAACGCCCACTCCACACTCTGGAACGAGAAATCGCCGTGGCGGATCGCCGCCAGGAGATCTCCTGCGCCGTCGTTCTCGAACGGCCCGTATCCCCACGCTCCCATGGAAGGAACATAGTCGATCAGGGCGAAGGTCCGGCAGTCACGGTGCTCGACCAGCTGGAGGATGCAGGAATCCGCATGGCGGAATCAGGGGTCCGCGAAGGAGAATGCCGATATGGATACGAGCGAGACGCGGATAAGCATCGTCGTCGACGACACCCTGCCGATTCGGCAGGCGTTCGAGTTGCATCAATTGCTCGGCATCGGTGTCGCCGAGGTCCGTGAGTGCTTCGCGGCCCGGCGACCACTGCTCGATGAGGCAGTGTTCGGCAACAACCATCTCGCTGTGTCCCGTGTGCTCCTCGGTGCGGCGGACATCCTGGCCGACACACAGTTCTCCATTCATGAGTGCGTGGACGAGCAGGCGCCGTCGCGCGAGAACGAGATCGACCTCGCCACACTCCGACAGATCCTCGCACCCCAGATTCCGGAACCCCTCCGGACTCGCCCGATCGCGAACCTGCGTGCGGCGCAGGTGATCGCGGAGGCAACGCGCGCAGCCTTGTCAGAACTCCGCGCGACGCATCCGGAGACGTTCCATGTCGTCGGTCTGGCAGACGCCGGTGCTCCTGCGCCGCCTTACCTGATGGTGGGTTCTGCAGAAGGCGATGCTCGGTCCGGTGTGGATCGATGGGATCTTGCGGCGAGTCCGTACGCGGTGTGGGGCTACGACGACCATTTCGGTCGGTCATCGAATTGTACGAGGACGACGGTCTTTTCGCGATGGACCGCGACATCATAAGCAAGGACGCACAGTTAGTCGTCGCCCACGCGAATCACCTTGCGACGTTGGAAGAAGCGCTGCGCATTCTGGACATCGATGGATTCTTCGGTACGGGGGCAGACCGTGAATCCGTTCTGCTCACAGTCGAAGTCACGCCGCCCGATCACATGAACGTGGGTTTCGCTCGTCGGCTGAACCCCGACGGGCCATTGCTCGATGAGTGGCTCACAACAGTGGCGGAGCTGCCACTGCTGGATCCCGACCCGGTGGCGACCGCGGAACTCGCGGAAGTTTCGGAACCACTCGCCCCGCCTCCGAACGTGACGATGGCGCGCCTGTGGCGGAGGACGCCCGGGCTGTATCTGCTGGACGGTACTGCGATATACGGGCCGCACTCGATCAGGGAACGCAACGAAACCTACGAAGCGGCCGAGTACTGCCCGGAATGGGTGCTGATCGGTGACGACGGCGGCGGCAGGGGATATCTCATGCGTGCCACGGGAAACGTTTTCGATCCCGCACAGGGGGGTGATGCCTCCGATGTCTACCTCGTCGATCACGGTGCGCTCACCGAGCATATCGAGAAGGTCGGTGAGTTCGTCACCGGCGACCTTCTCGGATGGCTGGTGCGCGAGTGAGTAGAGTGACGCGTCGGTAAGCCGGTTGAGCTATGCCCTCATGCCCGTGGTCGTGAGGTCAGGGTCGGAATCATTATCTCGAGCGTAGCCACCGACTTCGTCCGTGACCGCGGTACCGTGGCCGACGTTGCTGATCTCGTTCCGACCGGCAGTCCATGCGGACCACAATCGGTGGTAGATCCCACCACGAGCGAGCAACTGGTCATGGGTGCCCTGCTCCACGACCTGACCCGAATCCATGACCAGAATGTTGTCGGCACGTGAGGCCTGGTCCAAGCGGTGCGCCACCACCAGGGCCGAACGATCACGGGTCACTTCGTCGGCTGCATCCTCCAACGCCCCCGCCCCAGCGGAGCCCGCCTCGGCAGTCGCCTCGTCCATGATGACGACGGCCGGGTCGAGAAGCAGGACGCGAGCCAGTGCCAGCTGCTGCGCGGCCACAGGATCCAGCTGGATGCCCCGGGCCCCGACCACCGTGTCGAGGCCCTGAGCAAGCCGGTCGAACCACGAGCGCGCATGAACCAGATCGAGTGCTGCGATGAGTTCTGCATCGGTGGCATCGGGCTTGGCGAGAGTCATGTCCTGGCGCAGGGTTCCGGAGAAGACGTGCACCTCCTGGCTGACCATGGCGAGCCGGGCGATGCGCTCACGGTCGGACAGTGCGGACACGGGGTACCCGTCGACGAGCACCTCACCCGCATCGGGTACGCGCAATCCCGCCACCAACGCTGCCACCGTGGTCTTTCCGGCTCCGGACGCCCCGACGACGGCGACGGTCTCGCCCGGGTCGATGGTGATGTCGATGTTGCGTACTGCCCAGCATCGCCGTAGCTGAAACTGACGCCGCGCAACTCCACGCGGCCCTGCGGAGCATCGACACCGCTGTCGGGCACCGGTATCGGCGGGTCGGTGACCACGCCCACGACACGCGCCAGCGAGGCATACCCGGACTGCACGACGTCGAGCACGCGCATGAACGTGTTCAGAGGTCCACGGAGCCGGATGATCATGAGAACCGCCCCGGTGACGGCACCGACGGTGAGAGCCCCGGTGGACACCAGGTGGTATCCCACCGACAGCGCGATTGCCAGCATGAGGAACTCGGCAACAAGCATCCAGGCATTGAGGACGAGCATGGTGGTGCGCGCCCGGATACCCTTGCGGACCACACTCCACGAGGCATTCCCGATCTCGGTGTGCATGCGCTCTTCCATCGAGAACGCCCGCACCGTTGCCCGACCTCGGATGGCTTCCAACACGCGACGGGCACGCTCGGCCATCGCGGCGCGTTCGTCGGCATAACGCTGGGGTGCTTTGGCGAGATAGAGGCGCGCAGCGAGGAAGTACACCGGCGCGACGATGACCGGGACGATCAGGAACTGCCAGTCCAGTGTGAACAGGGCGATGACGGTGGCAATGACTGTGAACAGCGAGGTGGACAACGTCGGCACGGTCTCGGTGACGGCGGCCGACAGCTCGGCGACGTCATCGGTGGAACGGCTGACCAGATCACCTGTCCCGGCATCCTCGACTCGGTGGGTGGGCAGCCCGAGGGCGGTGCCGACCATGTCCTGGCGCAGGTTCGCGATCACGCGCTCGGACAGCCGTGCCACGAGGTAGAAGCCGGAGCGCTCAGGACCGCGCCGGCGATCGCGGCGGATATCAGACCTGCGCCGATGGGCCACAGAGAGTGCTGGGCGTCGTCCAACACCAGGTCCACGATCCGGCCCATCAACTGAGGGATCAGCACACCGGCGTACGCGCCGAGGCCGAGTAGCACCAGTGCGAGCAGGAACCACAGCTTCGCGTGGGGTATCCGACCCAGCTCACGTGCCACTTCGCGCCGCACTTGACCTGGCGTGGCCAGGGGGAACCGAAGGGCTGTGTCGGACTTGGCAGGTGCGCTCGTACTCGTCGACTGACTCATCGAGTTGCCCCCGCCAGCAGATCCTCCGTTGTTGCCTTCAGGTCCTCCACGCTCAGGTGGTGGGCAGCCACAGCATTCCATGCAGGGGCCTCGCTGAATATCAGCGTGATCTTGCCCGCCCTGTGTCGGGACACCTGTTCGGCAATGTTCTGTTCTGTCACCGAGTCCACCGCGGTGGTCGGATCCTGCAATACGAGGAGCTCGGGGTCGAAGGCGATTGCGCGCGCCAGGGCCACGCGCTGGCGCTGACCGCCGGACAGCATCCGCCCGTTCTCGCCGACGCGCTTGTCGGGGCCTTCCGGGATGTCGTCGCAGCAGGCGACGCGGAGTGCTTGCTCGGCCGTGGCCCGGTCGGGGTGGACATTGTCGCGACACTGCCGTCGAACAGGTCGGCCGCGTGCGGGACGACGATCACTCTGGTTCGGGGCAGCGACTCGACTCGGGCGATCAGCTCGTGATCGGTACCGCGGACGACGGTGAGACCGGTCGGCAGGGTCGCCATGAACCGGGTGGCCTCGGCCGCGTCGACCTCGCTGGTGCGCTCGAAGTCCGCTCCGAGAACCTCGCGGATGCGCCGCCCGGATGCCTCGGCGGAGGCCCAGCGCGAGGCGAGGTTCCTGCCGAACATCGTCATCGGGGTGATCAGGAACTGCGTCAGGCCGACGACAGTGATGAGTTCGCCGATGGACACATGCCCGTTGAGTGCAAGCACGCCGGTGGCGATGCCGAGGGCGGAGACGAAGATCGCGCCGGCGGCCTCGGTGGCGCCGTTGAGGCGCGCCTCTGCGGCGTCGGCATGAACGGTTTTGCGGTAAGCGATGTCGGAGACCTCGTCATATCGACCGCGGACGGTGACGATGGCGCCCAGTCCCTTGAGGATGCGTAAGCCCTGCACCACATCCGTGGCGGTGGCCGCGGCCTGCGCGATCGCATGTTGACGCGTGATCGAACGGCTCTGCAGTGGGCGGGCCACCCCAAGAGCCACGACCACGAGGAGTGGGCCACCGATGAGGGTCGCCAGGCTCAGCCAGGGATTGATGGTGAACATCATGACGGCGCCGTAGGTGATGGCGGCGGCCTCGGCCACCGGCATGACCGTCATCATCACGATGTCGCCGACCCGGTTGGTGTCGGACGACGCGATCGACAACAATCCGCCTGCGGTGCGCTCGCGGCCGGCGAACCCACGCGGATCCTGGATTCGATCGGTGACCATGGTGCGCAGATCATGGCTGACCAGCTGTTGACTACGGATCAGCATGAAGCGCGCGATCCAGTTCACGCCGATCGCGACCACGAACAGGCAACCCAGGACGAGGATCCAGAATCCCAATCGGCCGAGTGACGAGGTCGCGATGGCTTCGTCCACGGCCTTGCCCACCACGACGGGCGTCAGACCGTTACAGACGAACGAGGCTGCCATGCCTGCCGACGCAACGAAGCTCCACGGGCGCTGCGAGAGCGCCACCTTCAGCGTCCATGCCCGCGCATCGAGCGCGGGCATCTTGGACTTTTGCGCACGCGGCCCGGGTAGCGCCGAGTAGTCGACGACACTCTCCTGCTCAGAAGAGTGAGGGATGTTAGGCATAGGAGACGATATTACTTTGTAGGCGAAGTAAAGACTGTGGTCACATCCGGCGAAGCCGTTCTGGGCTTTGAACGGGCGCTTCCACCGTTTCTTCATCTGTTCGTGTGCCGAGCGTGATCGGTGTTGCCGCCGCGAACGGACTCGCGTAGGTGCCGGTCCTGCGCCTTGATGATCTCGTCGGCTGTTTCTCCGTGGAGGTCTGTGTCGCAGGGGCCTCCGAGCTGCCGGCAGAGTGTGCGCCCGGAGGTCAGCTGCCGTCAACGGCACGGTGCGTGCCGATGCGATGGGGCGTGAATGAGCGAGAGCAACCGTCGCCGGAGTTGCGGGCGCCGCGGTGCCGCGGCGCCGCGGAGAAGTGCTGACCCGGCAGACCGCATCAGACTCGCCCAGAAACATGGAGAGCTCGAGCCTGGCGTGGACCTGACGATCCCCGCCGAGGTGCTCGCGGGAGCGCTCTATTACCGGTTGCTCCTGGCCGGTCGACGAACAGATCATCGACGGACTCATCGACATGTTCCTCGCTGCCTACGGCGTCACCGGAAAATATGTGCGGCAGTGCCTCAATGCTCCGTAAGAGGTGCTTCACTCAACGCCAGGCCGGTGACGAACCGTCGGAGATGCCCTGACAGAGGATCGGTGAAATCCAGTTCCCGCGCGAGCAATTGGAGGGGCAGGGAGTGATCGTCCGGAGACTCGGGTAGAAGGTCGGGATACCAACGGTCGCCCAGGATCCCGATTCCGAGTGCCGCCAGATGGACCCGCAGCTGATGCATCCGCCCGTAGATGGGCGCAGGATCGTATGGAGCACAGTGCGTCCGGAGGTACTCACTCCGGTCCCGAGCACGTCGATCACGGTCTCGGAATTGGGTTCTCGGGCGTCGTCGACGACCACTCGCAACTCGCCTCTACGGGCCTCGATGTGGTTCCGATAGATGATGGGAAGCGCGTGCCCCGCAAGTATCGGTGCGTCGGGATTCCAGTCTGCCGGTCGCGCCGACACCGCTTCGTAGACTTTCGCGACCCGACGCTTCTCGAACAGCGATTGATAGGCGCCGCGCGTTGCAGGGCGGGTCGAGAACATCACCAGTCCGGCCGTCGCGCGGTCGAGTCGATGAATGGGTGTCAGGTCGGGGTTGTCCAGACGGATCCGCAATCGGACGAGTGCAGACTCGTGTAGGTACCGCCCACCCGGGGTGGTGGGGAGGAAGTGTGGTTTGTCGATGACAACGAGGTCGTCGTCGATGTGCAGGATCTTCTCGTGGAACGGCACCGGATCTTCCGCAGGTAGTTCGCGGTAGTACCAGATGAACCGGTGGGTGCCCAGGATCGTGTCGCGGTCGATCGGACCGCCGTCGGCCCCCACGATCTCGCCCTCGTCGAACCGCTGATACAGGGTGCCGGCGTCCATATGGTCGAACCTCGCGACCACGTATTCGGCGATCGTCGACCACGGACCGGAGGCCGGCACACTCAGACGAGTCGGTCCGACCCCATTCCTGACGGGGAGCGGTGAAGGCATCGGCACGGGTCGATTCTCCCATCGACGACTGAGCGGATGGCCGGCAGGACCGATTGCGACGGGGTTACCCGGGAGTTACGAATTTCGTCGACGTGGCGCGCAGAACAGGCCGGTCGGTTACGGTTTCGGCAGCCGATCGATTCGAAAGGTCGATACCGATGCCGCTGTACGACTTCCGGTGCGCCGAGTGCGGTCTGTTCGATGCGTCCATGCCTATGAGCGAAGTCGGGCCGTCCACTGCGTGCCCCTCGTGCGGGCAGCAAGCGTCCCGCGCGATCACCGCGGCGCGTCTCGGTCGCGGCGCGTCTACCGCGATGCGCCTTCACGACGCTACAGCGCGCACTGCGTCCGATCCGGGCGTCGTATCGGGTGCGCTCCCCAGTGGCCCGCGGCGGTCGTCGCGTCCGGTCTCGACCGACCCGAGCATCGGCTGCTACCTCGCCCTTGAACGCGCCCTTGAACGAGATCGATCGACCCAGGAGGTCCAGTGCCCGACGTCGTCTTTCCCCTCGACTCGACCCGCCGCTTCACCGATCAGGACAAGATCGGCCACAACCGTTGGCACCCCGACATCCCGCCTGTGGCCACGCTGAAGCCGGGGGAGTCGTTCCGGGTGCACTGCCGGGAATGGTTCGACGGGGAAATCCACAACGACGACTCCGCTGACGACATCCGCAACGCGCCGCTGCACACGGTGCACGCGTTGTCGGGGCCGTTCGCGGTCGAGGGCGCGAAACCGGGTGACCTCCTGATCGTCGACATTCTGGACCTCGGCCCGATCCCGCAGGAGGATTCGGGCCCGCTGGCGGGACAGGGCTGGGGCTACACCGGCATCTTCGCCAAGCCCAACGGGGGCGGCTTCCTCACCGACCAGTTCCCGGACGCTTACAAGGCAGTCTGGGATTTTTCGGGCCAGAAGGCCACCAGCCGTCACATTCCGCACGTGTCGTTCACCGGCATCGTGCATCCGGGGTTGATGGGGACGGCTCCGTCGCACGATCTCTTGTCCACCTGGAACACCCGTGAGGCGGCTCTGATCGCGACCGACCCCGATCGGGTGCCGCCGCTGGCGCTACCGCCGGAGCCGAACGGCGCGATCCTGGGCAGCCTCACCGGGGCGGAGTTCGACCGTGTCGCGGCGGAAGGTGCACGCACCGCCCCGCCCCGCGAGAACGGCGGCAACCAGGACATCAAGAACCTGACCAAAGGCAGCCGGATCTTCTACCGGTGTTCGTCGACGGCGCGAACCTGTCGGTCGGCGATCTGCACTTCTCGCAGGGCGACGGCGAGATCACCTTCTGTGGCGCCATCGAGATGGGTGGCTTCATCGATCTGCGCGTCGACCTCATCCCGGGTGGAATGGACACCTACGGGGTGAGCGAGAATGCGATCTTCATGCCGGGTAACACCGACCCCCAGTTCTCCGAATGGCTCGCGTTCTCGGGTACATCGGTGACCCTCGACGGTGAACAGCGCTATCTCGATTCGCAATTGGCATATCAACGGGCATGCCTGCACGCCATCGAATATCTCACGAAATTCGGATACAGCCCGGAGCAGGCGTACCTTCTCCTCGGTGCCGCACCGATCGAGGGGAGACTGTCCGGAGTCGTGGACATCCCCAATTCCTGTGCCACAGTCTATCTTCCGACTGCGATCTTCGACTTCCCGCTGTCGCCGACGGTGGACGGTCCGGTCCGGATCGACCGGGTATGGGGGCGCCGCGTTCTCCTGCGTGAGTCACGTGATACGCAACACCAGGAGTTATGTTCGTCGTATGGGTGAACTGGTCGGGAAATTCGAGAACGCGCGGTCCGAGGAGCATTTTCTGGATGCCTTCGACAAGGCGATGGCGAAGTGGCCCGATCGTGAAGATCGATCGGTGGAGACGAGTTTCGGGTCGACCACAGTCTCGACGGTCTGCAGCTCGGGGACCGGGGACCCACTCGTGCTCCTGCAGGGTGGGGGCAGCACCGTCGCGGTCTGGGATCGGTTCGCCGAGGCGTGGCAGCTCGACAGGCCGATCATCGCGGTGGACACCGTCTGGGATGCCGGTCGCAGCGTGCAGCGCCCGCCCGTCGGCGATGGGAGGGACGCAGCAACTTGGTTGGAAGAGACACTCGCCGGCCTGGATATCGATCGCGCGCACCTCGTGGGTTACTCGTACGGTGGGTGGGTCGCGCTCAATCATGCTGTCGAGGCCCCCGAACGTCTCCTCAGCGTCACGGCGATCGAGCCGCCCGGAGCGATCGTGAGAATGCCTGTGCGTGCGTGGTGGAAGATGCTGCGAATGCTGCTCGGCGATGACGAGCAGTATCGGGCATACCTCACATGGGTGCGTGGAGGACGGCTACCGGAATCCACGATGCTCGACCTACTGATGGCCGCTCGTACCGACTTCGTGCAGCGGGGAACGCCGCGCCCGACGCGGCTGACGAACGACCAGTGGATAGGCATCCGAACGCCCCTGACCATCATGCTCGGAGGGCGGAGCCGGCTGGTTCCGTCGATGCGGGCGTCGAAGGTGGTTCGCGGCGTCTCACCCCACGCCGAGCTGCACATACTCCCTGATGCAAGCCACGCGGTGCTGGTGGACGAGCCACAGGCGGTCATCGACCGGGTTCGCGAATTCGTCGCTCGTCACGATCGGTAGGGCCATTGCGGATGAGGTCGAGATCTGGGTAGCCGGATGTCGTGCCATTCATCGACATCGCATCGACCATCCTTCGGACCACCCACCGCAACGACCGTGCCGTCGGCGCATAGACCGAGCGTATGAGTGGAGCCCGCCGCGACCGCGACGATGCCGTGCCACCGGTGGACGTCGCACTGTCCGTGGCTGTTGTCTCCGACGGCGCGAACCCTGCCGCTCGCGAGCACGCCGACGGTGTGATGACTTCCTGCGGCCACCGACGTCACTTCGACCCACTCGTCTACGTCGCATGCGCCCGATTTACGTTGCCCCGCAGCGAGAACGGTTCCATCGCTTCTCAGGCCGGCGGTGTGGAGGTATCCCGCGGTGATCGCGGTGAGATTGCGCCAGTCGTCCATCTCGCACTGTCCGAATCGATTGTTGCCCGTGGCGATGGCAGTTCCGTCGTTCCGGACGCCGACGGAATGCCAGTCACCGGCGGCGACGTCCACGACCTCGCGCCAGGAGTCGACGTCGCACTCCAGTTCGTTGTTGCGGCCGGCAGCCACGACGATGCCGTCTGCCCGCACTCCGAGCGTGCGACGCCAGCCTGCAGCGACCGCGACTATTTCGTGCCACGTGCCCACGTTGCACTGCCCGTCGCCGTTCCACCCCGCGGCCATGACCGCCCCGTCGGACCGCAGGCCGACGGTGTGAGACCTTCCTGTGTTCCGGGCGGTGTGTACATTCCCGGCAGCCACTGCGACGATGTTCCGCCATCCGAGAACGTTGCACTCGCCGGCAGAGCCATTTCCTGCAGCGACGACGGTTCCATCGGCGTGGAGTCCAACGGAATGACGTCTGCCTGCGGCAAGTACGGTCATGCGATTCCATCCTGCCGGCCGTGAGAACGCCGGAACGATTCGAGCCTGCCACACGCTTGGCGGCGGGAGGCCGTGGCGACACTTCCCCCAATTGTCCGGGTTCCCGTTGCCTCACGACCTACGGCAACCCGGGCCGCAGGAGGAAAGCTCTCGTGCGAGGCGCTCGAGCCGAGGGGCGTGGAGTCGCCGGCCGGCGGACGTAGGTTGTCGCGGGTCAGTCTTCGAGGAACGCCGGCGGCTCATAGCGAGGTTCGTACAGCATGATGTCGTCGGCGCCCGGCACCGCGACATCGACGGTGAGACCGTAGCCGTCGTCCCGGACGTCGCGGGTGAATCGAGCGCCCTTCGACGACAGGTCTGCCATTGTTGCTTCGAGGTCGTCGCACATCAGTGAGATCGCGTGGTGGCGTGGTGAGTTGTACTCGACACCCTCCTGAACAGTCGACGTCGGATGCACCCCGAGTTCGGACGGCCCCGTTCGGAAGATGAGCCAACCTCCGCCGGTATCGGCGAAGGCGAATCCGAGTACGTCGCGGAAGAAATCTCGTGTCGCTTCGGGATCGTCGGTGTAGACCAGTGAATGCAGGCCGGTGATCATGCCGTGACGCTATCCGGCCGATGCGTGAACTGTCCGTTCAACGGCGCAGAACACCTCGATGGTCCGGAATCGGGTGGCGTGCGACACAATGGTCGCGAACCGATCGAAGAGGAGCGATTCATGTTGAGCACCATGCAAGACGCACCCTTGTCCATCGCGCAGATTCTGCGCCACGGCAGCTCCGTTCACAGCGAAGCGGAGGTGGTGACCTGGACCGATTCCGGTGCGCGGCGGCGTAGCTACGCCGAGGTAGGTCAACGGTGCGCGCAGCTCGCGCATGCTCTGCGCGGCCTCGGCGTGAACGGCGACGAGCGTGTCGCGACGTTCATGTGGAACAACGCCGAACACCTCGAGGCGTATCTCGCGATACCGGCGATGGGCGCCGTCCTGCACACCCTCAACATCCGCTTGTTCCCGGAACAGCTGATCCACGTGGCCAACCATGCCGAAGACCGCGTGATCATCGTCGATTCCACGCTCGTCCCGTTGCTCGCACCGCAGCTGGCGCAATTGACCACCGTCGAGCATGTGGTCGTCACCGGCGACTCGACCGCCGGTCTCGAGGTCCCGGACGGTGTGCAGCTGCACACCTACGAGGGGCTCATCGCCGACCGGCCGACCACTTTCGACTGGCCCGAGGTGGACGAGCGGTCCGCCGCCGCGATGTGCTACACGTCCGGTACCACCGGTGACCCGAAAGGTGTCGCATACTCACACCGTTCGATCTATCTGCATTCGATGCAGGTGTGCATGACGGAGGGACCTGCCCTTCGGCAGGGTGACCGGGCGCTGGCGGTGGTTCCGCAGTTCCACGCCATGTCGTGGGGTCTGCCGTATGCGGCGTTCATGATCGGTGCGTCGCTGATCATGCCGGACCGTTTCCTGCAGCCTGAGCCGCTCGCAGCGCTCATCGCCGCCGAGCGCCCGACCTTCGCCGCCGCCGTCCCGACCATCTGGCTCGGACTTCACCAGTATCTCGAAGAACATCCGCAGGACATCTCCTCCATGAAGGAGGTGCTGATCGGTGGATCGGCGGTGCCGCCGTCGCTCATGCATGCGTTCGAGACAGACCACGACGTGCAGGTTCTGCACGCCTGGGGAATGACCGAGACATCGCCGCTGGGTTCGGTGGCGCGACCGCCGGCGAGTGCCGAGGGCGACGAGCGGTGGCGCTACCGGTACACGCAGGGACGATTCCCGGCGTCGGTGCAGGCCCGTCTCGTCGGCGATGACGACGTGGTGGTTCCGAACGACGGTGCCAGCATCGGTGAACTCGAGGTTCGCGGGCCGTGGATCGCAGCCTCCTATTACGGTGTGGAGGCGCCCGACAAGTTCCACGACGGGTGGTTGCGCACGGGCGACGTCGGAACCATCACTCCGGACGGCTATCTGACGCTGACGGATCGCACGAAGGACATCATCAAGTCCGGAGGCGAGTGGATTTCCTCGGTCGATCTGGAGAATGCGGTCATGGGGCACCCCGAGGTTCTCGAGGCAGCGGTGATCGGTGTGCCCGACGACAAGTGGGACGAACGTCCGTTGGTCGCCGTGGTGCTGCGTGCAGGGGCCACTGCGACAGTCGACACGCTGCGCGAATTCCTGTCGGACAAGGTCGCCAAGTGGCAGCTTCCAGAGAACTGGACGGTCGTCAGCGAGGTTCCCAAGACCAGCGTCGGCAAGTTCGACAAGAAGCGCCTGCGGTCGCAGTATCACGACGGCGGGCTGGACATCACCCGGATCTGACGCGCACCGAAGGGCCTGCCGCACCGTCACCGGTGCGGCAGGCCCTTCGCTGTCAGCCCACGGACGAGCTCGAGCGCCCTTTCCACCAGAACCACGCCGCGGTGACGATGACGGCGCCGACGATGGAGCCGATGATGCCGCTGGGGCGGAAATCGAGACCGTCCCCGGCAAGCAGACTGATGAGCAGGCCGCCGACGAACGAGCCGCCGATTCCTGCAGCGAACGCTACTGTCCAATCGATTCCGGACGTGGACTTGCCCAGAATCAATTGGGCACCTGCGCCGATGAGTATTCCGAACAGGATGATCCCGATGATCAGCATTGCCGGAGTATATGCAGCGGATTCTTCCTGACGTGATGTTTCTCGATGGGACGCCGCCTACGGCACCTGGAATGTCGCGATGCCGGGGGTGACGGGCCCGGCCGCTGCCGAGGTCAAGAGGACGGCGACCTGCCCGGCGCCGGTATCGATAGTGGCGAATGCCGGAATACCGTTGAGCCCGTCCGACAGGCGGGTAGATCCGGATTCGCCGGTCGACAGGTTCACCCATTGCACATCCGCGTAGAGGAGGCAGCCCCAGCCGTCCTCTTTCCCGCCGGTGATCGTGACGACGCCCGACTCTTCGCCGACCACCGCGACGCAGCGGATCGATGGAGCGTCGAAGCTTCCGTTCGGATTTCCGTATGGTGCTGGATCGATCTGGAACGCGACGGTCTCCGAAGCCGAAGCCACTCCTGCAGCGAGCAGGGCCGACGTGGCAATGGTGGTGGCGCAGACGCCGACGGCGCGCATCAGTTTCATCAAGGGCCTCACTTGTCGGTTTTCCGGTTCACCATCTCGGTGATCCAGATCGGGGCGAACGGGGACGTACAGCAGGGGAGGTCGGATAGTCCTCGAGCACTTTCAATCGCTCGCCGATATCGAGGGCCCGGGCGCGATACTCGGCGTGCTCGATCCCGATCTGGGCGAGACAGGTGTTCATGGCCCACTGGAGGCGTTCCGGAGCATCCTGCATCTGCACTTCGATGGTGTCGAGCAGCGCGGAGAGATCGAGACCCGCGGGCTTTTTCACCACTCGTTCGGACGTCAGGGCCCAACCTGCGCTCGCTACGACCTGGTCCGGATCGTCGAACCACAGTACGCGCAATTCGTCGGCGTGCGGGCTCTTCTTCACGATGTAGTTGACCAGCCAATCCTGGACTTTGGGTACGCGTGCTTCCCGCAACATGGTGTCGAGGGTGTCGCGTGTGAACGCCTTCGGCCGACTGATGAGGATTGCGAGCAGTCTCGCCGCGCTGTCGCCGGTCTCCCAGAGTTCCCCGGCGAGGTCCTGCTGGATCTTCAGCCTCTTGGCGATCGCGCGCAGTCGGGTGAGGTTGACCCCGTGGTCGTCGCCGTGTCTGACGTTCACCTCGCGGATCTTCGGGTCTTCGAGCTCCGCCAATTCGGCCATCAACTCCGCCACTGTCGGCGGTTCCACCGTGGTTCCGGCCACCGTTCGCTCCGTTCTTCGCCGATTCGGAAATCACACTACGTGCGTCGATCACCCGTTCATCGCGTTACGCTGCCACCGACCGCAATCCGGGGGGATCACGTGGGAGCCGAAATGAACCGGGACGAGCTCGCTCGGGTATTGCTCGGACTCGATGGTGTCGGGTGCGCGGCCGCCGCGGTGGCAGTGTCGGTCGACGAGCGGGTCGTAGGTTCGGTAGACCCGTCGCACCGTGTACGTGTATCTGTTGCTGTCGCACTGGGCGCGACCAGCGTCGTCCTGGGGCGCGCGGCCGTTCGCCGTCCGGCACGGCGCCGCGATCTCGAAATTGCTGCGGTGGTCAACCTCGGCTGGGTGGCGGCGTGCTGCGTCGGATTGTCGCGGGCACCGTCGCGGCCGGGTCGCGGCCTGCTCATCACCACTGCGCTTCTGGACGGTGTCGCGGCGGCTGCGCAGTGGTATCTACGGCCGAGTGTTCGCTGACGCACTGTTGCCGTGCAGGTGCGCGCGCTCTCCGTTGTGATCGAGAATGGTGAGGATTTCGACGACGCCGTCGTGGGCGCTGATCGCGTGCGGCGTCATCGTCGAGAACTCGGCTGCGTTGCCCTCCTGGATGAGGATGGTGCGTTCACCGAGTTGAAGGCGCGCGGTGCCGGTGAGGACCGTGAACCATTCGTGTCCGGGGTGGACCGGCAGCGTGTCCGTCGGTCTGGGGTTTTCGTTGGTGATGCGCATCTTCGCGATCGTGACTCCGTTGAGGGATCGTTCGCGTGAGAGAAGCCAGGTTGTGAAGCCGGGGGTGTCGCACGGTTGCGGCCTGATCACCACATCCTGGTCGTCGTCGGTTTCGACGAGGTGATCGATCGTGGTGTCGAGTGCACGTGCGATCGGGACGAGCTGGTCCAATGCGATTCTGCGGCGGCCGGTTTCGATGCGACTCAGATTCGATGGGCTGATGTGACAGCGGGTTGCGAGCGCATCGAGTGTCCATCCGCGCGCCAGGCGCAGACTTCGGATGCGCTGCCGAACGACCTGGTCCAAGTCGACCTCTTCTTGCTCCATAGGCAAGATGGTATGCCGAATCTGCATTGAACGCTATAGCGTGGGGGAATGCATCATCACAGTCATCATGAAGAACACCGGCACAGCGACTCCCCGGCAGATCTGCTGGATCTCGATGCGACGTGCATCGAAGCTATTTGGACGGACTGGTCGACTGGGTCGCCGATCGGGTCGATCCTCGTGTCATCGTCGACGTGGGGGCCGGAACGGGGACGGGTACGCGCGCTCTCGCCACACGGTTCCCCGAAGCGGAGGTGATTGCCGTCGATCGGTCGCCGGAGATGCTGGCCCGAGTCCGCGACACTGCCGGCCATCACGGTTTTCGGGGCCGGGTGAAGACTGTCGAGGCGGATCTGGACGCCGGCTGGCCTGCCGTCGACTCGGCCGATCTCGTGTGGTCGGCTTTGTCGTTGCATCACGTCCAGGACCCCGACGTCTTCCTGCGGCAACTCCACGATTCGCTGAATCCTGGAGCGCTCCTGGTAGTAGTCGAAATGGAATCCCAGCCGAGATTTCTTCCCGACGACATCGGGATCGGCACACCGGGACTCGAGGCGCGCGCTCATGCGCTTGCGGGTGAACGTGGGTGGAACGTCCACCCGGACTGGAGCGAGGACCTCGAACGTGCGGGCTTCGACGTCGAAGCTGTGCGCCGCACCGAGATCGATCTCGACGGCACCACGCCGACTGCCCGCACCTATGCGCGCACGGTGTTGAGCAAGCTTCGTGAAGGGCTCGCAAGCGGCCTGTCTGCTGACGACCTCGATACCTTGGACCGGCTGAGCGCGGACCACGGCCCCGACTCGGTGCTGACCCGGTCTGATCTGAGGTCCGTGGGAACCGAACCGCATGGGCGGCAAGAAAACTCGAGCGAGGAGACAACTGATGAGTTCGAACACCGACCGGCCCGCCATTGCACACTACGATGTTGCCGTGATCGGGGGTGGTGCAGCAGGATTGAGTGCTGCGACCGCGCTCGCTCGCTCGCGACGCTCGGTGCTCGTGGTCGACGCCGGAGAACCGCGTAATGCGCCGGCCGCTGGCGCGCACAACGTCCTCGGCCACGACGGTATTCCACCGCTCGACCTCCTCGCCGCCGGTCGCAAGGAAGCAATCGGGTACGGGGTGGAGATTCGCGTCGACACCGCAGCAGCGGCGCGCCGCAACGGTGACGCGTTCGAGTTGGACCTCGAGGAAAGCGGAACCGTCCGGGCGCGGCGACTCGTACTGGCATCGGGACTCGTCGATGAACTTCCCGACCTGCCCGGCGTGAAGGAGATGTGGGGCAGGAAGGTGCTTCACTGCCCCTACTGCCACGGATGGGAAGTGCGCGATCAGCGCGTCGGCGTGATCGGGTCGAGCCCGATGAGTGTCCACCAGGCGCTGATGTTCCGGCAACTCACCGCCGACGTCACGCTGTTCACCCACACGATGCCGGAACTCGACGCCGACGCGACCGAACAGTTGGCGGCGCGGCAGATCCGTGTGGTCGACGTCCGCGTCGAGGGCCTCCGCGACGAGGGGGAGAGGGGCGTGACCGTCGTACTCGACGGCGCACCCGAGGCCGAGCAGGACGCAGTGGTGGTTGCTCCGCGGTTCCACGCCCGGGCAGACCTCTACGAACAGCTCGGCGGAACGGTGACCGACCACCCGCTCGGAGAGTTCATCGACTCCGACCCGATGGGGAAGACAGAGGTTCCCGGAGTCTGGGCTGCGGGCAATGCGAGTGACCTGTCGGCGATGGTGATGGTGGCATCGGGGGCAGGTGTGATGGCCGGTGCGGCCGTCAATGCAGATCTCATCGCGGAAGATGTGGCGGTGGCGGTCAGCGCGCGGGCTCAAAGGTGATGAGGAGACCGACGCGCCGGTGTAGTGGTACCGGGTGGGGAACAGCTCGGTGAGAATCGCTCGGACAGTGCTGACGGTGGCACCGTTGAGCAAGGTCAAGCCGATCGTGAAGGTGGCGATGAGCACGACCACCGGTGTGCTCGACGTGGCAAAAGTGGTGCAGACCTCGTTGCTCACCGCAGCAATGTTCGCACTCGGCACCGGCGTCCATATTGCGACGATCAAGAAAGTCGGCGCACGACCATTCGTCCTTTCCGCTATTGCAACCATCTGGGTAGCAGGTATTGCGTTGGCGGGCGTGTTGCTCACGAATGTGTCGACCTCAGTCTGAATACTCAGCAGATCGATATTCGGCAGATCGTCGAACTCGGAATTTTCATAGGTCGAAGGGAATTCGAGAATGGTGGTCCAGGATTTCGAAATCGATCAATGCGGATCCTTCCTGGAAGAGTCCGGCGCCGAATTGCGGTGTCGGCACCCGGCGTGGGTGGCCAGTTGACCGAGCCTGCTCATGATTCGCGCGATGTCGTGGGGGAGTGACGCGCCGTCGGTGAACTCGCTCAGCGGGACGGCCGAGATGAATGTGGTGGTGATGTCGCGGTCGTAGAGAACGTCGATGACATTCGCGAAACGTTGAGTGGGTTCCCGTCCCGCGGTCAGGAGGCCGGGGATACCGCTGATGATCCAGTGCTGGAACGATTCGGTCAGGGCGAGATAGTCCGACGGTGCGGTTGTGTCCACGCACAGGTCGGAGAAGTCGATCCAGAGCCTGCCATCCGTGGCGCGCCGGAGGCGGATGGGGTGGCCGGCCGGTGTGACTGTCACCGATTCGTCCGGCCGGGGGTGTGGGTGTGTGCAGTCGGGTGTGATCCACGTTCCGGCCGCAAACCCGGTGTCGTGGCCCGACACGGTGCGATAGTCGATGGGGCCGTCGACCGTCACGACTGTCAGATGTTGTTCGATCAATTCGATGGTCGGCACGAAATCGTCGTGGAACAGTGGATTCGGCATGAGGGATCGCGGCGGGTAGTTCGACGTCAGGACGACTTCGACATCACGGCTCAGGAGTGCGGGCAGCAGGCGTGAGATGAACCTGCCGTCGGCGGGATCGTGGACGTGGAACTCGTCGAAGCACACCACCTCCGCTCCGTCGAGAAGTTCGTCCAGGGCGGAATCGAGGTTGTATCGGTGCCGCCTCATTGCGGTGTGCAGGTCGCGGAAGAATTCGTGGAAGTGGATCCGACGCTTGCGGTGAGTCGGCAGTGCATCGAAGTACATCGACATCAGCAGACTCTTACCGCGTCCGACCGGCCCCCACAGGTACACGCCTCCCTCTGCGGTCACGAGTTCGAGCGAGGCCAGCCGCTGCGCTGCATCCAGGGTGAGCCCGAGTTTCTCTGCGGCGGAGTCGAATGCTTCAGGGGCCACCCCGGGAGGTGGGTCTGTTCGGGTTGCGCGGCGAAACCATCCCATGAACGAGACTCTACTATCGTAGAGTCTGCGAGGATGGAGACATGCCTCACCGCACCTCCCGCCGAGACCTCATCTGCGACGCAGCCCTGGATCTCGCTGCAGAGGGCGGCAATCACGCCCTCACCCACCGGGGTATCGACGCGCGACTCGAACTCGCGCGCGGTTCGACGTCGTACTACTACCGAACCCGACACTCTCTGGTTTCCGCCGCGATCGCCCACCTCACGCGACTCTCGAGCGAATCGTTCCGTGGCGCGTTACCCGCCGCGCCGCCCCGGACGGTTGCGGAGGCGAGTGCACTGATCACCGACCAGCTCGAAACTCTGATCGTGGACCGACGCCGAGATGTTCTGGCCAGGTACTCGCTGGCAGTCGATGCATCCGGCGACGACGAATTGCGTGCAGCACTGGCGTCGTGTCTCTTTTCTCGGCCTGCCGCAACCACACTGATGGACTCGCTGGGATCCGGTGATCCGGACGGCGCCGCACGCGACCTGATCGCTCTGCTCGAAGGATTGGTATTCGATCTCACCTATGGGGCGCGGGTAGTGGGCGCCGACACCCGGTTCGTCGATCATCGGCAATCCGTGCAGCGTGCGATCACCCTCTGGATCGGCGTGCTCTGCGATCAGTAGCCCTAGGATCGGAAGCATGACCACAGCGCGACAGGTGCGTAAGGCAGCGCTCGAGCTTCCCGAGGCGGAGGAGCGGACTGCGGCCGAAGCGGTCACCTACTCGGTACGGAACAAGGTCTTCGTTTCGGTCGCCGACGGCGTCGCGGCGATCAAGCTGCCCGACGAGGTGATTGCCGGTGCGCTGGAGGATCATCCGAGCGCCGAACGGGTCGAGTATCGGGGCGCGTCGAGCGGATTCCGGATATCTCTCGCCGACATCAACGGGCAACATCTCAACGGGTTGGTGCGCCAGGCGTGGATCTCGCGAGCTCCGAAGAATCTTGCTGCGGCATTGGTCGAGGCCGATTCGGGGGCGGTTCCGTCCGACAGTGACCTACCCACCTCCATCGGGAAGCCCGCGACACGGGCCCTCCTCGGCGCCGGAGTGGTGACACTCGACGACGTCGCAGCCCGTTCGGCGGCCGAACTCGCGGCGCTGCACGGGGTCGGTCCCAAAGCGCTTCGGATCCTCGCGGAGGTAGTGCGGGAGAGCGGCCGAATCCAGGAATCGGAGGAGTAACCAGAGACGAAAGAGGTGTGTTCGTGAACGTAGCCGCCACCCTTCGAGATCATCCCGATGTGTGTGTCCGGCACCCGAGCAGTTCACCTGCAATGATCGGGTGAGGCGCGACTCCTGCTCGAGGGGTCACATTCTGGGCGGGAGACTGCGATGGCAGCCGAGCAAGCTGTGGCGCGACGTCCGCGACGGCACATCCTGAGATGGATTGTGCTCGTGCTCGCGTTGGTGCTGGTGGTCGCGGTGGCTGCGTTCGTGCTGAGCCCGACTCCCGGTGCACTCGTCGTCAGGGCGGTGTTCGAGCGTGGTGCCGAGGAGACGACGGCGAACCTCGAGGAGGGAGCGCCGGCCACGGATCTCGTCGCCGATATCGCATACCGCAACGGTGATCCCGACGCATACCTCGACGTCTACACGCCGACAGGGACGACGGAGGCGCTTCCCACCATCGTGTGGACCCATGGCGGCGCATGGATTTCGGGAAACCGCACGAACTATGCCGGGTACTACCGACGGCTGGTCGATGCCGGATTCACGGTTGTGTCGCTCGGCTACTCGCTCGCGCCGGAACACCGCTATCCGACACCGGTCCACCAGCTCGACGACGCGCACGCATACCTGCTCGCGCACGCCGAGGACCTCCATATCGACCCGGACCGATCGTGCTCGCCGGGGATTCCGCAGGCGCTCAGTTGTCGGCGCAACTCGCCGCGGCGATCACCGATCCGGATGTCGCCCGCGACCTCGGACTGGAACCGTCGCTGTCTGCGGATGCTCTCCGTGGTGTCGTGCTCAATTGCGGGATCTACAACGTGCCGGCCATGGACGGTGCGGGCGGACTTGTCGGTTGGGGAGTCCAGCAGGCGCTGTGGTCATACACCGGCGACCGTGACTTCGTGGCGTCGGACGCGGCACGGCAGATGTCGAGCCTGTTCGTCGTCACGGAGAACTTCCCGGCAGCGTTCATCAATGGCGGCAACGCCGATCCGCTCACCGACACGCAGTCGAAACCGCTGGCGGCGAAGCTGTCCGAGCTGGGTGTCATGGTGGACGAGGTGTTCTACCCGGACGATCACACGCCCGAATTGGGGCACGAGTACCAGTTCGACCTGTCGCTTCAGGACGCCCGCGACGCACTGGACCGCACGATCACCTTCGTCCGGAAAGTGACTGCGTAGTCCGAAGAAAGCTCGGGCTGCGAGGTCACGCTGCGGGCGCGGTCAGGATCTGCGGGGCGTCGTCGGTGACGGCGATGGTGTGTTCGCTGTGCGCTGTGCGGGATCCGTCCGCCGAGCGGATGGTCCAACCGTCGGGGTCGTACACGATCTTGTCGGTTCCCGCTGCGAACCACGGTTCGAGGGCGAGGGTGAGCCCGGGACGCAGCACCAGGCCCCGGCCCGCTCGGCCCGTGTTCGAGACGTGCGGGTCCTCGTGCATGGTGCGCCCGAGGCCGTGTCCACCGAACTCGGTGTTGACCGGGTATCCGTATTCGGCCGCGACCGCGCCGATGGCCGCAGAGATGTCGCCCAGCCTGTTGCCCGGACGCGCCGCCGCAATGCCTGCGTCGAGCGCTTGCCGCGTCGCGTCGATCAGCCGTAGATCTTCGTCCCTCGGCGTTCCGACGACGATGCTGCGTGCCGAATCGGCGACCCAGCCGTCGATCGAGACCGCGATGTCCATGCTGAGGAGATCGCCGTCGCGCAACGTGTAGTCGTGGGGGAGACCGTGCAGCACGGCGTCGTTGACGGACAGGCAGATGACATTGCGGAACGGGCCGCGTCCGAACGAGGGTGAGTAGTCCAGTAGCAGGACACCGCGCCGCGCTTCGCGATGAGATCGCGGGCACGCTCCTCGAGGTCGAGAAGGTTCACGCCGGGCTCGGCGCGGTTCGAGAGATCGGTGAGCAGGCCGGCGATGAATGCGCCCGTGACACGCATGGCGGCAACTTCTCCGGGAGTCTTGAGTTCGAGCATCGGCAGTCCTTCTGGCGTTGGTCGACAACAACTGTATCGGTATTTTAATACCAGATCAGTGTAGGATCATGCGTATGGTTCGTCTCCCGCTCACCCCGGAACAGCTCGCCGCCGGTCGGCGCCTCGGTGG
>BBEG01000019.1 GCA_001312645.1 Rhodococcus sp. JCM 9791
GGTAGTCGCGTAGCGTTGCCGTCGCCCGCGTCGCTTCGCTCCGCTCGAAATCGAAATTACAGACCCACCAACGATTTTCAACGTCACCATCGAAGCATCACCAGCAAGCACCGAGAGGCGGGGGTGTGCTACGCGCGCCGTGCACACCACCACAATGCCGCTCTCAACCCGTCCGATGTCATGCACCCATCATACCCCACCGCACCCCCACCACCAAAAAACACACGACAGACAGAATCTCTAAATACCCATCACCCCAACATAAACCGATACCACTACCAACAGTCCATGATCAAACCAACGGTAATCCGCCATAACACAATATAATTCACAATAAACGTTGCAGCACAACATAATTCAAAAACCACCAGAAACGGGCCACACCAACCACCCCACACAAGAGCCGGCACCACCCGCCGCGACCCCACCACCCACACGGGACATGCCATCACCCCAGGTCACCACACCACACAACCCCCACACCCCACCAGAATGCAGGGGCCTCCACACCAACAACACCGCACTACGCCACACTCACAAGCGGGAACCGGCCCGCCTCTCTCGGGCCGGTCCCCACCTGCATCACTCCCGAACCAACACCTCCGCACCCGGATCAATCGCATCGAGATACGTCACCAGCATGGGGCACACACCGCCTGATGGTGCGGCTGCCCGCGAAGCTGCTCGCCGAGTCGGTGGCTGCGGCTACACGATCGAGCCGTACCTCGAGGCCGAGAAGTCGGGTACGCACCTCGTCCTCGACTTCACCAGCGAGGATGACTCCGCGGAATTGGGAGTGTCCGATGAACGGTGGATCCGCCTTGGCATCAGTCAGATTCCACTCGGTGTGATGCGGCCTTCGAATGTAATCGCGAAGGCGTTCAAGGCAGGCTTCCACCTCATTGCCCATCGTGCTCTTCCCTTGCCGCTGGGGTCCAGTGCCCGGGTGGCGAGGTAGAGGCATTTGAGGGCGGCTTGCTCGGTCGGGAAGTGTCCGCGGGCCCGAACTGCACGCCGGTAACGGGCATTGACCGACTCGATTGCGTTGGTCGAGCAGATCACCCGGCGGATCTCGACGTCGTAGTCGAGGAACGGAATGAACTCGCTCCACGCGTTCTCCCAGAGTCGGACGATCGCCGGGTACTGGTTGCCCCACTTGCCCGCGAACTCGGTGAACCGTTCCTTGGCCGCGGACTCCGACGGTGCGGTGTACACGGGCCGCAGATCCCGGCTCATCTCGTCCCAGTACTTCCGTGACGAATATCGGAAGGTGTTGCGAATCAAGTGAATAATGCAGGTCTGCACCACCGCCAGATCCCAGACCGCCGCGATCGCGTCGGGCAGGCCCTTGAGCCCGTCGCAGACCACGATGCACACATCGGCCACCCCACGATTCTTGATCTCCGTCAACACGGCAAGCCAGAACTTTGCGCCCTCGCCGCCGTCACCGGCCCATAAGCCGAGGATGTCGCGTTCACCCGAGATGGTGACCCCGACCGCGACGTATACGGGCCGGTTGGCGACCTGCCCGTCGCGGATCTTGACGTGGATTGCATCGATGAACATCACCGGATAGACCCGATCGAGCGGACGATTTGCCCACTCGGTCATCTCGGAGATGACCTTGTCGGTGATCCGACTGATCGTGTCCTTCGAAACGCTCGCCCCGTAGACGTCGGCGAAGTGAGCGGCGATCTCCCCGGTCGTCAGCCCTTTCGCGCTCAACGACAGGACGATCTCGTCCACCCCGGTCAGGCGTCGTTGGCGTTTCTTGACGATCTGCGGGTCGAACGAGGCATCGGTGTCTCTGGGAACCTCGATCCCGACCGGTCCGATCTCGGTCAGGACGGTCTTCGATCGGGTTCCGTTACGGGAGTTGCCGCTGCCTCGACCTGCGGGGTCGTGTTTGTCGTAGCCGAGGTGCTCGGTCATTTCCGCATCCAGTGCGGTTTCGAGCACGTTCTTCGTCAACTGGTTGAGCAGGCCGTTCGGGCCCATCAAGTCGATACCTTGCTCCTTGGCCTGGGCCAGGAGCTGCTCGGCGAGCTGCTGTGGATCCACCTCGGTAGCCATGGGTTCCAGTGTCTCGGTCATCATCGATCCTTCCCGCCAGGCTCACGCCTGGCGTGTCAGACCAAGGTCGAATCCACCGTTATTCCGACAGTCCCACCCGAAACGCGACAGACCCCCTTAGAAGGGGTCACAGTTCGAGTGGGGTCCCCACGTAGTTCTCGGCGATGAGGGTGCGGCCGGCGACGGAGCGTGTGACCATGTCGAGTTCGGCGACCTGGCGCTTGTGGCCGAATCCGGTGTCGGCGGGAAGTCGGTGCAGCATCGAGGACATCCACCAGGAGAAGTGCTGGGTCCGCCACACGCGTGGAAGGACGCTGTCGGTGTAGCCGTCAAGCCCGGATCGGCTGCGGGTGGCGAAGTATTCGGCCATCACCTTCGACAGGTGGTACACGTCGGCGATCGCTAGGTTCAGTCCCTTGGCGCCAGTGGGGGGAACGGTGTGGGCAGCATCGCCGGCGAGGAAGAGGTTGCCGTGCTGCATGGGTTCGCACACGAAGCTGCGGAACTGCAGGATCGACTTCTGGAAAATCTTGCCGTCCTTGATCTCCGCGCCTTCTCCGTCGACGCGGGCATGCAGTTCCGACCAGATGCGGTCATCGGACCAGTTGTCGACCGAGTCGTCCGGGTCGACTTGCAGATAGTGCCGCTGGACCTCGGGGGTACGGGTGCTGATGAGCGCGAAGCCGCGTGGATGGTTAGCGTAGATCAGTTCCTCGGACGACGGCGGGGCCTCGGCGAGGATGCCGAACCAGGCGAATGGGTACTGGCGGAAGTGATCGGTCCGCACAGTTGTGTCGGGGATGAGCCCGCGGGTGGAGGTACGGGAGCCGTCGCACCCGGCGACGAGCGCGCAGGCGAGCGTCTGCTCGTTGCCGTCGGCGTCGAAATAGGTGATCTTCGGGTTGTCAGATGTATGGCCCAGCACCTGCACGCCGGACACGCCGAAGCAGATGTTGCCGTCGTCTTCGAGACGCCGGGAGATGAGGTCCTTGAGTACCTCATGCTGCGGGTAGACGGTGACGGCGCGACCGTTCGTGAGTTCGTCGAAGTCAATGCGGTGGCCACGACCGCCGAACCGAAGTTCGATGCCGTGGTGAGTGAGCCTTCACGCTTGATCCGGTCGCCGAGTCCGGTGTCGATCAGCAGGTCGACGGTGTTCTGCTCGAGCACACCGGCCCGGATCGTGCCCTCCACCTCTTCGCGGGTTCGGGTTTCGAGCACGACAGAATCGATGCCCTTCAAGTGCAGGAGATGGGACAGCATCAATCCTGCGGGGCCCCGCCGACGATCCCGACTTGTGTGTTCATGCGCAGACTCCTCGCGTAGTTCGTGACACCAGTCACTGTGCTACGCACCGTGTGATCACAACACCCCTTCTTTCACTGAGCGAAAGAACGGCTACACGACACCGCGGGAAATGCCCCACGCTGCAGCCCTCACCGCCGGGATCAGGGGTCCGGGGTCCTTCTGCCTCGGAACCACGACCGACACTGCAGCGACGACCTCCCCCGTCGACCGCGACACCGGTGCAGCCACGGCGAGCGTTCCGATGTTGAGGTGTTCGCGACAGGTGACCCACCCGGTCCGGCGAATGTCGTCGAGCGTGCTTCGAAGGCGATGTTCGGTGGTGATGGTCGAGGGAGTGAAGCGTTCGAGGCCTGCCATGAGAACCTCGCCGAGCAAGTCCACTCCGCCGAACGCCAACAACACGAGACCACCACTCGATGCGTGTAGCGGCAGTCGCCCGCCCGCCCGACCGACGACGGTGACGGCCCCGCGCGCCGACAGGCGCTCGATACAGAGCGCCTCGAGATCTTCCCGGACCACGAGCTGGACATTCTCGCGCGTCGCTTCGTACAGGTCCTCGAGATACGGCAGCGCTACCTGTCGCAGTCCATGGGCGCGTGGCGCGAGCGCACCCAGCTCCCACAGCCGTACTCCGATCTCATAGTGCCCGTTGTCGACGCGTTCGAGCGCCCCGTTATCAACTAGTTGACGGCACAGCCGGTGCACCGTCGGCAGCGGCAGTCCGGTGCACCGGCTCAGCTCCGACTGCGACAGTTGAGGGCGCTCCGAGGTGAACGAACCCAGAATCAGGAATGCGCGCCCGAGCATGCTGCGATTGTCTCCGGACATGCCACCAGTATCCCCGGGTGCCCCTTGGGGGTTGAAGCAGTCGCCGCAGGTTGTCTTCCGATCTATCGTCGGACATCGAATAGAACGCTCGAGTATCGCTGCCTTGAGGTTGGTAAGCGCCGCCAATGGGGTGCCTCGCGCGAGCCATGAGCACTGTTGGAGCCGCCGGTTTCAGCGGCCGGCGTTTCGGTGCAGGCGTTTGTGCCGATTTCCACTGGCGACTTCGACTTGGTTCGAAACCGAATCTCGTTGTCTCAGTATCAAAACGAGCGGTGTTCGAGCAGACGACCGATGACGGGCTTGTCACCGGATACACCACACCATGGTGCGCAAGTCGGCTCGATCGAAGGGGACGCAGCCTCGGAGTTGTGTTTTGCATTGCCCGGTGTCGAGTCGGTCGACCACGCCCGCGATCACATGGCCGCACGCAAAATCCCGTCGCTGGCAAGACCTTCATCCTCGGAACTGGTCGCCGACGAGGCCGTCAATCTGAAAGCGTGCCTTTTGCGCTTGCCGCAGATTGTCCAGAAATTGAACACACACAGTGCGTGATCCCAATCACTATGAGTGCGCCCACGATCCGCGCCCACGAGGAGCCCTAGGAAAGACTGTGTTAGCCGGTTCACCGCGTCCAGCGTGGTCGACCGCCCGGACGAGCATGCCCAGTAAATGCGGTGCCGTACGCCACGAAATTGGTGTATCGAGCGGAATCTACAGAGCTCATACCCGCCGTGTAGGGGCGCGCGAAGTCTGCCTTCCGCCCGCCTGGCCAATCTGAGGCAGTTCCCCTTTTTCGTTCGCACCCACTGAAGAAGACAGAAGGAGTCATCAGATGAGTTACCCGTTTTTCTCGCAGGATTGGTGCGACGCCGCCAAGTCCGTCGCCAATGCCAACACGGCGACGTACCGGGGTTTCAAGGATCCTGCGACATTCACCAACCGAATGGCCTTCGGCACCCTCGGTCGCGAAGACCTCGTCACACATGTGGAATGGAAAGCCGGACAAATCATTTCGTGGACGCCTGCTCAGTTCGACGAGACTGATTTGTGGGTGATCATCGATGCGGCTCTACCAACGTGGCGCGAATGCGCCGAGGGCGTGTCCGAGGGCAAAAAACTCCTGATGGCGGGGCAATTGAAACTGATGAAGGGACCTATCGAGAACGCGGACGCGTTCAACAGCTTTCTCCGGTCGTGGGGGCAGGTCGATACCGACTGGAACGTGTGATCTAGTCCAGCGTCGTTTCGTGCAGTTCACCTCCCGAGGCGAGTCCCGTTAGAGCCTCACTCCCTCTGTCCTGAAAGGCCCCTATCCATGACAACTGATGCTCCCGCCAGGTATCCCGTCACCCTCTACGACGGGCCGGAAGCAAATGGCGTCGCCACTATCGTCGGCACGCTGCTCAGTCAGAATTTCGAAAGGTTTCCCGACCGTGTGAACATCGCGCGCAGAATTTCACGGCCGCTCACCATTGTCAGTACCGACACAAAGGCCGCGTGCACCATAGTGTTGGGAACCGACAACGCAGTGGTGTTCAACGATGTTGTCGGCAGGCCGAGTGTGACCGTCTATGCCACCGTCGACCAGATCCTCGATGTTTCACAGTTGCCGATGAAGCAGGCGGATTGATACCGCTGGGCCTTTTCACCAATCGAGGCTGGAGGGTGCTCAAAGAGATCGCTACTCGCCAGCTCGTCATCAAGGGCTTGCTTGTCCACACGGTGACGGCTCTGCGGACCATTGCTCTTGTCTCGGTTGTCGACTGATGACAGCACTGTTCGGACGCAACCGTCACAGCTCCGCAGCGAGCTTCGACGATAACCCCGCGGACTCGCCTGGATGGCCCGTGCCAGGCGTTCAAGGTGCGATAGATGCGCAGTCGGTCAAGGCGGCGCGTAGGACGAATATTGCGCGCGCGGTGCTGGTGGCCGCCTTGATTCCGCTCGGGGCGTTCTACCTCGCGCCCCGGGTGTACAACCTCACCGCCACCCCGTATCGGCTCGATCAAGCGGTGGTCTCGGCCGACAACTACAACCCGGCGTTGACCGAACTAGTCGAGCATGAGCAGGTGACTGTGTCGGCGTTCACTGCTCTGGACAAAATGGAGGCCGCTCTGGCCAGCGTGCACGCCACCGATGCAACAGTCGCCGCCGAACTGAAGACATTGACCGGCCAAATCAGCGGCGACATCCAAGCCACCCTCGACCTTGCCGGTACGAATGTCTCCGAACTGGTGACGTCGTTGGACACTCTTACCGCGCAAGTCAATTCGTTGCAATCGCCGGTCGACGGCGCCACGGCGGCGTTGGACGGCAACACCGCCGCCATGGAAGTCATTCTCGCCGATGCGCGTTCGACTGCGGACCTGGTCCACAGCGCTCGCCTGTCCGCAGAAGAGTCCGCCAACGATCTGTCCGGAAAGTAGGGAGTAAGCAGTGATTCTCTTCGGACGGCGCGGAGGACCCGCCCGTATGGCGCTCTCCGTCGCGGCGGTCGGCGCGCTGAGCCTGTTCGCGTTCGTGATCGTCAACCTCAACACCCGTCTCGATAACCAGCAACGGGTGAACCTGACCAGCATCGCCGCGTCCGAGGACATCGTCGCGGTCAACGACAAGCTCACCGGGGAATTGGGGCAACTGACCGAACTGACGCGCACTGCGCAGGGTGCCCTCGACGCCACCGCGGCGCTGGGCCCGCTTCTTACCCGGCTCGACGAGGCGATCGGCCCCGCAGCGCAGATGCTCTCGAGCAACACTTCCGGAGCCCAGGTGACCAACGAGCAACTGGGCAACATCCAGTCCATTCTCGGAGAGGTCCAGAACACGGTAGTTCCGCTGGTGACCTCGGCGCAGACATTCGGCGACCAGGGAACCCAGCTGCTCTCGGTGGTGCAGGCTCTGGTCGCGGACCTCCGCAGTTCGGTGACCTCGGTGCAGACGATCAACCAAATGCTCCCGCTCCCGGGCTGAGCGCGAATGCCCCTACCCGACCCACTTTCCCCGTTCCTACTCCTGTTTGGACACACCCGATGAACCAGGGCTACGACCCTTCGCCCGAGCGCCTTCCGGATCCCACCCACGATGACTACGACGGGTCGACTACGGTGCCGACGAGGCGAAAATCGGGGTTTCGGCGACGGACGGACGTGCCGCCCTCGATGATCACCACTTCTTCCGGTTTTGCGGTAGCCACCGAGTGGCTCGGCCGCGCAGCTGCAGTGCTGGCCGTTGTGCTGTTCGCCCTGGTCATGATGACTATCCACAAGGGCCTGCGGGTGCAAGAAAGCGCCCGCGCCACCGTGGAAAACTTCCGCATCACCAACGAATTCTTCTCCCAGCGTACCGATTTGACCGCACCTGCGACTGCTCGCCGGCAACTCGAGGAGTTGGCCGGCATCCTCGGTCAGCTCAACATTGCCGCTGCCAGCGATGTCGATCATCTAGCCGCGTTGCTGCCAGACGCCCAGGCTCTGGTCGCCGCCGGTCAGGGCGATGCGCGGATCGCGCAACAACTCGAGACGGTGGCCACCACGCTGCAGAGTTCGGCGGCATCGCTGCATGAGATCTCGTCGAGCGCCAACACGACCGTGTCCTCTGTGGACGGCGAACTGAGCCAGGCCATCGACTTGGTCAACCAACTCAACGCCGAATTGATCCGCACCACGAACAAACTCGCGTTTGTGCCCGCACAGGACGCCCTGATTCCCGCCCCGACCGGAGGACCACGATGATCTCGAAGAAGCAATGGGTCGCCGTCGTCATGGTGGCAGGTGCTGCGCCAGCCTCGTTCTCTGTGCTGTCAACGGGTTCGTGCCCGGACTCGACGACCTCATGGATCCACTGGGCCGCCCGTCGCGCTCAGCCAGGAATTGATCACCTCCGCTGGACAATTGGACGAGCTGACATCCGTCTTCGTTCCCAAGCATGCGCAGTTGTCCGGTGACATCCAGGCGCTCATTCCGCTCGCCGATGATCTCGAGTCGCTCACCACCAAGGCGGCGGAGCTGCCCGGCAAGTCGAGCACTGTCAACGCCTCCACCCGGGACGTCAGCACAATCGCCGGCCCGTTGCCCGACCTGATTGCCGCTGTCACCGCGCACTCAGACCGCGCCGCCCCGACGGTCGGCGGACTGTCCACCGCAGTCGAATCAGTGACCACCCAACTTCAAAGCATCGAACAGAACCTGGGCGCGGTGCAGAGTGCCGTCGGTGAACTTGGCCCTCGAAGTTCAGCGATCGCGTCGACCCTAGCCAACATCGAAGAGGAAGCCCGGCACGTCCAGGTGTTCGGGCCACTTCTTGCCCTGATCGGCCCGCCGGTCAACTCCTTGAACCTTCCGCCGCTGGGTGTGCCTGCATCCGGCACAACCCCGTGATCCCGACATTCCGACACACCTTTTCGACAAACGAAGGAGAAGGCCCCATCATGTTCCGTCTTTCCTGGGCGATCGCCCTGGGTTTCACCATCGCCATGCTGACGGGCATTCTGATCGTCACCCGCGACCTGAGTATCTCCAACGACATTTTCAAAGACGGTGTCGCCCAAGCAAGAATGGTCAACAACACCACCGACGAGGCGCTGGACGGAGCAGCGCAACTGCCGCCTGCGAATGAGGCCATCCATCACGCATGCCACAAGTGGTCGGCGTGATCGACTCGTTGACCCGCGCCGACACAACCTTGGGGTCTCTCGGGGACCAGCTGGCGGCACTGTCGATTGCCCTGCAATCTGCTGATGCCCCACTCCAAGGCATCGTGGCGGCGGGCCAATCCGCCACCGAACAGGCGAACGCCGCAGCCGACCCCGCCGAATCGGTCGCCGCCACTCTCGTCGCGGCCGATGCCAAGGCGCGTGCCCTTGGACCCTTGCTCGACCAGACCCTCGCCCTGAGTCAGACCATCGACTCGAAACTGCGAATTTCGTTGATCCTGCCGTCATCGGCAACTAGTCTCTCGATCGCTTGTTGCGAAAATCGGTCGACAACGCGCCATGAGGGGGAGGCCCACGCCATGCATATTCGGCTGCATCGCGACATCGGGTTGTTGCTCTCATCTGTGAGTGGTCGCATCATCGGGGGAGCGCCCTCCCTCGCTCCGCCCGGTTTGTGCCCTCACATGCGCCACGTCGCTGTAGATCTGCGAACGCCACCGCCCCGGAAACGATTACACGTTTCCGGGGCGGTGGCTGATTTTCCGAATCGGTGAGACGATCCGCACTAGGATGAAGCAGCGTCGAACTCGACACTGCCTTCATCCTGAGCGGCTTAGGCCACCGCCACCTCACGTAGCTTCTTCCCTGCCTCAGCACGACGATGCTTCTCCGGAGTGGAGAACTGCGGGTCGGGCAGGATGCGTTCCTGGATGTAGACCACTGCCGCGAAGCCGAACTCCATCACCTTGCGGATAAGAACATTCGGGTAGGGCAGGCGATGAACGCGGTGTGGTGGTTCGTCGAGCAGTGACAGGATCATCTGTCGGCCCAAGAACCGGGTTCCCTTGGGAAACCATCGATGGGTGAACTGGTCGATGATCGCCTCGCAGGTGGCGGCACCCGCTGCGGTGTACGGATAGTCGATCGCCTCGTACTTGTCCATATACTCGAGCATTCCGTCGAAGCTGCTGGGGAAGTCGGAGATCTGGCGTCGAACACGGGGGTGCCCGGTCGCGAATCGCGGTTTTCCCCGCGGAACAGTTTCGCGATCTCCTGCCAGTACAGGTGGGTAGCGATCTTCTGGTTGTCGGTGTAACCGGAGAGGCCGACCCTCAGCCGCAGTCGATGCATGTCGGCGCCGATCCAACACATCGTGTACGTGAAGTCCTCCAGCTCGTATAGCGGCCTGGGTATTTCTTGGCGATGCCTTGGTGGATGGCGTTAACCTGCTTGATCGACTTCTGGGTGGCCAGATCGGACGGGCCCAGCTCGAACCACCGCCAGAAGTGCTTGGCGGTGTCGGATTCACGTTTGTCCGGATGATGGATCGCTTTTCCGGTGTTGGACCGGTACATGACCTCACCACCGTGCGGGGGCAGGATGAAGTGCGGAAAGCCTGTGGTGTAAAGGAAATTCATCATGAAGTCGTTGACGTAGTAGCACGTCGACAGCTTCCAGATCTTCTCATAGTCCACGTACGGATCAAGGCTCTCGCGTTCTGCGACGATCCACTTGTATCCGGTCTTCTCCGTTGAAGTCGTCATGGCTGTGTCCTAGCTGTAGATCGATTTGATGTTCTGGAAGTTCGCAAGTGAATCGGGGCCGAGTTCGCGGCCGATGCCACTGTTCTTGACTCCGCCGAAGGGCGAACTGGGGTCTGGAAGATAGGTGTTGATACCGACGGTCCCGGTCTGGATCCGTCGCGCGACGTCGAAGCCTCGGTCCGGGTTGGTCGTCCAGACCGTTCCACCAAGTCCGTAGTCGGAGGCATTCGCAATCCGTATCGCATCGTCGTCGTTGTCATAAGCGATAATCGAGAGCACCGGTCCGAAGATTTCTTCTTGTGCGATGGCATGGTCGTTGTCGACATCAGCGAACACCGTGGGCTCGACAAACCAGCCTTGGTCAAGTCCGGCAGGTCTGCCGCCTCCAGTGACCAGGCGCGCTCCGTCGCCGAGGCCCTTGGCGATGTAACCCTCAACGCGGGCACGGTGGTGTTCGCTCGCCATTGGCCCGATCTGCGTCGTGTCGTCGAGCGCGTCACCGACTGTCAGTGAACTGGCCAGCGCTTCGAATGCTCCCACGACCTCGTGGTAACGACTACGGGGCGCAAGGATTCGTGTTCCCAGAAAGCAGGTCTGCCCGTTGTTGAGAAGTGTTGCACCGAAGAGCTTGTCACCGATCTCAGCAAGGTTGAGATCGGCGTCGTCGAGAATTACCGCGGCGGACTTGCCGCCGAGTTCGAGCGTGACCGGGCGGAGCAGGCGGCCGCACGTTTCAGCGATCGAACGCCCTGCAGCTGTCGAGCCGGTGAAGGCGACCTTGTCGATGTGCGGGTGCGCGATCAGGTAGGCCCCGACCTCGCGGCCGCCAGGGACGATGTTGATCACCCCTGCCGGCACGGACGAGTCCGCGACCGCCTCGGCGAACAAGGCAGCATCGAGGACGGTTTCCGGGGAAGGTTTGAGGACCACGGTGCACCCGGCGGCGAGGGCGGGCGCGTACTTGAACGAGGCCAGGGTCTGGGGGAAGTTCCAGGGTGCGATTGCGGCCACGACGCCGAGAGGTTCACGGCGCACGGTAGTTGTACCACCAAGCAGATGCGGGTGGGACGCTTCAGCGGAGTCGGTGCGGACCACGCTCGCGTAGTAGCGGATCACCGCGACCGGGAAACCGGCTTCGAGCTGCCTGGCGATGGCGATCGGCATGCCGTTCTGGGCCGAAACTCGGCGGGCCATTTCCTCACTGCGGGCCTCTAGCTGGTCGGCGAGGCTGTCGAGGGCATCTGCCCGGTCAGCAGCACTCCACTGGCTCCAGCCGGACGGGTCGTCGAACGCCGCACGCGCCGCAGCGACGGCCGCATCGACGTCGGCCTCGCGTGCCTCGGGAACGGATCCGATGTGTTCTTCGGTGCTCGCTGAGATCACGTTGATGCGATGTGAGGAGGTCGGCGGGATCCACTCGCCCCCGATGAACAGCGAGTCGATGTACAGCGTCATTGCAAAACTCCTTCAAACAGGATCGATAGTGAACCCATAGTGACCCCAATCACGTCTGAATAGTGTTCGCGTTCTGGACACTTTTCGACCACCGCTGGTGCTGTTCAGCCGAGAATGCCCAGCTGGCTCATCCGCTTGTACAGGGTGGTACGACTGATACCGAGGTTCTTCGCAGCGGCTCGCTTGTTGCCGCCACTGCGGTCGAGTTCGAGCTCGATGGCTTCGCGTTCCGCCCGCTGCAACGGGCTCATCTCTTGCCGGTGCCCAAGGCACAGCGTCGGTAGCTGATCCGCGGTGATGTCGCCCGAGGAGCGCTGCCGTACGGCGTCCTCGAGGATCATCTTCAGCTCGGCAATATTGCCTGGCCACCGGTGGCGGGTGAGCACATCGACGGCGCCGGTGGTGAGTCGAACGCTGTCCGCGGCGCCGATCTCCCGAAGGATCTCCCGCGCAAGCTGGGGGATTTCGTCGGCACGTGAGCGCAGGGAAGCGAGGGTGATCTGTGTGCGGCAGTGTGGAACGATCCGCCGGTGTTCGGTCGCGTCGACATCGAGGGTCCCGCTCGTCAGTGCCCACCATGCGCTGCTGTCGGCGAGAAGGTCGCGACCCGGCGTGCCATCGCGGGAGGTAGGAGGTGGAAGTCCTCCACGGCGACCAGCCCGGTGTGGGTGTCCAGGGACTGGCGCAGATCCTCGAGCCAGTGGGCTGCAGGGGCGTCGGTGAGGACGGTGGCACGGTGCCAGCTCACAGGCGTGTCGGCGGCCAGGTTTGTCAGGGCGCGACTCTTGCCGGTGCCCTGATCCCCGGTAATCAAGGTGGTGAAGCGGTGTTCGCGCGCAGCGGCGAGTCTGCCGGCGACCGTTCGGGTCGGAGCGGTCCTCACCTCCCGCCTGTCCACTACCGAATGGCGGTGCCGGGGTGTCGCCACAGGATCGAATTCGAGAACGACCCCGCCGCGTGAGGTCACCCGTCTCCAGATCGTCCGCACTGCAACCCAGAGTTGAGGGTGAGGTCCTTGGTGAGCTGGCGTCCGCTGGGCGTTCCTTCGGTCACTGCCCGCAGAACGGTGTGATCGACTGACTCGAGGACCTGCTGTGCGGCGGTGTTGGCGAAAAATACGTCTTCCCCGATCGCGATGACCGGCGCGCCCCGCCTGCGGGAGACAGCTTCCTGAAACGCCGCGAGCAGGGCGGTCTCGGTGGATCGGGCGCCTTCGAGCAGTCGGCGGTGGACATCCTCGACGGCGCGGGTGAGCATCGGCCGAAGCAGGGGACTGTCGTCCTCACTGAGGAACGTCACGTCGATCACGCCTTCGAGCCGCCGAGTGGTCGGATGGGTGATGGGATACCCGTAGCAGCTGTACTTCTTCATCGCCTCCACGAAGTGCTCCTCCCCCCGCACTGCGAGGGGTCGGCGTGTCTCGTACACGGTCGCGATGGAGTTGGTGCCCGTGTTCTCCTCGGTGAACAACCGACCCCGGATCGCGCCGTCTTCCTCTATACGGTCCTGGATGCGGCGTTGACCGACGCGCAGATCGATCAGGCGTGCGTCCCGATCCGCAAGCAACACGCAGTAGCGGGTATCGGCGAGATCGTCCTGCATGCGGTCGAGAATCGGAGTGGCCGCGTCGAAGAGTCGGCTTCGTCGATCGGTCTCCTCGATCAACGCCGAATCGAACGTATCGTCAGGGCGGAGTCCGCTGAGCATCGAACGTCGCCAGGACAGTGCGATCTCCTCGCGCAGCATCCCTTGCTGTGCCGAGAGCTCACCTCTCGACTCGGGGGCAGGTTGGACACTCATGGGCAGACCTTCATCACTCCCCGATCACCATCGTCCTCTCGTTAGTCCGGCTGGACCCGGATCGGGATCGTTTCCCACGACCGCAGAGTGTTGTTGAGGTGCCGGCGGGGGGTGCCTGCGAACTCGATCGTTTCCACCGTGCGGCGAGCGCGGTCAACAAAGCCTCCGATTCGAGGCGGGCGACATGCTGGCCGACGCATTGGTGGATCCCCATCCCGAACCCGACATGGCCCGACGGATTGCGTGAGAGATCGAAAGTGTCCGGGCTCTCCCACCTGCGAGGATCACGGTTGGCGGCGCCGAGGAACATCAGAATCTTGCGGCCGTCCGGGATCAGCGTGCCGCCGACTTCGATGTCGCGGGTGGCTGTGCGGAAGAACGTCTGTACCGGGGATTCCCACCGCACTGCCTCGTCGAACGCGGTACGGGCGAGCATCGGATTCGCCCGCACCCGCGCCCACTGATCCGGGTGAGAGGCGAAGGCATACAGCACCGCGGCCAGTCCGTTGACGGTGGTGTCCACTCCGGCCGACAGCAGCGAGCGCACGACGAGCGGTGCCTGCTCGTAGGTGATGTCACCGCGGTCCGCGGCCGCCCAGATCTGCGCCCCGAACCCGTCCTCGGAGAGCACGTCGCGGGTGCATTGCGCGTTGACCCACCCGGACAGCTCCCCGACGCGGGGTGCACCCTTCTCTACGAGGCTGTTGACGGGACCGAACGCATTGAACAGGTGATCGCCGTAGGGCAGGAGATTTTCCCGCCCCGCGTCGGGGATACCGACAGCGTCGGGAAAAACGCGCAGCGGGAACGCTGCCGCGAGCCGGGTGACCGCGTCGAACTCCGTTCCCGCCTCCAGGACCTGGTCAACGAGAACCTCGGCGTCCACCAGCCACGAGGCGCGCAGCTTCTGCAGCGCCCGCGGGCCGAGAACCTTGCTGAGCACCGACCGGGGTGCGTCATGGTGCGGCGGGTCGGCTTCGAGCAACAGACTCGGTGGCCGCCACGGCTTTTCGTAGCGGAAGTTGCTCAATCCGACACCGGCGGCCGATTGGAATCCCTGCCAGTCGGTCAGCGCGGCGTGCACCTGCTCGTACCTGCCATGGCGAACACCTCGTACCGGTCGAGGTAGACCACCGGTCCGGCGTCACGCAGGTCGGACTGAAAGGGCAACGGGTCTTCGAGGATGTCGAGGCCGAACGGGTCGAGATGACTGACCGGCACAGCAGGAGTGGGGGCGAAGGTGGTCACGGAAAATCTTTCGTCGGAGGGTGTTCTCAGAGATCGAGAACGAGGCGGTCGGAGCAGGAACGGGAGACGCAGATCAGCATGCACTCGCCGGTTGAGCGTTCGTCGTCGTCGAGAATGGAGTCGCGGTGGTCGGGGGAACCGGACAAGACCGCGGTCTCACAGGTTCCGCACGTCCCCTCGCCACAGGAGGACAACACGTTCACTCCGGCGCCCTGCACCGCGTCGAGGACGCTGATGTCGGGGGTGACCGTTACCATCAGCCCGCTGCGGGCGAGTTCGACGTCGAACGTTCGTTCCGCACCGGTGCGCACTGCTCCTTGGGAACGAACCGCTCCATTCGAAGCATGCCGACCGGCCAATTCACGCAACACATTTCAACCGCGTTCAACAACGGTTCGGGACCGCATACGTACACCTTGGTCTCGGTCGCGGCGGCCGCGGTGAGCCAGGTTGGCAAATCGAGAAGCCCGCACTCGTCCTGCGGCATCACGGCCACCCGATCGCCGTAACCGGCGAGCTCACCGAGGAACGCCATCGACGAGCGGGTCCGCCCGCCGTAGAGGAGCTGCCAGTCGATGCCCATCAATTCCGCCTGCGCGATCATCGGGATCAAAGGAGTGATGCCGATACCGCCGGCAATGAACAAATACTTCGGTGCGGGCGCCAAGGGGAAATTGTTTCGGGGTCCGCCCACTCCCACAATGTCCCCTACCTCCAGCCAGTCGTGAATGAACGCCGAACCACCGCGGCCGTTCGGTTCGCGTAGCACTCCGACGCGGTAGCTGTAGGCGTCCCAGCGGTCACCGCACAGGGAATACTGCCGCGTGGCACGCGAGGGCAACATCAGGTCGATATGTGCACCCGGCGCCCAGTCGGGCAGCCGACGGTTGTCGGGGCGCCTCAGGTCAATGCCACGACGCCTTCGGACACAACGTCTTTCGCGGTGACCCGTAATGCAGAGTCCGCCAGTGCGCCGGCGGGCAGAGGCTTGCAGACATCTGAACTCCTTGATCTCGTCTTCAGATCGAGGATCCTTCGCCGGGCCACCACACCGCCAGATCATTCTCATTAAATGAGAGAGAATTTGTGTCTCCAGTCACTATCCTGCGCGAATGTGGGATGCCATCACACGTGAGATGCCCCGCCCGGCGGCCTGCAACGCCGGGATCTGCGCGTAGGCGGAGGCGTCGTTGGGAACAATCAATGCCACCGCTGCAATCACGGTGCCCTGGGCATCGCGGATCGGGACCGCGATACCGGTGGTCTCCGGATATATGTGACCGGCACAGAATGCGTATCCCTGCCGGCGTACCTCCGCCAGCGCAGACCGGAGCTGCCGCGCGCTGCGGATGGTCTTGTCGGTGTAGACCTTCATCGGCTGGCCCATCACACGTTCCTGCAAATCAACCGGACCATAAGCGAGCAGGACCAATCCGGAGGACGACGCATGCAACGGCAACCGCCCCGCGATCCGGGAGTAGTTGATCGCCGCCCCGGAAGCGGTCAGCCGCTCGATGAACAACACCTCGTCGCCTTCGAGGACCGCAAGCTGAGTGTGCTGCCCCACCACCGCGTGCAGGTCTTCCATGAACGGCATCGCCGCTTCCCGCAACCCCACGGCCGCCGAGCGCGCGAGGCAACCTCCCACAACCGCACACCGATCCGCACCCGCCGGCTCTCCCGTTCGAGCCACCCGCATCCGACCAGTTCCTCGATCAAGCGCGAGGCGGTCGCAATGTGCAGCTCAGATCGCCGGGCGATCTCCGAAACCGTCAAGGTGGAGTCGTCCAACCCGAACGACTCCACGATGCGTACTGCCCGAGCTAGTGCTGACTCACCAGTGTGAACACGTGCCATAAGATTCCAGCCTTCCTGCCTACACCCGGGCGCCACAACAAGCACACCACGAACTCTGCCGCCAGCCCCATGGCTCATCGCGCGTCGGCGTTCAAAAATCGAACACCCCATCCGGTTGTGACGTGGTGCACACTCGTGATGGCTCCCAAGACCGAGAAGGAGGTGCCAAGTTGTCCACACTCACTCAGTGGGAAGCGTTTCAGTCCGGCTCGGACACCGTCGGCGTCGGCCACGACGTGCTCACCTCCTGGCGCCGGTCGAAGTGGAGCGGCATCAACCCGCACGATGTGCCGATCCCCCGTGCAGACGTCCCCGACGACTCACCGTTTCACCGCGCCGCCACACCGGTTCTTCTGCGCATGGCCGAGGCGTTGTCCGACTCGAACACCAGCTTGGCGCTCGCCGACCGGAGGGGCAATGTGCTCTGGCGATGGACCAGCGACCGACAGCTCGGCAACGACCTCGACGACGTCGACATGGTTCCCGGCGCCATCTTCGACGAAGCGCTCGTCGGCACTAACGGCATCGGTACGGCGCTCGAATCCGGCAAACTCGCTGTCGTCATCGGCTCCGACACTACGTGGGGTCCTTTCACCGATGGGCCTGTGCCGCAGCGCCCGTCCGGCACCCGCTGACCGGCAAGGTGGTAGCGTCGTCAACCTCACCTGCCGCGCCAATGAGGCCAACCAGTTCTTTCGCTGGGCGGCGCAGTCGATGGCCGACGACGTCAGCGGGGCATTACGCGCCGACGCCACCACCAAAGAACGACAACTCTACGACGCCTATCTGGCCGCCCGCAGACACTCATCAGCACCGCTCGTCGCCCTCGACGAGCGCACCTTCATCGCGGACGAGCTCAGCTCGAACATCGGCCTCGAACATCGAACGATATGGCGCACCGTCCGCACCCTGCCCTCCGGAAGCCGAATTGATCTCGCACCTACCCTGTCCGCCATGGTGATTCGAGTCGACGAACACGACCCGTCCGCGGGTGCCGTTCTCGAGATCACCGCCGAATCCACCACTCCCCCAATACCATCCCCACCACCGGCACTGACATCCGAAAACTTGATGCACCGGCATCTGAGTCCCCTCGAAGTCGCCGAATACGAGGTCGTCAAAGCGGCTATGACCGCCGCCGACGGCAACAAGACAGCCGCCGCAGCGCAGCTGGAGATATCTCGGGGAACGCTGTATCAGAAGCTCGACAAATACCGCCTCCTCGACCACTGAACCCTTCACCAAGACCCGGCCTGAACCCTCAGCCTCCGGTCGATCACGCACGCCCAGTTCACCTCCCGCAGCACCAAACAGAAGGAAAGAAACTATGACTGCCACCACAGCAACCGCCTACGACGCGTTCGCCAGTTACGTCCCCGACGAAGGGAACGTCTGGGTTCCCTGGGACGAAGCCAGCGGCTCGGAAATCAAGCTCGTCAAACTGAACCCGTCCACCGGCGAGATGATCGTCTTCATCAAGACTCCTCCGGGGAAGACGCTGACCAAGCACTTCCATCCAGGAACGGTCATCGTCTACGTCGTCCAGGGGCAGTGGACCTACAACGAAGGGTGGGTCGCCGGACCCGGCGACTCGGTCGTCGAGGCCGCCGGCTCCACCCACGCCCCCACCATGCTCGACGGCGACGAACCCACCATCATCTTCGCCGTCATCCAGGGCTCTCTCGAATTCGTCGACGACGCCGGCAACCGCGTCGGTTACGACAACTGGCAAACCTTGCTCCAGCGCTACAACGACCACTGCGCATCCATCGGTGTCACTCCCCGAGACCTCACCACCTGGTGACCCTGCCGCAACCCATATTCAAAAAAGACCACAGGAGAAACCTCATGACCTCACTGCTCGGCCCCGACCATTCCACCCTCGAACAAACCCTGCAGGACTACCAACTTCCCGACGCCTACCTCGACGGCAGCGAAGCAACCTCCCCGTGGATCCCGTACGGCGGACCGAATATGTACACCCGCTACCTCTCCTTCGACCCTCGACTCGGACAGGCCCACACCCTGCTTCGCTCGTCGGTACCCGCCTCGATCGGAAAGCACAAACACCGTTCGCCGATCACCGGCTACACCCTCTCCGGAAGCTGGGGTTATCGCGAATACGACTGGGTCGCGAAGCCCGGCGACCTGGTCCAGGAAAGCCCCGGCACGATCCACACTCTCTACACCGATGATCCTCAAGGGTTCTCCGCCTACTTCGTGATCAACGGCTGCATCGAATTCTTCGACGACGACGAGAACGTCGTCGACATCCACGACGTGTTCTGGTTCATCGACCACTACCTACGGCACTGCAAGGAGAACGATTTGCCGGTCAACAAAGACCTGTTCCGCTCGTAAAGGCCATAACGGTGCGCCCCAAGCTGCTCGGGGCGAACAGAAAGAGATATTCGATGTTGCTTGAAGGACAATCCGGTCTCGTCACCGGAGCAGCCGGAGGTATCGGCCGCGGAATCGCGACCACGCTCGCGGCAGAAGGCGCCGCGGTCGTTGTCGCCGATCTGGAAAGATCCCGCGAAGGCGGTGAAGAGACCGTCGCGATGATCGAAGCCAAGGGCGGCCGCGCCATCTTCGTAGCATGTGATGTCACCTCACCCGAAGAAACGCAGTCGCTCGTTAACCAGTGCATCGACACATACGGTGAACTAGATTTCGCCGTCAACAACGCCGGGGTCGCCGTGGTCAAGCCCCTAGCCGAGAACACCGATGAGGACTACCGCCTAGTGACCAGCGTCAACCTCGACGGAACTTTCTACGGCATGCGGGCCCAACTCAACCACATGGCTTCCCGCGGAACCGGTGCGATCGTGAACATCGCTTCCGTTGCCGGACTGGCAGCAGTCCGCAACATTGGCGTCTACACCGCCACCAAACACGGCATTATCGGCATGACCAAGAACGCGGCAATGGAATACGGCGAACAAGGAGTACGCATTAACGCAGTGTGCCCCAACGCAATCCGGACACCGCTCCTCGAAGGCGCACCCGAAGAATTCCGAGAAGGCCTCATCGCGCCGCAAGCGATCAAACGACTCGGCGAACCCGAGGAAGTCGGCGACGCTGTGGCCTGGCTGTTGTCGGACAAGGCCGCCTACATCACCGGGGTCGCACTGCCTGTGGACGGCGGCTACCTGACAGGGCCATAACGCCGCGCCAGCCGCACCTACGCAAAAATTCCGTCATTCCCGTCTGATGCCGATCGCCGCGAGATCGCCAAACAACAATGGACCTCGCGGCGATCGGCATCGGCAATTCACGAGCACGATTCACGCTACGTCGAAGCAGCGAACGTGACGCACGGCGCGCCACCCACCGGCGCAGGGTCACAACCGACGCACCGCCTGTATCAGACACCTGTCGATCAGTGAACAAAGCCAACCCCTCTACCACCGGGAACACCACCCGTGTGCAGGTTGACAGTTCAAAGGAGAATTCATGCGCGCAGCAATGTATTTCGGAAATCAAAACGTCGAGGTGATCGACGTACCCGATCCCACACCCGCCGCCGGGCAGGCGAAGATCAAGGTCAGCTTCAATGGTATCTGCGGATCCGACCTGCACGAGTATTACACCGGCCCGGTCTACATTCCGAGTGAAGCACATCACTAACGGGGCAAAAGGCTCCCCTGATCCTTGGCCACGAATTCTCCGGTGTCATCACCGAACTCGGAGACGGCGTGGATGCGTTCGAGGTCGGAGATCGCGTTGCTGTCGAACCTTTGTACTACTGCGGTGAGTGTTCCCGTTGCACCGCAGGAAATTACAACACCTGCAGCCAGATCGGTTTTCACGGATTGATGGCGGACGGTGGCATGGCCGAATACACGGTCGTGCCGGTTGGAATGCTGCACAAGCTCCCCGACGACTTTCCCTTGGATCTCGGCGCGCTCGTCGAGCCGATGGCGGTCGCCTACCACGCGGCACGTCTCGGGGATCTGTCCCCAGGTGATACCGCGATTGTGTTCGGCGCCGGCCCTATCGGAATCGGTTTGTGGTTCGCGTTGCGCGGGATGGGAATCGATGAAGTTGTCGTCGTCGAACCGTCGAGTGAGCGCCGCGATGCCATCGGAAATCTCGGTGCTCACGTTCTGGATCCCAGTTCAGAGGATGTAATTGCGGTAGTCATCGAAAGAACGAAGGGCCGTGGTGCTGACGCGGTATTCGACGCTGCAGGAGTGCCGGCGGCCGTCGCCACCGGCCTGAGCTGCCTGGCCGGTCGATCTCCTTTTGTCAGCGTCGCTCTCTACGAGAAGCCGATCGAAACGCCACTGATCAACTTGATACTCGGGGAATCGCGTATCCAAGGGTCCATGGGATATACATCGACCGACTTCGAAGCTGTCATCGAGTTGATGGCCAAGGGACACTACGACACAACGGGATGGGTAACGACCGTTCCCCTCTCCGACGTCGTCGATGAAGGATTCGACGCTCTTCGAGATGGAAAAAAGATGAAAATTCTCGTCGATCCCACATCTTGAGTATCCAACTCTATCCGCACGGATAGCGGTTCCTTTATACGGCGACCATTTCGCTGCACTCATGTCTCATCCGGCGCGTATTTCGGGCTCGCCGCAGGTCCCGGCGAAAAGGCGTCGTCGTGTTCTGCGTTCAGCGGCACCTCGGAGTTCTTTAGGGTTGACCAAACGGAGCGGGCACGATTCCCGCACGTATCCCGATCGCGCTGGCCTCACCTCGGTTGGATACGTCGAGCTTTTTGAGCACGCTAGCGACGTGAAACTTGATGGTGCTCTGACTGATTCCAAGTTCTTCCGCGATAGCTCGGTTGCGTTTTCCCGTAGATAGATGAGCGAGTACTTCGAGTTCTCGCGGATTCAGGGTGGACAGGAGGTGCTCGTCGGGGCGGGCCGCGGGTGGGTCGAGAGGAATTGTGAGCGTTACACGGCTTCCCCATCCGCTGATCGATTCGATGTCGATCCGACCGCGCAATGTGTTCAGGCGGCCGGACAACTGTCGGGTCAGGGCAGTGCGGTCGAGAGTTCCGTGGCCCTGGTCGCGAAGCTCGATCAGAACATTGTCACCGTCGCAATCCCAGGCGATACGCAATCGACGTAGTTCCGGTTGAGCACCGAAGGCGAGAACGACGGCACGGACCATCGCCCGCGCCGCAGCCGCCACCTCGCCCGGCAGCGGACGTCCGTCAGCCGGCGGGTCGGCGTAGTCGACTTCGACATCCCGATGTCGCAACAACGGGCGCAGTTCCCCTTGCAGCCTGGCAAATGCGGTCGTCACGGCTTCCTCGGAGAGAACTCGGTCTGCATCGCCCGCAGACCTCAGAGTGATCAACGCGGCTGACGCCGTCTCACTTGCTGTGATTCGAGCACGACGATCGTCGAGATCGTTCGAGCGGAGCGTTCCGAGGATCGATGACAACGTCGCCTCGTGCAGTTCGGTCAGTTCGGCGATGGTGCGGGCACGTTCGCTCGACGCGGCCCGCGACTCGGCAAGGTAGTCAGGGCTGGCCTGCGCGACTTGTTGCTGAATGGAGGTAGCAACAAGTCCGAAAGCTGCCGCGATCTCGTCAAGCGCGGCCTCGACGCCTTCGGAACCAGGTGCCACGGACTTAGGCGACCGCGGTACGAGAACGAGCAGGGTGTCGCAGGAATCGCGAACCGCCCAGAGACGGCGACTTCGCCCCGCGAGCGTGGCGAGACATTCGCTTCCCTCCCCCAGACTGATGGTCTGCTTGATCGTGTCGAGTTCGTCGATGGTCACCCGGTCGACGAGCTCCCGGTTTCCGGCCACCTTACGAGGTCGTCCGGTGCATTCACGGGTGAAAATGATCAGGGCCTCGTGCGGCCAGAGGTGCGTGAGAAACCGCGAGAATCGGACGGCGATGTCAGGGAGAGGTCCTGTCAGCACCTCTCGCATCGCCGTCAAGGTATCGCCCTGCAGTCGATCAGCGCCCTCTGGGATAACCACAATTCTCAGCCTAAGCCAGGTGTGCCTCTGCGGCACTGTCCGAAAGGCTAGTGCGAACTCGCCGGGCGGCCGGGTGCCGGTGCGCACTTCAGTCGGCAGCCTTGTGTTCACAGCACCACCGGACACGACCGAGGAGGAATATGACCGTCACCATCGAGCAGACGCACATCGGGTTCAACGACGGGCGCCGTATCGTGCTCGAGGAGAATGATCGGCTACTCAATGCCGTAGCGGCTGATGAGTGGGACAGCGCTGGTGCACTGATTCGTTCTGCCCGAGCAGTTTTCGTCATCGGCGGCGGGCGCAGCGGCCTGGCCATCCAGATGGCGGCCATGCGGCTGATGCATCTGGGACTTCGGGTGCACGTGCCGGTGAGGTCACCGCCCCGGCCCTCGACTCCGGGGATGTGTTGATCGCGGTCTCGGGCTCGGGAACTACAGATGCTGTCGTGCGTGCCACCGATACGGCGATCAAGGTCGGGGCATCGGTACTGGCCGTCACAGCGGCTCCCGAATCGCCACTTGCCCAGCGCGCACGCGCAGTGCTGGTGCTGCCCGCCGCCGACAAGCAGGACCACAGCGCGGAAATCACCCTCCAATACGCCGGCAGTCTGTTCGAGCAGTCTGTGCTGCTCGCATTCGACGCACTGTTCCACGCGATGTGGAGCGGCGTCCATCAGACCGCCGAGCGGCTATGGGAACGCCACGCCAACATCGGCTGACCCGAGTCACCCACCACCTAGCGATAATCAACCAAGGAGAAACACATGACGAAGCTGCAGGTTGCAGTCGATCTGCTCACCACCGCCGACGCATTGGCGCTCACCAACAAGGTGGCACCGTACGTCGACATCATCGAGCTGGGCACCCCGTTGATCAAGAATGCCGGTCTCAGCGCCGTCAGCGCGATCAAAGCCGCCCACCCGGACAAGGAGGTCTTCGCGGACCTCAAGACCGCGGATGCCGGATTCCTCGAGGCCGACCTCGCCTTCTCTGCCGGTGCGGACCTGGTTACGGTTCTCGGCTCCGCAGGTGACGCCACCATCAAGGGCGCTGTCGAGGCCGGCGCAAAGCATGGCAAAAAGGTGGTCGCGGACCTCATCGGCGTCGCGAACCGCGTCGAGCGCGCCCGCGAGGTCGCCAAGCTCGGTGTCGCATTCGTCGAGATCCATGCTGGTCTCGACGAGCAGGCGCAGCCCGGATACTCCATTCAGGCACTCCTCGACGACGGCAAGATCGCCGGTGTTCCGTTTTCGGTCGCCGGTGGCGTGAAGGTCGACACCATCGCCGCCGTCCGCGACGCTGGTGCGGAGGTCGCTGTCGCAGGCGGCGCAATCTACAGCGCCGAAGATCCGGCCGCTGCAGCGAAGGCACTCAAGGACGCCCTGTCGAAGTAGCCTCATCTATATGAAATGCCCTGAACACGTGAGTGTTCGGGGCATTTCGTGGTCAATTCGTTCCGGATTTCACGTTGGCGTGGTGAGATAGCCCCTCGATCGTTCCCACCAGACCACGTCGACCGTTCCTAGGACACGCACCATATGGCGGGTGGGGTCAGAGCGGGCGCCACACCCGGCCGGTCCGGCTCAGGATCCGTTCCGCCGACGCCGGGCCGGCCGTTCCGGACGGATAGGTGTCCGGTCGACCAAAGGTGCCCCAGTGTTCGAGAAGAGGATCGATGATCCGCCAGGACAATTCGACTTCCTCCCGGCGGGGGAAGAGTGTGGCATCTGCGCGTAGCACGTCACGGATTAGTCGTTCGTAGGCCTCCGGCGCCTCCTCGAACACCGACCGGAAGTCCGTTCCCAGGCTGACCCGTTGAATGTGCATGCCGTCGCCGGGACGTTTGGCGCCGATATGCAGTTCGATTCCGTCGTCCGGCTGAACCCGGAACACGAGCACATTCGAGACCACCGCGACCCGGGCCGCGGGTGAGCCGTGGACCGGGGGCGTGAACGTCACCGCAATCTCGGCAGTCCGACGGGTGAGGCGTTTTCCGGTGCGGATGAAGAACGGCACGCCAGCCCACCGGCGAGTGGCCACACCGACCGTAACGGCCGCGAAGGTTTCGGTGGCCGAGTCGGCAGGGAACCCGGACTCGTCAGCCAATCCTGGTACGGGAACATCGTTCTCGACTCCTGCCCCGTATTGGCCGCGAGCCGATGTCTCCGACAATGGTCCGAGAAGTTCGGTGGCGGAGAGGATCTTGATCTTCTCGGCGGCGATGCTGTCCGCATCGAGCCTGACGGGTTCTTCCATCGCGATCAACGCCAGCAGTTGCAGCAGGTGATTCTGGATGACATCGCGGGCGGCGCCGACTCCGTCGTAGTACCCCGCTCGACCCGTTACCCCGACGCTCTCGGACATAGTGATCTGCACGTGGTCGATGTGCCGGTTGTTCCACAACGGCTCGAACATCCCGTTCGCGAAGCGCAACGCGAGGATGTTCTGCACCGTCTCCTTCCCCAGATAGTGATCAATGCGGTAGATCGACGACGACGGAAACACTCGTTCCAGCGCGGCACCGAGGTTTGTGAGCTTGCGAGGTCATGCCCGAACGGTTTCTCCACCACTACTCGGCGCCACCCACGATCCCCGCGGTTGAGACCGGCGATTGCGAGCTGACCGCAGACCGTGGCGAACGCGAGGGTGGGATGGACAGGTAGAAGACATAGTTTCCGGGCTTGCCGCGTCGAACGTCGAGTTCGGCCAGCCGGGCGGCAAGTGCGGCGAACGCGGCGGTGTCGTCGAACGACCCCTGCACCAGGTGAATGCGCTCGGCCAGCGCCTCCCACACCTCCGAGTCGAACGGTGCGCGCGCATGCACAATCACCGCCTCCCTCAACCGGGTTTCGACGTCTGTGCTGTCGCGGGCGAAGCCGACAAGGTCGAAATCCAATGGCAACTGGCCACCGTGTGCGAGGTCGTAGATGGCCGGAACCAACTTCTTGCGCGCGAGATCACCGGCGATCCCGAAGATCACCATCGTCGCTGACTCGGTGACCTGACAGGGATTGCCGATCAACGCCTCACCCACGGCGCCCGATCCCCCTGCCAACGAGTTCCGCTCCTGCACTTCAGAAACCGTCACTTCTTGCTCTCCGTCTTTCGCTCTACCCGCGCATTGAGCCAATGCACCGAATACCAGTGTCGAAGGATGTGCGGTGGAAAGCACTCGGCCGAGCGGCCAGTGTCATCTGCCCGTCCGGTCAGGTGAGGCGAACGTTGAACCCCCGTAGACATAGAACTCGGAAAGACACTGCATATCGAAAGTGGAACGGTGACGATGAAACTGGGACTTGTCGGTCTGGGACGAATGGGACTGAACATGCGCGAGCGGTTGCGCGAACGCGGATGCGATGCGATCGGATACGACCCGAACGCCACCGCCAGCGATGCGAACAGTCTCGAAGCGTTGGTCCAGTTGCTTCCCGCGCCGCGGGCGGTGTGGATAATGGTGCCCGCCGGAGCCCCGACCCGTCAGGTCATCGGGCAACTTTCACGGCTACTCGCACCCGGCGACCTCGTCGTCGACGGCGGCAACTCCCGATTCACCGACGACAAGATCAACGCGGAGATCCTCGCCGAACACGGCATCCGCTACCTCGATTGCGGCGTCTCCGGCGGAGTTTGGGGCCGCAAGAACGGTTACGCGCTGATGGTCGGCGGCGACGCCGCCGACATCGACCGGTTGATGTCGGTCTTCGACGCGCTGCGGCCGGACGGTGACCGCCAGGACTCGTTCGTCCATGCCGGCCCGGTCGGCGCCGGGCACTATACGAAGATGGTGCACAACGGCATCGAGTACGGGCTGATGCAGGCCTACGCCGAGGGGTACGAACTGCTCGCCGCGGAGGAGTCCATCGTCGATGTGCCTGCGGTCCTGCGTGCCTGGTCCAAAGGTACCGTCGTGCGCTCCTGGTTGCTCGACCTCCTGGTGCAGGCTCTGTCCGCGGATCCCGACCTGGCCGCGATCTCCGGCTACACCGAGGATTCCGGTGAAGGCCGCTGGACCGTCGAAGAAGCCATCGCCCACGCAGTCCCCGCACCGGTCATCTCCGCCGCATTGTTCGCGCGATTCGCCTCCCGCCAGCACGATTCACCTGCCATGAAAGCCGTTTCGGCACTGCGCAATCAGTTCGGCGGACACGCCGTCCGGTCCGCCGAACCTGCCGGGACCGCATGAACTTGACAACCTCGACCCGACCTGACGCCGCCCGCGCCCGTGAATGGACGAAGCTGCTGACCCGCCACACCGTCGCGGCGGGAGCTTCCGGTGATCACTGAATAACCAAATGTGAGTTGGTTTGGGTAGACCGCACAGATCCGGGTGTTGACCGCACGTTGCGTCCTTCGCGTGCAATGAATGCGAAAGCTCGCTGTTACTCGCTGGTTCGGGCGGGGGTGATCTGGATTTCGTCGAGTATCAGGTGCTTCATGGTTCTTCTCCGTTTCATGTGTGTGCGTGTGGTTCAGAAGAGGTAGGTGTCGCGGTACTCGTTGGTACCGGGACATTCTTCGAGGAAGCTCGCATCGACTCTTTGCTCTCCGCCGGCCCCGAGATCGCGAATCTCTTAGAGTGTGTTTGAAAACCGTCAGCTTCGGGCGAGCCGCCTAGTCATGGTCGCGATCATCGCGATGTGAACCATGGCCTCGTGGTGGTCGGGTCTGGTTTCGTAGTCTCGCACGCAGCGGCGGTGCTTGTTGATCCACGCGAAACTTCTCTCGACCACCCAAACATGTGGACGGACATGGAAACCGGTCACGCCGGGGATACGTTTGATGATCTGCATAGGCAGGGCGAGAACATCTTTCGCCCAGACTGGCAACCGTCCGGGATATCCACCATCAGCCCAGACCAGCCGGATGGTGGAGAACCTGCCGCGCAGTGCGACCAGGAGTCGGTGCGCGGCGTCGCGGTCCTGGATCGAGGCAGCAGTGACGACAACGGCGAGCAACAGTCCGTTCACATCCACGGCAATGTGCCGCTTGACGCCGTTCGTTCTCTTGCCGCCATCCCAGCCGCGGCTCGATCGAGGCACGGTATCGGCAGCCTGCACCGTCTGCGAGTCGATGATCGCCGCGCTCGGGCACCGGTCCCGCCCGTCACGCACCCGCAGCCGGTCGCGCAGCACATCGACGATGCGCTGCCACGCACCGCTGTGAGCCCAGCGGGCGAAGACCGCGTACACCGTCCCGGCCGGCGGGAACTCCACCGGCAGTTGCCGCCAAGCGATACCACCGCGCACGATGTACAAGATGGCATCCACTATCACACGGCGGCAATACTTCTCGGGTCGTCCCCCACGGCCTGCCGTACTGCCCGGCTCAGGCAACAGCGGTTCGAGGGTCGCCCACTCTGCGTCGGTGACCGACGACGAGTACACCGCGCAACCATGTCCGCCCGCCGCCTGGGGCGGGCACGACGGGCATGGCGAGGTCGGCGATTGTCGCATCGTGGCTCCTGGCTCGGGCGGGGACTTGGTAATCACCGACCCAACCAGGAGCCCACTTCTGCAGTGCTCAGCGAGGCACACGCCCGCAATTGCGAGTTCTCAAACACCCTCTAAGAAGAAGGTTCATGATTACGCGGTCTGGGCGCGCGAGGCACTCGATCTCCAAGGCACCGACGCCCAGGCCGCCCTCACCGCGTGGCAGAAGCTCTTCGGTGACGAGTTCGCTGCCGACGAGGTCAAAGCAGCTCAAGCCTCGCTTGTTCACTCCAAGTCCCTGCAGGCCTCGACCCGCATGGTCCCGGAGCAGACGGCTCCAGACGAAGAATTCATCCACGACAAAGCCACAATCGAGCGGCGGTATGACGCGCGCATCGACGCGACCATCATCGGAAAATACTCCCGGTCGTTGCGCAAGGCCCGCGTCGTACCCCTCGGGCGCGAACTGCGCTTTCACCTGCGAACCGATGTGCCCGAGCCGTACGAAGTGTGGTGGAAAGTCCGCAACCGCGGCACGGCATCCGAGCGTGCCTGCCAACTACGCGGACAAATCATGCGCCACGGTAATGTGAATCGAAACCTTCACAAGGAATCCACCAAGTATCCAGGCCAGCACTACATCGAGGCCTACGTCATCCGCAACGGAGTAGTAGTCGCCAGCGATCACCACGAAGTCCGCATCCTCCCCTGAAACCTCAACGGAAGATACGCTGATCCGCGGGGAGCTGCGACATCGGAATACGCGACATGCACGGCGCAGCTCCTCGCTACCGTGACACATGCAGATCAGACAACGTTTGACCGGGATGAAACCATCGCTGCCTTCATAACCAGCGGTACCTGCCGATAGAATCCGGCATGCCCAAAGCGCTTCCGCCCTCGGATCTCAAGCTGCTGATCGAACCGAACGATGCTGCACCCTCACCGCTCCAGGAGGTCGGGATCGCGTACTGGACGTTGCTCGGTGTCGATCCCGAAACCAACGAGCCGAAGTGGGAACAACGCGTCAGCGCTCTTCCCTACAAGACATGGTCCAGCGGCGCCCACTACGCAGCAGCTGCCGCCGTCACCGCGACGCTACCGGGATACTCGTGCGCAACCTGTGACGCCGAATTGACCTTGACCTCACGACAAGCACTGGCCGATACCCTTGCAGGAAAGGCGGTCGCCTGCCGAGCATGCCACAAACGAGTCGATGAGCAGGCAGCGAAAATCCTTGAGCCACGTTCGCTCGAAAGACGTACCCAACGCGCAGCAGAGGCACTGAAGCAGGAAGCTACCGTGCAGGAAGCACGTGAGCTCGAACAATCGCGACGTGAGGTGATTGCAGACCGATACCCGGTAGCAACCAATGACCAGGAAGATCTCCTGTCCAACGCGTCACTCTTGGCGAAACTGGGAGCCTGGCGGTGATACACGCCGTCGGCAACAAGGGTGGGTTGATCTATCCGATCGACACAAACGACCAGACAATCGGCCCGAACACTTCGATCAGCAAAGAACTCTTCATCGCCGCCTGGCACGGCGAACTGCTCCAGATCCATCCGACCTCACCGACCGCTGCGTTCGTCTGGGACAGTGACACCGTCCTCGGTAACGGCATCTACTCCCACAACACGCGATTCTTCGCTCCCGGCGACGGAACCCTCGAAGACCGCCTCGAGAGCTTCGTCGACCACCTTCGTTCCCAGCTCGACCTGACTGCGATGTGGTCGACCGAACGCGCCGAGCTGGCCGACCTCGCACACCGTCTCGTTGCGGAAGAAGCCGGCCGATACTTCGTGCACATGCTGCGCGAGCACAACCTGCCGGATCTGACCGAGACCCACGACGAGGCACTTCGGACAACCACCATCCGCGGCGCCACACTATTTTCGCTCGGGCACCTGTACCGCATGGCCTGGGGTGCGGCTCGCGACGCATCCAGCGCCTATCAACGTAACGACGGCATGTCGAAAGCGAACGCGATCACCTACGGGTTGAAGCAGTTCGAACGCTGGATACAACGCGCATCCGACAACCCTGAATCGTTGTCCGCGCCGTTCAGTGAAGACAAACGAAACCTTCCCCTGTCCGCGGTCACCGGGATTGTGTTCCGCACGATCCTAGGTCTCGACCCGATGAGCACGAGCCCCGCAGAGATCACCGACATCCTGATCGGAGCCCCGGATGATGAGCTGCGCCGCGACTGCGACGCGCGCATCCCCGACCGCACTGAGTTGACTGGGTGGATCCGGACATCGACCGATCAATGGGATGGCGGCGAGTTCCGGAAAGTACTGGCATTTCTCGAAGAGTGGACGCCGCCTCTTTGCGCCCCGGGTTGCGCGCACGAACGCATGGATCACGTCGCCCGAGAATGTGGCCGCGTCTATGATCGCATCGTCTCGCGTGTCGGAGAAACCGATGCCGCTATTCTTACCGCCGAAGCAACCGCGGTAGCCAATGCTCTCCATGACGGAGTACGCACCGGCGATGCGCTACTCATGGCGATCGTCGAGACGCTGCAGGCTCACCAGGCGCGGACCTCGAACGAACTGTGACCCCGCGCGAGGCCGCGCGACCCTTCACTTCAGGAGGGTCGCGCGGTCAGCAGCCCGGGGACCGCGCTACGCCCGCGCACCCAGGCTGCCACCGTCGGGTCGATCCAGGACAACACCTCAAACAACTCCCGATGCAACCCGGCGATGTCCTGACCAGTGCTGGCGATCTGCGCACCGTGGATCGGCTCATGATGAGCAATCCGGTTGCGCAGAGTGTTGAGATGGTCGAGCCGGCGATAGACGTCCTGGCGCCGGTTGGGTCGCTGATGCGGATACCCGTGCCGCATACACGGAGTCCACAACGTGGCCTCATAGGTACGGGCATGCAGGAAACGCCAGAACCCGAACATCAACTCCGCCACCACCCTGCCCGGCACCTCCGTGCGGCCACCGCGGGTCGCGCGGCGACGCGCCTCGGCAACATCCTTCTGCGACTGCGGCGTCAACGGTACCGTCAGATACCACGGATCAGCACCGTTGTTGCTGCGGTTCCACCGTTCGAGTTGGGCGTGGCAGGCATTGCGCAGGACCACCTCGAGATAGCCGAGATCCTCGAACACCGCCGCACCCAGACGGGCGTTCCACTCGTACAGATCCAACGCCCGATCGAGGTCACCGCCGGCCGCCGCGGTATACGACGACAAACGCTCCGGCGTCAGGAAGACACTCATCGCCTGGGTCACGGCCGCGCTGCGGTTGGGCATATCCCTCCAGTCCCGATATAGTGGATAGCGAAGACCCCGGAGCGGCCTCTGCACCTCGAGTGCACGTCCCCGGGGTTTTGACATTCCACCACCCGCCCAGGCGTGATCGATCCTCGACCGCTCCGAACAGGTGCCCACCGAACAGAAAACGCGTCCCCTGTCGCGCATGTGGGCATCACTGATCGATGTCGAAAATGCGAGCCGCGTGCTCGCGGATCCGGGTCAACCGTTTCGAGATCGCACTGTGGTTGCGGTAGCCCATGAGCTCGGCGATCTCGGTGAGCTTGGTGACGCCGCTGCGGAGCAGCACGACAATCTCCCGATCGCGTTCGTTGAGCAACGCCAGGAAATCGCCGTAAACCATCCGGTCGATCACTTCGGATTCCGGTCCGTGGACCGGGATTGTGTCGGTCAACTCCACAAAACGCACCTTCACCTTCGAGCGCTTGCTGTAGAGCTTGCGTTCGAAATCCTCCCGCGCGTACGTCCAATGCTCCGAAAAATCATCAGCGACCCGATTCGACCGCACCGCATCGAGAATCGCTCGCAGACGGCCGTCGCATCTGCTGCCTCCACCGTGCGCCGGACCATCTGCGCAGCCTGATCCTCGCCTTCCCACACCGCACCACCCATACGCGGACTGCGACCATCACCTGGTCCAGGATCGATCCGTCGTCGAGTTCGGCCGGGACTTCGTCCATATCGTTGTCGACCAGCGGAAATCCCCGCAGTTCGTCTTCGATCACGGCGTTCACCGGGGGAATCCAGAAGTCGAGATTGTGCGCCAGCACCCGGATCGGATCCGAGTCGGAAAAACCCGAGCAGAGCCAGGCATCAGATGACGCCACACCACCCCGCCCCACGCCCGCGACAGCCGGTCGGCAAAGTCGACCGGCATGTACCCGTCCGGATCGACCCAGTCCGCCAGGAACGGCCACTGCCCACGCTCGCGCAGAGGAAGACCGTGGCGCTCGACCACCGAGCGCGACAACAAATGGAACAACGGCGCATACTCGTAGTACCGCGACGACGTGCGCGGCACGAACACGACATTCACATCACCCTGCCCGGCCACCTTCGCCAACTGCGGCGGCAGATCACCAGTGTCGATGTATCGACGGAACTGGGCGGCCTCCCACAAAAGATTCCACTGGGACATCGCCACCCCCAAGCTTGGCTCGAGGCGATGCGGAAGAGCGATGGCCACATACTCCGGCGGCGCGGACGGTGCGCACGTGCCACCGCGCGGAAGATGAACCCGGCGCCGGCATTCCACAAACACGGATAGCGGTCCGGGGAAGCATGCTCGTCGTGTGGATCGAGCAGCACCCCCGCCTGCCATGCGGCGCTGTCCTGGGTATGAATATCGCGGTCGGCCACGGTCACATCCGTCGGTGTCTCAAGAGCGGTCATATCCATGTCACGACAGTTGGTCCCGTTTCCGTTCCATCACTATCATGTGACCTCCATCACCGATCTTCGGCTGTGCTGCCGCGCAAAGGCTATGCCACGACCGATACGCCTGAGCGGCGAGGTATCGCCGAACAAGCCTCACCACAACTCCGGCCCGGTCCGAAATGCAAGAGCGTCGAGCTCGTGTGTCGGCCCGGTTGATTCGGTCACCGGGGGAACGACACGCATGGTCTAGGACCAGCGCAACCGCCTGGCGCGCACCCCCTCGTACTTGCGGCCTTGGGCCCGGGTGATCTCCCGCAACCGGCCCGGTTCAACGAAGGACACCAGCTGCCAATCGCCGGCGAAGAGTTCGGCGATCACCGGCGCCGGTCCCCGACCGGCACCGCGCACGCGGCGCGCAGCATCGGCGAGGGTGTGCACATCGACCGAGGTCGCGGCCGGATTCGATCCGGGCACCGAGAAATGCTCCCGGCATTGCCACACTCCGTACATCCCCGCTCCTCGCTCCACCGGCTCGGCCTGTAACCGAACCGCCCGCACCCCGCTGTCCGATGCACAGTGTGTCCCAGAGAGTGGTGCCGAGCAGGTAACGGGTCGACACCCCGTCCGCACCGCCGCCGACAGCGGTCGTCTCGGTGCTCATCCGCCCCATAGATCACGTCGTCGTTCGATACCGTGCCGACTATGGGCACGACCCTGTACGCACCCCATCCCTGGCCGCACATCACCGCAACCCTGCGCGGCCCCGGCCCCCGCCGCGTCGCCATCGCCTACCTCGACCACACCGCCCCCGAACTACTGCCGCTACGCGCCGGAGACCAGCT
>BBEG01000020.1 GCA_001312645.1 Rhodococcus sp. JCM 9791
CCGTATCCGGGTGGGGGTGGGCCGGGTGGCTGATACCCACCGCCCGGGTGACCGGCCGGTGGGTATTGCCCCTGCTGGTACTGGGCCTGCGAGTACTGGGCGGTCGGATACTGGGCCGTCGGATACTGCGCGGTCGGCTGCTGACCCTGCGGATACTGCCCCAGCGGTTCACCGAGCTGCTGGGTGGGGTTCGGGGGTGGTGCCGCCGAATCGAAGCGCGGATCGTACTGCGGGTACGCCAAGGTCGGGTTCGTCACCGGCTGCCCGTACGCCTCCGTCGGGTCGTCGGTGTGCAGTACGCGCGTCTCGTCGTCACCCGGCTCGTCGTGCGGATAGGCACGTTCCTGCGGTGTGCGCGGATCGTTCGGATTCGTCATGGCTCTTCCCAAGGTACCGACACAGGAATGGTCCCGGTGGCTGTTGCCACCGGGACCATTCCCGCTACTGGTGTCAGACGCCGATGACCAGGCTTTCGGCGTTGTCGGTGACACCGACCTTCACGGTGTCGCCGTCGCGGATCTCCCCTGCCAGCAGCTTCTTGGCGAGCTGGTCGCCGATCGACTGCTGGATGAGCCGGCGCAGCGGACGCGCACCGTATTGCGGGTCGTAGCCGCGCACCGCGAGCCACATCCGTGCCGCTCCGTCGACGTCGAGCGTGAGCCGTCGTGCCTCGAGACGTTTCGCCAGCTGGTCGACCTGGATGTCGACGATCTTCTCGAGCTGCTCTTCGGACAGCGGGTCGAAGATCACGACGTCGTCGAGCCGGTTGATGAACTCCGGCTTGAACGCCATGCGCACCGCCGCCATCACCTGGTCCTTGTCGCCACCCGCACCGAGGTTCGAGGTGAGGATCAGGATCGTGTTGCGGAAATCGACCGTGCGGCCCTGGCCGTCGGTGAGACGCCCGTCGTCGAGCACCTGCAGCAGCGTGTCGAACACGTCGGGGTGTGCCTTTTCGACCTCGTCGAACAGCACCACCGTGTACGGGCGACGACGCACCGCTTCGGTGAGCTGACCGCCGGCGTCGTAACCGACGTAGCCGGGAGGCGCACCGACGAGCCGCGCGACGCTGTGTTTCTCGCTGTACTCCGACATGTCGATCCGCACCATGGCGCGTTCGTCGTCGAACAGGAAGTCCGCGAGTGCTTGGCGAGTTCGGTCTTGCCGACCCCGGTGGGACCGAGGAACAGGAACGATCCGGTGGGGCGGTTCGGGTCGGCGACACCGGCACGGGCACGGCGGACCGCATCCGAGACGGCCTGCACGGCCTCGGCCTGACCGACCACACGGTTGCCGATCTCGTCTTCCATCCGCAGGAGCTTCTCGGTTTCACCTTCGAGCATGCGGCCGGCGGGGATGCCCGTCCATGCTGCGACGACCTCTGCGACGTCGTCCGGGCCGACTTCCTCCTTGAGCATCACATCGCCATCGGATGCGGCGCCCGACGCCTTCGCTGCGGCCTCGAGCTCCTTCTCCAGTTCGGGGATGCGGCCGTAGCGCAGCTCCGCGGCCTTACCGAGGTCGCCGTCGCGTTCGGCGCGTTCCTCTTCACCGCGCAGCGCTTCGAGTTGTTCCTTGACCTCTCGGACGGAGTCGATCGCGGTCTTCTCGTTCTGCCAACGCGCGGTGAGCTGGTTGAGCTTCTCGCGTTCGTCGGCAAGTTCGCTGCGCAGTTTCTCGAGCCGTTCCTTCGACGCAGCGTCGGTTTCCTTCTGCAATGCCATCTCCTCGATTTCGAGGCGACGGACGATGCGTTCGACGGTGTCGATCTCCTCGGGTCGCGAGTCGATCTCCATCCGCAACCGCGACGCGGCCTCGTCGACGAGGTCGATGGCCTTGTCGGGGAGGAACCGTGACGTGATGTAGCGGTCGGACAGGGTCGCGGCGGACACCAGCGCGGAGTCGGTGATGCGCACGCCGTGGTGCACCTCGTAGCGCTCCTTGAGCCCACGCAGGATGCCGACGGTGTCCTCGACGCTCGGCTCACCGACGAGCACCTGCTGGAACCGGCGTTCGAGGGCGGCATCCTTCTCGATGTACTTGCGGTATTCGTCGAGGGTCGTGGCGCCGACGAGTCGGAGTTCACCGCGCGCGAGCATCGGCTTGATCATGTTGCCCGCGTCCATCGCGGACTCGCCGGTCGCGCCGGCACCGACGATGGTGTGCAGTTCGTCGATGAAGGTGATGATCTGCCCGGCCGACGCTTGATCTCGTCGAGCACGGCCTTGAGGCGTTCCTCGAATTCACCGCGGTATTTCGCGCCCGCGACCATGGAGCCGAGGTCGAGCGAGATGACGGTCTTGCCGCGCAACGATTCGGGGACATCGCCCGCGATGACGCGCTGCGCGAGCCCCTCGACGATGGCGGTCTTGCCGACGCCGGGTTCACCGATGAGTACGGGGTTGTTCTTGGTGCGACGCGACAGAACCTGCACGACACGCCGGATCTCGTTGTCGCGGCCGATGACCGGGTCGAGTTTGCCTTCGCGGGCAAGTCCGGTCAGGTCGGTCGAGTACTTCTCGAGTGCCTGGAAGGTGCCTTCCGGGTCGGCGCTGGTGACGCGGCCGGTGCCACGCACTGTCGTGAACGCCTCGCGCAGAGCCTCGGGGGTGGCACCCTTTCCTGCGAGGAGCTTCGCTACGTCGGAGTCCCCGCTCGCAAGTCCGACGAGGACGTGTTCTGTCGAAACGAATTCGTCGGTGAGTTCGGTGGCGAGCTTCTGCGCCGCGGACAGCGCGGCAATGGCCTCGCGGCCGAGCTGCGGTGTGGTGGTCGCTCCGGTCGCGGTGGGCAACTTGTCGACGAGGCCGTGGGCCTCACCCCTGATCTGGGCAGGGTCGACGCCGGCTGCTTTGAGCAGCGGGCCGGCGATGCCGTCGGTCTGGTCGAGCAGTGCGACGAGCAGGTGTGCGGGACGGATGTCCGGGTTGCCCGCAGCGGATGCCGACTGCAGTGCGGCTGTCAATGCCGCCTGGGTTTTCGTCGTGGGGTTGAACGAGTCCACTACGGGCTCCTTCCGTTCTCGAGTGAGTCTGTATCAATTCTGTACCCGCAAACTCTGGTCCGCGGGCACTCGATCGATTCAACCAGTTCAAGGTTGAGCTTGTTCCACTCAACTTTCCAACAATACGTGATTTGCATCACATCCCATCGTCGAGGGTGCGTGCCCACATCGCGCATGTAGCCGACCCACGAGGAAACGACTACAGTGGCGGCGTCCGAATTGACGCAGTACGTGGGAGGATGGCGTGGAGGCGTTCGCCATCGCCCGAGTGCAACTCAGCTTCGCATCGATCACCGCGACCCCGACCGGGCCCGAGCGGTTCGCAACGGCGTTCTACACCGCACTCTGGAGCGAGACGTCAGGAACCCGCGAGCTGTTCCCCGCCGGCATGGAGAACATGCGGCATCGGTTCACGACCGCTGTCGGATGGGCGGTCGACAAGCTCACCGACGTCGACGGCCTGGACGCCTTCCTCGGCCAATTGGCACGCGATCACCGCAAGTACGGAGTCCGCCCCGAGCACTTCCGCGCCGCCGGATACGCGCTGCTCGTCGCGGTGCGCGACTGCACGCCGCTGATCCTGTGGACCGCAGCGCTCGAACGCACGTGGGCCGAAGTGATCTCGCACTTCACCGAGACGATGGCCGTCGCCGCCGCGGAGGACGACCTGCCCGCAGCATGGGGCGCCACCGTCGTCGGCCACGAACGTGTGCTCGCCGATCTCGCGATCATCCGACTCGAAACCGATACGCCCATCCCGTATCACGCGGGCCAGTACATGAGCGTCCAGATCCCGCAGCGTCCCCAGATGTGGCGGTATCTGTCTGCGGCGATCCCCCGAACCCCCGGGGCAGATCGAATTCCACGTCCGACGCGTCTCGACGGGATGGGTCAGCGGAGGTCTCGTCAGCGAGGTCGCGGTCGGTGATCGGTGGGCGATCGGTCCGCCGCTCGGGGGGCTGCAGGTCCACCGCGACAGCGGCCAGGACGTGCTCATGATCGCGTCGGGTACCGGTCTGGCGCCCCTGCGCGCCCAGATCATGGAGATGGCGATGCGCGGCACGAATCCGCGCACCCATCTGTTCTACGGTGGAAACTACCCGTGCGATCTCTACGATCTGGAAACGTTGTGGCACATCGCCATGACGAATCCGTGGCTCACGATCACCCCCGTCACCGAAGAGCTGGAGAACCCGTACTGGCATCCGGTCCCCGTACGCGACACACCCCCGGGTCTACCGGAACCGATCCAGGGGAAGCTGGGTAAGGTCGTCGCAAGTTTCGGGTCGTGGTCCGATCACCAGATCCAGATCTCCGGTTCGCCCTCGATGATCCGCACTACCCTGTACGCCTTGTCTGCCGGGGGCACGCCCCGGCAGAACATCAGCTTCGACCCGCTCTGATCACGCCCGCGAGGTGACGGCCCGCGCGAAGTGAGGGTGCGCGTCGTGCACCACGAGTGCCGAACCATCCTCCGCGAGAGTCACCCCCACACCTGCCCGTCGATGCTCGATCATCCGCAGCGCGACATAGAGGGGGATGAAGGACACCGCGAACACCGCGAGCAGCGCGATCCCGTAGACGGGCGCACCCTGCAGCAGCGCGAACACCAACCCGAGGAACAGAACCGCGAGCGCGGTGAACAACGCTGCCGCAGCGATCTGCCAGCGCAGACGCGCCGTGACACACCGCGCGCAGACGGGCCACTCCACCGCCGCCACCTGCACGGTGTAGGCCGCGGCGAGCGCCGAGCCGAGCTTGCTCTCACCCGGCTCCGGCCGAGACCGATCCGACTTGATCGTCACCCGCACCCGGTCGGTTTCAGGGTCTCCGTGTCGCGAGCAGATCGGCGGCACGGGCTCCGCCGGCCGCAGTGCGCCTTCTCCACCGTGGGCCGATCCGTAGAGCGCCTCGTCCACTCGCTCGACCGCCAACCTCGCCTCGACCCGCTGGGGTTCCCCGTTCGCCATGCGAGGGAGTATGTCAGGAGAGGATCCCCGGCGGAAGATCGGGCATATCGGGCGCGTTGCCATCCCCGTCGCAGCTTTCCACCAGTCACGCGGGTTTCCGTGGGTCGTGAACCAACGGAAACTCGCACGACCGGCGGAAACCTATCAGCCCAGCGACGCGATGAGGTCTTCGACGACCGACGTGTCCGACTCCGGAACCGAACGGTCGGCGTTCAAGAGAGTGAACGTGACGTACCCGGCGTCCAACTCGGCGGAGTCGGTGCCGGATTCGGGCTGCTCCTCCGCGCGTCCGGGCACGATCTCGAAGGTGGTGTCGTCGATCTGCCGGTACGCGAAGGCCGCGGCCGACGCCGACGACATCGGTGCGTACTTCAGCCCCTTCGCTTCGGCTTCTCCGTCCTTCAGCAACGGATAGTTGATATTGAGGATCGTTCCTTCGTCCATCGACGGGATGCCTCTGTCGAGGATCTCCACCAGCAGTTCTGCTGTCTGCGCGTAGGCCGGCACGACCTCGGACTCACGATAACTGGTGTCGGTGCTGATCGCGATCGCCGGGACGCCATAGGCACCGCTCGCCACGATCGCCGCTCCGACCGTGCCCGAGTAGTTCGTGTCGAATCCGACGTTGGATCCGACATTGGTGCCGGAGACCACGAGATCCGGCTTCTCCCCCTTGAACACTTCGTTGAGGCCGAACATCACCGAACCTACCGGTGTGGAATCGACCGAGTAGATCTTCGGATCGCCGTTGGGATGGACAACCTCGAGTTTGCCCGTGAAATCGAACGCGGCGGATTGTCCGCTCTGATTGTGGGCGGGGGCCACCATCGTCACGTCATGCCCCGCAGCGGTCAGAGCGTGGTACGTGGCGGTGATTCCCGCCGCGTCCCAGCCGTCGTCGTCGGTCAGCAGAATCCGCAGCGGCTCTCCTGGATCCGACGTCACAGGGGACGCGGTCGCGGAAACGGCGGATTCCGAAGTCGTGCCCACGCTCTCGTCGGGACTGCTGCCACATCCTGCGACGAGGGTGGTCGTGACAGCGACCGCGGCGATGACTGTGGGGCGGGTGAGGTGCATTGAGGAACGGTTCCCTTCTCGGGGTCGATAGGACCTGCGAGAGTAGGGCAGCACTTCCCGACCTTTGTGACCCGTATCACTCACCGGGACTTGATCTTGCAACTCACTGAAACATCAACTGGGCAACCACTTATCGGTGGTTCTCGGCGACCGGCCGTGCGGGCGTGGCCACCGAGAACCGTCCGGGGATCTCCGGCGCTACTACCTACCTACCGATGTCGGCGGTCCACCCATCACGCCGCCGACGAGATCTCCATTCGAACAAGCCTCGCGCAGGCCCTACTCAGCCGATCCCGACGAGATCAACTCCAGAATGGCACCCACGAGCACGTCGGTGAGCAGCGATGCGATAGAGCCCATTTCGATCCCCCTTCGATGGTTGAAGCTGTGCACCGGTGGTCGATGTACAGCGGTGAGTCGGCGATTCGAAATCCCCGACCACCGGAACTATGGTCACTCGAGTCGACGGACTCCGCTTGCCACGTGACCGATGTCACTCCACGCACCGAGGGAAAGCTGTTTCCTTGCACAACCTTTCGTGTGTGAACTATCGATACGACGCCCGCAGGGTCTTCTTGTCCAGCTTGCCCAGCTGCGTCAACGGCAGCGCATCGAGGAAATCCACTGACTTCGGTGCGTGCACAGAACCTTTCGCCGCGCGCACCTTCTCGATGAGCTCGTCGGCCGGCACGTCCTGACCACCGCGCAGCACGACACACGCTTTCACGGCCTCACCCCACTTCTGGTCGGGAACTCCGACAACCGCGACCGACGCGACCGCGGGATGCGCCGAGATGACATCCTCGATCTCGCGGGGGAACACATTGAATCCGCCCGTGACGATCATGTCCTTCTTGCGGTCGACGATGGTGAGGAATCCATGCTTGTCGGCGCGAGCGACATCACCGGTGTGCAGCCATCCCCCGCGCAGCGCCTCCGCGGTCTCCTCGGGCTTGTTCCAATAGCCTTCATCACCAGCGGTCCCCGCACGCAGATCTCGCCGAGTTCGCCCTGCGGCACTTCTTGCAGGTCGTCGTCGAGCAGGCGCACGTCGAGCCACGGCACCGGGCGGCCGCACGAGGCGAGGCGTTCGGGATCGTCGGCGAGGTGCTCTTCCTTGCGCAGCACCGCGATGCTCATGCCGCATTCCGACTGACCGTAGAACTGGAAGAAGACCTGGCCGAGACGCTCGATGCCTTCGCGCAGCCGTGCCGGAGACATGGCGGAGGCGCCGTAGAAGAGGGTCTGCAGGCTCGACAGGTCGCGCGTGTCGAAGTCAGGGTGGTCGAGCAGCATGTAGATCATCGTCGGGACGAGCATCGTGGCGTCGATGCGGTGCTTCTCGATCGCCTCGAGGACGAGTCCCGGTTCGAAGTAGGGCAACACGTAGAGGCAGCGCCGCGCAGCAGCGTGGGAATGAAGAATGCGGCACCCGCGTGGGAGAGAGGCGTGCAGATCAGGAATCGGGCTGGTCCGGCCACTGCCACTCGGACATCTGAATCTGTGGAAGCGCGACACCGGATCGGAACGAGCCCATCACGCCCTTGGGCTTTCCGGTGGTGCCACCGGTGTAGACCATCGACGAGGTGTCCTCGGCGTCGACATGGGCCGCGACGAGTCGCTGCTCGGTGAAGGTGTCGGCGAGGGCGAGGATGTCGGTGGCGATCTTCGAGGGGCCGAGCGAGAACAGATTCTTCAGCGTCGGCACCTGCGCTTTCAGTTCCGCAGCGCGCTCCTCGAAGTGCACGGGATCGAATACGAGGGTCTCGATCTCGGCATCGGCGGTGATGTACAGGTGGTCGTCGAGCGACCCCATCGGGTTGAGTGCGCTGTTGCGGCACCCGGCGATCATGGTCGCGCCCATGTTGATGAGGACCTCGGGACGGTTCTTCGACAGCACAGCGACCGACGACCCCTGCCCGACCCCGACCGACGCAAGTGCCTGCTGGTAGCGGCTGATGGCCGCGCGCATCTCGCGCCCGTGAGGACGACGTCGCCAGGTGCAGCGCGGGGCGGTCGGCGCTGCGGTCGAGTGCGGTGATGAGCAGATCCGGGTTGTAGACGGGGCGATGCAGCTCTGCGTACTCCCCGGGCTTCACGGAGTTCTCGGTCATCGGCATCCTTCCGATCGTGGTGGCGGCGACGGTGCGATGGCCGGGACAGGCCGTTATGGCGACCATCACATGCTGACCGTCACGATAACTGCTCGGGGCCCAAAACTGAAACATGTTCCATTCTGTGACATGTCCGAATTCTCGCCTAGAGTTCATGGCAGCACCGAGCCCTCAGCACCATCGCGCGCCCACCACCCAAGAGGATTCCTACATGCAGTCGGCCACGTCGCCAGCGTCCGAGACCGAGATCGCCGTGTCGGCGACCGTCGTCGAGCACCACCGCCTCCGCCATGACCTCGCTGTCATCCGCCTCGAATGCACCGAAGACATCGTTCCGTTCCGTGCGGGTCAGTACGTAGACGTGACGGTTCCCCAACGCCCGAATCTGCCGCGACGCCTCTCCCCCGCGTTGCCACCGTCGATGGACGGCAAGCTCGAATTCCACGTGCGCACGGTCCCCGGCGGCTGGGTCAGCGGCGCCATCGTCTCCGACACCCAACCGGGCGACGTATGGACCATCACCTCACCCCGCGGCGGCGATCTCCACCTCGACGACACCGGCCGCATCGCCATCATGGTCGCCGCCGGCACCGGCCTCGCGCCGATGCGCGCACTCATCCTCGACGCCGCACGCCGCGAGAATCCCCCTCGCGCATTCCTGTTCATCGGGGCCAGGACACCGCGCGATCTGTACGCGGCAGACATGCTTACGTTGCTGGACGAGGCGTTGCCGTGGCTCACCGTGGTCCCCGTCGTCGAATCGGTGGAAGACCCCTCGGTACCCGACCCGTGGCACCAGCGGATCCTCTCGCGCATCGGCGATATCGGCGCCGACCCCGACGAGCTCCTCGAAGGCAGCCTCGACGAGATCGTCACGTCCTATGGGGCATTCGGCGATCACCAGGTTCTGGTGTGCGGGCCGGGCGCGATGGTGCAGACGACCGTGCAGCGTCTCACCGAGTCGGGTACCCCGATGGAGAACATCCGCTTCGATCCGTACTGACGGACCGATCGGCTACCAGAATGTGCGCCAGTGCTCCGCCGTTCACGGCGGGGTGAAGGCGCACGCGGGAGGGCCTCCAGGCCCGAGCGTGCCTAGGCGGGACGATCCTGCTGCTCGATGTACTGCCGCAGCACCGAGATCGGGGCACCGCCGACCGAACCAGCGAAGTACGACCCGGACCACAATCGCTGTGCCCGCCAGTAGTGCCGCGCCAGTTCAGGGAACTTCTGCCGCAATCGGCGCGACGACACGCCCTCGAGGGAGTTCACCAGCTTTTCGACACGGCAACCGTCGGTGGGAGGTTCACCAGCAGGTGCACGTGGTTCGACTCACCGTGGAACTCGACGAGTTCGCACTCGACGTCGACGCACACGTTCCGCATGATCGCCTCCCTCCGTTCGATGGTGGCATCACCGAAATCTGTCGTAGCCCGATGACACGATGGCGTGGTGCAGTTGCGATACCGGTACCGCGTCTATCCGACGCCCGGCCAGCAGAACACGCTGGCCCGGGCGTCGGATGTGCCCGGGTGGTATTCAACGACGCGGTCGCGGCACGGGATGCAGCACGCAAGGACGTACAGCCGTACCCGACGGATGCGGAACTGTCGAAGGCGTTGACTGCGGCGAAGACCACACCGGAGCGTGCCTGGCTGTCGGACGTGTCGGCGGTGGTGTTGCAGCAGGCACTCGCGGACACGAACACCGCCTACCGCAACTTCTTCGCCTCGATCACGGGGGCACACAGGGGCCGCAAGGTCGGTGCGCCCCGGTTCCGGTCCCGCCGGGACCATCGGCAGTCGATCCGGTTCACCCGCAACGCGCGTTTCGCGATCACCGAAGGCCGGAAGCTGCGGCTGCCGAAGATCGGCGAGGTAAAGGTCGCGTGGTCGCGGGAGCTGCCCGCCGATCCGTCGTCGGTGACGATCATCATGGACGCGGCGGGCCGGTACTTCGCGAGTTTCGTCGTCGACACTACCGACGAGCCGCTGCCGGAACTCGACACCGAGATCGGTATCGATCTGGGGTTGTCCACATTCGCGGTCTGCTCGGACGGGGCGATCATCGCATCCCCGAAGTTCTTCCGCAGCGCCGAACGACGGTTGAGGACGGCGCAGCAAAACCTGTCCCGCAAGCAGAAAGGCAGCAAGAATCGGGCGAAGGCCCGCCGGAAGGTCGCCCGAGCACACGCGAGGGTCGCCGACACCCGCAGAGACTGCGCGCACCAGCACTCCACGACACTGATTCGCGAGAACCAAGCGATCTTCGTCGAGGACCTGTGTGTCACCGGGTTGGCGCGAACACGGTTGACGAAGTCGGTGCACGATGCCGGGTGGGGCATGTTCACCCGCATGTTGGAGGAGATGCCGCCCGGTACGGGCGGACGTTCCACAAGATCGACCGGTGGTTCCCGTCGTCGCAGATGTGCTCGACCTGTGGACGTATCGACGGGAAGAAACCGTTGTCGGTGCGGGAATGGTCGTGTCCGTGCGGGGCCGTGCACGATCGGGATGTCAATACCGCGAAGAATATTCTCGCCGCCGGACGGGCGGAGAGGTTAAATGCCTGCGGAGGGGCTGTGAGTCTTCCCGCCTAGCGGGAAGCGAGCCCCAGTGAAACAGGAACCCACCGAGAGCGCCACCGGCGCTGGTAGGAATCCTCGGCCTTCAGGCGGGGAGGATGTCAAAGACCGATGATGGCGCGGTCGCCGACTTCGGCGCGGATCCGAACGGTCCGCGCCGCCAGGCGCCATCCGTCGGAGGTGCGGCGCCAGCGGTCGTCGTAGTCGCCCATGCATTCGTAGGTGACGCCGGCGAGGTCGCCGATCCCGACGTGGAACGCCCGGAAGCTGCTGCGTACCGCGGCGTCGTGACCGTCGTGCTCGATCCGGACGTTGCCGATCAGATGCTGGGTGGCACCGCATCGCTCGAGGCAATACCGAACGCGCGCAACGGTGTCCGCAACACCGACAGCACTGTACGAATGGGTGTCGTCGGTGAGCGACGCGGCCAGCGCGACCCAGTCCTTGTCGTCGAGGCAGGCCGCCATCGCGAACAGACTGTCCGCGATGGCGACCCGCTCCGTATTCGACATGTCAGGAAGCCGAGATCTTCTTGTCTGCGGCGTCGTGAGCGGCGATGTAGCCGTACACGAGTCCCTGGCCGATCGTTGCACCCGCACCCGGGTAACGGTTTCCGAACGCGTTGGCGGCGGTGTTGCCGATCGCGTACAGACCGTCGATGACGGCGCCGTCCTCACTCAGTACCCGGCCACGCTCATCCGCGCGCAGGCCACCGCAAGTGCCGAGATCGCTGAGCGTCATCTTCACCGCGAAGTACGGGCCATGGTCGAGCGGGCGCAGGTTCGGGTTCGGCTCCACGGTCGGGTCACCGTAGTACCGGTCATATGCGCTTGCACCGCGGGCGAACTCCGAATCCGTACCGGCCGCGGCGTCATCGTTGAACCGGCGGAACTGGTCGGTGAACGAATCGACGGGCACGCCCATCGATTCCGCGAGTTCGGTTGCCGACGCACCGCTGTGCGCGATACCGGCCTTGTACCAGGATCCCGGAATCGGCTGCCGCGGGAACAGTCCCGCCGCGAACATGTAGCTGTTGCGGTACTTCTGGTCGAACACGATCCACATCGACTCGACCGGGTCACCGGACTTCTCGCGTTCGAGGATCAGCTGACCGAACGACATGTAATCGGACGACTCGTTGGTGAAGCGGCGCCCGGTCTGGTCGACGATGAACGAACCCGGCAGCGACCGCTCGGCGAGCATCACCAGAGGTGCCTTGCCTGCCTTGGTCGGCGCGACGGCGGGGAACCACCAGGCCTGATCCATCAGTCGACGCCCGCACCGATCTCCTGCCCGATCTTGATGGCATCACCGGTGTTGCCTTCGGCTCCGAGGCTTTCACCGTCGGCGAGCGACTCGGACTGGAACTTGTGGCGCCACTCCATGTCGTGATCGAAACCACCGGCGGCGAGCACGACACCGCGGCGGGCGGTCACGGTCACCTCGCGGCCGTTCTGCTCGAGAACCGCACCGGTCACCCGGTCGCCGTCCTTGACGAGCCGGACGAGCGACGTCTCCGTCCACACCGGGATGTTCGCGTTCAGCACGCCTGCGAACAGGCCTGCTGCGATCGCCTGACCACCGGCAGCGTACTCACGCTTGACGGCGAGTCCGGCCACACCCTGCGCGAGGCGACGGAAGATCCGCGAGAAACCCTTGACGGGAGTCCGCACCATGAGGTTCATCCACTTGTAGTCGGCGCCTGTGGTGGGCATCGGGAGTCCGGCGTCCATCAGACCTGGGCGCAGCCGGCCACGTTCTTCACCCAGCTGGGAGAGGTTGAACGGACGGCACTCACAGGTGCGGCCGACCGCGGCACCACCGGGGCGCTCCGGGTGGTAGTCCGAGTAGCCCTTCGCCCAGAAGAACTTCATCGGCGTGGTGCGCTGCAGCATCGCGACGGTCTCGGCACCGTTGTCCACGAACGCGTCACCACGCTCGACGGGCGCGGTTCCGTCGACCACCGACCGCACGTAAGTACGGCCGCGCTCGACGGTGTCGCCGGTGCGGGCTTCCGTCAGCACGGGGTTCGCGGGCATCCAGAATGCACCACCCGACCGTGCCGTGGAGCCGCCCACGTACTTCGTCTTCTCGACGATGAGCGACGAGAGGCCGCGCTCGTTCGCCGCGAGGGCCGCGGCCATGCCCGTGCCCGCCCCGATCACGAGCAGGTCCACGGTCGTGTCACGGGCGGGGGTAAGGGGCGGTACGGCGCGTTTCGCCATCGAGAGTTCTCCTTGTACCTGAGTGTCACATGCTGGTAGGAGACGCTAGGCGAGCCACTTCACCGTAGGAACGGGTGATCCCGGCCACCGGGATATCACACGTGGCCGTGGTCTCCGGTGTTCACGGCGACACCCACGTCACCGTGGCGTGCCTACGCGTCGGGCGCGACCCGCGGTGGCATGTGGCGCCCGAGAAGCTCGGCGAACCGCCGGCTAGACAGAATGCCGTGTGAACTGGAAATGGTCGGGTGATGGCTCGCGCAGCATGGTCCAATAGTCGACCAGGCGCCACGGGCACGGCCCGACCGGGCGGCCCGCGCTGTTTCGGTAGTAGCCGCTCACCTCGGCACCGGGGTGCGCCCAGACCGTCCGGTCCAGCGCCTCGTCGACCTCACGGTTGTACTCGGCCTGGACCTCCGGATCGACATCCATGGACGCGTAGTCGTGCTCGACGAGGTACTGCAGGCACTCCACGACGTAGTGCACATGTTCTTCGCTTGTGATGTTGTGCCCTGCACCGTGGTTGGGAGCCGCATTCGGGCCCGCCGTGACGAAGAGGTTGGGAAAGCCGGACACCTGAATCCCGAGGTACGCCCGTGGGTCGTCGCCGTTCTTCCACAGATCGGCGAGCTTCGTACCGTTCCGTCCGATGATGTCGATGGACGTGGTGAACTCGAGATGGAAACCGGTGGCCAGGATGATGACGTCGGCCTCGATGTACACGCCCTCCGTTGTCGTGACACCCCCTGCATCGATCCGCGCGGGGGCTGCCCGATGCAGCGTGGCGTTCTCCCGGTTCAGAGTGGCAAAGAATCCCGGGTCCTTGACGATGCGCTTGGCGTAGGGCCGGAAGTCGGGCGTCAACTTCTTCCGAAGGTCTGGGCGGTCAGGGAAGGATCGTTCGAGATACTGCAACGCCGTCTGCATGACCAGGTCGCTCGCGGGTGAGGCCGAAAGATGGGTAGCGGCCCACTCCGGATCGATTCGCGGAACCGGGTACAGGTTGTCGGACGCGAGCCAGTACGCGTTGAGCCGGAACCAGTTCTGGAAGAACGGCAGATGCCGCATCGCCCACCGCTCACCTTCGGGAACGTCGTTGACCACAGCTTTCTCCGGCACGATCCAATGAGGACTGCGGACGAGCGCATCAAGACTGGCGACCTCGTCGATGATGTTCGGAGCCACCTGCACCGCAGTACATCCCGTGCCGACCACGACGACCCGCTTGTCCACCAAGTCGAGATCCGAAGCCCACTCCGCCGTGTGCACGATCTGTCCTTCGAAAGTGTCCATACCTTCGATATCGGGAATGTTGGGAGAGTTGAGCATTCCCAGGGCCGTGACCACGCACTCGCGGTGTACGGAACGACACTGCCGTCCTGCGCCGGTCTCCACGACCCACTTCTGCTCTTCCTCGATCCATTCGGCGGAGATCACCGAGGTCGAGAACTCGATGTTCCGGTACAGGTCGTACTTCTCGGCTACACCCTGCATGTAGGTGAGATATTCGGGTCCCGTCGGGTAGTAACGCGTCCAGTCGGGATTGAGTTCGAAGGAATACGAGTAGTAGTGACTCGGGGTATCTACCGCCGCACCGGGATACGTATTGCGCGACCACGTCCCTCCCAGCTCATCCCGCTCCTCGAACACCGTGTAGCGAAAACCCGCCTCTCCCAGCTTGATCGCCGCGTTGAGCCCGACCATGCCCGCACCGATCACGATCACGTCGAAATCCGGCGCGGGTGTTCTCGTCACCGGAATTCGCCGTTGTGCCTTTTGGAACCCTGCCTGCTCGAGCAGAAGCGGCACGAATTCGTCGTCCACTGTGCCGACGGTGCACAACGAGGCCATCCGGCGGAACAACTCGGGTTCGGGCAGGTCCAATTGCACAGACAATTCGGACGTGAGCACCTCCGCTGCCCGCTCACGGATGGCGGCGGCGACATCGGCGGGGAACTGGCCGGGTGGAGTTGCTACGGCGCCGCTCTGCGCACCGTAGTGTGTCTGCGTCGCAGTCCCGCCCCCAGCCTGTGCACTTTTGGCCTGTGCAACCTGTTCCTCGAACTCGTCGAGCAACGTCAGGTCGCCGGAGACATGCACCATGGACATCAACAGTGCACCCGGATCCGCAACGGCGATAGCCGACCGAAGAGCCTCGGGGGTGATCGAGTCTCGGGCGGGTCCACTCGGGGTGAATGTGGAGGTCATGGATTTCCTTCCGGTCGGGATCGAGATCGTGCTGTAGCGCCCCCGGCCTGCGGCCCAGGCATTGCACACTCTTCTGAGCCAATCGCATTGACGTCCAAGGGAACAGCCCACCGCCCGTTCAGCGGTCAGCCGATATCGAACGGTTCACACCGGAGTGGACACGCCCATTCTGTTCAGCATCACACGAGGGTCCGCCGGCGGTGCCAGCTCGAGCAGTTGCCGGCCGCGGGTAGCCGCCATCTGTGTGCACACTTCGTCGTTGGAGAACACCCAGAAGTCGCCGCGTGCGACGGCTTCGGTCATGTGTTCGGCAGCAACGACGGGGTCGAGACCCGATTCGACGTTGGCACGTTGCATTGCGGCAAAGACCGCATTGGCAGTCTCGTTCTGGGTGGGTGCATCCCGTTCGGCAGCCAGGAAGATCTGACTGCGAATGGAATGCGGAAGGACGGCCGACACCTGAATCGGTGCGTTCACCAGGGACAATTCTTGATGCAGACACTCCGTCAACGCCAGCACAGCATGCTTGCTGACGATGTAGGGAGCTTGGACCGCCACACTGTTGAGACCACCGACCGACGACAGATTCGCAATGCACGCAGGTGTACCGGTCTCGATCATCCGCGGTACGAACGACCGAAGACAGTGGAAGACCCCGTCGACGTTGATGTCCATGACCTTGCGCCACCGGTCGATGCTCACCTCCCACAACAGACCTGCATTCTCGACACCCGCGTTGTTCACCAGGAGTTCGACGCTGCTGTACCGGTCGAAGACATACCGGGCCATCTCATCCACCGCATCGGCGTCGGTGACGTCGATCCGATACGCTTCGGCGGCTCCCCCTTCCCGGATGACCGCGTCGGCGACCTCGACCGCTTTCTGCTCGTCGATATCGGCCACTACGACCGCCATACCGAGTACGGCCAGGTGGCGTACGAAGCCCTCTCCGATCCCTGCTGCTCCGCCGGTCACCAATGCGGTTCCGGTGGAAAACCTCTGCTGCGCTGTGGACATGTCTTTCTCTCCTCTTCGACTCATCGGCGATCCGCGGCAGGGTCGGATGCCGGAATACGGTTCAAGTACGCGACGAGGTGTTCGAACAGCTGCCGTGCCGGTGGCAGGGCAGTGGTCATCGTCGCGAAGCCGTGCATCATGCCGTCGTAGCGGCGCAGTTCCACCTCGACACCGGAAGCCTGCAGTTTCCGCGCGTATTCCTCGGTGCCGTCTCGCGTGGGGTCGATCTCGGCGGTGACGACGAACGCCGGGGGCAGTCCGCTCAGATCGGCCGCAGCAGCCGGGTTGACGTACGGTGAGTCGCGCTGGGCAGAATCGGCACGTGCAGATCCCAGAACCGGTGACAGTCGGCAGGTGACAGGAGAACGGTCTCGAATTCGGGATTGGTGACCTGCATCGTCGCGGTGCCGTACATGCTGATCTGCGCGGCCGGCACAAGCAGGCCCCTGTCCCGACACTGTTGGGCGAGTGCGAAAGTCAGGGTGCCGCCCGCGCTTTCCCCTGCCAGGACCGCGCGACGGACGTCCGCCGACGCAAGGGCATCGGGGACCGTCATCATCCACTCCCATACCGCGCGGCAGTCGTCGAGCGCCGCGGGATATCGATGTTCCGGCGCCAATCGGTAGTCGACGGAGACGACGATGACGCCGGCAGCGTTGCTGAGCCTGCGGAGGTACTCCTCGTTCTGGTCGAGACTCCGACGGCGAACCCCCCGCTGTGCATCCACTGCACCACCGGTAGACCTTCGTCGTCGGAGGGTCGGTAGATCCGTATCGGTACCCCGCCGGCAGCGGACGGCACGAGGAGGTCTTCACTGTGGTGGATCGGCGTGGTCGCCGGGATCGCGCCGGCTGCCAGCACTGCGCGCAACTCCGGCACAGGTATCTCGTACATCGGTCTGCCCATGCGCCGAGCCGACGCGTCGACGATCTGCTGGGCCTCCGGCGAAAGTGGCATCTTCGGTCGTCCATTTCATGGCGGGACCGGGACGCGTGAAACGCCCCGGTCGGATGGATCGATGCTGAACTCGGTCAGGCCACGGTTGCAGTATGACCCGGGTGGTCGGCGAAGCGGACGGACTCCTGTGTGTCCAGCACGACTTCAACACTGCTGAACGCGAGACGTCCGTCCACGGCACGGACAGTGCCGCGAACGATACCGCTCGAGACGTTGTGGGGCTTTCCGTCGACGATCTTGGTGACGAAGAGGTACGACGTGAACGATGCCTCCTCGTTCCGGTTCTCGGTGAGGAAAACGTTCGTCCCGTTGTGTCGCAACGGATACGGACTGTTTCGGCGGTGGTCGTCCTTCCACGCCATCACTGCGTCGGCACCGCGTAGGTCGACTCGAATGAAGTCCTCGTAGTCCGTGGCTCCGGTGTCGCTGGCACATCGGAACGCGATGTCGTCGGTCATCAGTGCGCGCAGCGAATCGGTATCCCATTCGTCGTAGTGGTACCACCACGCCCCGACAAGTGCTGCGACATCTCCCGCCGCGAGTGAAATCTGCATGATGTGCTCTCCTGTCGTGGTGAATGCTGCCCCGAACTCAATCGGGGAATCACTTGGTGTAATCGAAGAATCCAGGCGTCTGGTCCACTCGCAAGCGAGTCAGGTTGCGGTACGCGATCAACCACCGACCGTCGACCTTGCGATATTTCTCGTGGTAGTGGCCGTACCCGTGCAAATGTTCCTCGCCGGACCCGTGGGACCACCAGAGCATGTCCTCCATGGCCCACACGCCGGTCGCGGTGGTGTCCGACGTCAAAGTGATCTCGGGAGTGTGTCCGTGATGAACGCTGGTCACCGAGACCGCTCCGTCGAGGACTCGCACGATCGCCTTCGTCAGCGCCTCCTGCCCGACGACAGACCCTGGGCGCTGTGACGCATCGTCACCGGCTCTGGCGCCGAATGTGTCGCTCACGACGTCCTCGGTATGCACGCTGCCGTACAGGTCCCATTGCTTGGTGTCCATGATCCGCAGCCGGGCGGCGAACACCTTCTCGATCTCGTGGATCGCGAGGGCACGCTCTGCGGCGGCGAGTGTGATCTCCTGCGTTGTCGTGTCGGTCATCCTGGTGCGGCGCGGACATTCCCGATGAGGAAAGTCGGGCGCCGGCCTCCTTTCACTCAGTGGATGGTGGACGCGTACTCGGCCGCTACAGTCCGGACGGCGCGATGTTGGGATTAGCCCACGACGGGGGCTCGAGAGGCGGCAGCGTCTCGCGCCCGTCGAGGCTCTTGACTTCCAGCTTCTCGTGCCACGGAAAGTGCAGACTGAACGCCACATGCCCAGTGCGCTCCTCGGCCGGCAGTGTGCACATGGCCAGTACCGTCTCGACGAGGTACTCGACCGGTTCCGTGTCGTAACCCTCGGGCAGCAACGCGGCTGCTCCCGGCGTCATGATGGCGGTGGAAGGCCCGACCACGTTGACAGCAATGTTGTCGTCGACCACCTCTGCCGCCAAACCCTGGGTGAAGCGGTGCAGCGCCGCCTTGGCCGACGCGTAGATCACGTCACCCGAAGTCTTGTTGTAGTCACGGAAGGGCCGGATCGGGCTCAAGCCCGTCGAGGAGCCGATATTGACGATCCAGCCGCCTCCCCGCTTACGCATATGCGGAATCGCCGCTTGCGACAACAGGAACGGAACACGAAGATAGTGCGCCATCGTGCGATCGAACGTCGCAGGCTCATCTTCTCGATCGACGCGTAGTCTGCGAAACCGGCGTTGTTGACGAGAATGTCGATGCCTCCGGCCTCCTCGACCACACGGTCGACGAGTGTGTCCAGCGCCTCGGCGTCCTCCAGATCTGCGGGAATGGTCAGCGCCTTCCCGCCCGCTGCCTCGATCAGCTCGACGGTTTCCTCGAGCGAACCGGGGACCGTCGTGGCTTTCCCCTCGCGAATGGACACCGAGGGTGCGGTGCCGCGCGCAGTGACCACGACGGTAGCGCCCTCCGATGCCAGGCGCTGCGCGATGGCACGACCGATGCCCCGGCTGCTGCCGGTCACCAGCGCAGTTCTCCCTGCCAACACTCCACTCATGCGTTTCCTCGACTCTCCGAAAGGCTACTGTTGACAGCCTGATCCAGTAACGTGCCGCCCGCAGCGTCTGAGCCCGCTCAGTGGAACAGCAATCCGGTGCGGAATCCCGGCGAAGCAGACACGCGTCCTCTCGGCATCTCTCATATCAGTCGGGAACGGATTGCGGGACCGTCTCGGGGTAGACCTGAGCGAACCAGCCGCGTTGAGTCGAATCGAAGGTGCCCAGCTCCATGGCGCGTCGCCCCCAGTTCTTGATCAGGTCGAGGAAGCTGGTGACGTCGTAGACGTCCTCCTGCCTCGAGAACTTGCCCTCGCCGGCGTAGGTCAGGATGCTCACGTGGGGTGCTCCCCACTCCGACCCGTCGCCCGGGTCGCTCATGACGTTGTCGAGTTTGGCGACGATGGTGCCGTTCGTTTCGTCGATGATGTGGAAGTGCTCAGGAAACGCGACGGTATGTGAGCCCGGAAACTGGTCCAGACTGGGTTCGGCCCATCCCCAGATGCCTTCCTTCCCTTCGAGTACGCCCGCCATCTGCTCGTGATAGACGACGTCGTCGGTGAACAGTTCGAGGAAGTCGCGCCAGCTTCCTTCACCCGATCCGGCGCGATTCACCGTAGCGTGCCAATTCTGGTATGCCTTCTCGAGTTCATCTCTGCTCCAGGTATTTTCGTTCATGCGGTATGCTAGGCACCCGTTGCGCACCGCATACGCACGCCCTCCCGTTCAACGGGAGGCTCTGCGTTCGTGGCGGTGCAGGCCCCGTTGCAAGGAAGCTTGCAATTCGTTGTGCACGCCGGCCGAACCTCATTCACGATCCACATACCGATGATGCCCACACCTATTCTGAGGAGTGCTATGTACACGAACAGTGACGACGAGCGCGAGGTCTACCGCAGCATCGTCGGCATCGCGCGAGCCATGGACGAACGGAACTGGGTCCTCATCGAAGATTGATGATCCCTGATGCGACCGGCGATTTCGGTACCGGCCCGCTGTCTTCGGCGGTAGAGATCGTCGCGCTGCTCCGCGCGCATCTCGACGACTGCGGTCCGACACAGCACATGATCGGGAACGTACTGATCGACGTTTCCGGTGACACTGCCACGAGCCGAGCTTATGTGGCCGATATGCACCTCGGAACCGGTGCACTCGAGGGTCGATACTTCAGGACATTGGGCGACTATCACGATTCGTGGATCCGAACTCCTGCAGGTTGGCGACTCAGCCACCGCACCAAACTGCACAACGGCCTTCTCGGCGATATCGTCGTACTGGGCATGCCCGGACTGTGACCTCCACGGACACCACAGCCGGCCCCGAATACGGCCACCCCGCCGGCAGCCGAGGTTACCGGGAGGCCACAGCAGCGCTCTTCGCCGCCGGGATGGCGACGTTCATGACCTTGTACTACACGCAAGGTTTGCTACCCGTACTGTCCGCGGAGTATTCGGTGTCTCCGGCAGTTTCCGCACTGACCGTGTCTGCTACCACCGCGTTGCTGGCACTGGCGATCGTGCCGGCGAGTGCCTTGTCGGAGCGTTTCGGTCGCGTTCGCGTCATGATCGTCTCCGCCGTCGCGGCCACCATCGTGGGACTGCTACTGCCGTGGAGTCCGTCGTTCGAGGTACTACTTGCCGGCAGAGCCCTGCAGGGGGTGCTGTGCGCCGGAGTACCTGCTGTGGCGATGGCGTATCTGGCCGAGGAGATCGATGGGCGCTCGGTGGGCAGAGCAATGGGCGTGTACGTAGCGGGGACCTCGTTCGGTGGACTCACCGGCCGACTCATGCCCACACTCTCCCTGGACATCACCACCTGGACCTGGGCTTTTCAGGCCGTTACAGTCGTGGCCGCCGTCTTTGCCGCGGTGTTCGCCTGGAAGATTCCGCCCTCCGTCAACTTCACGCCGCATCGCATCGCGTTTCGCCTGCAGCTTCGCCAGTTGCGAATGCATCTCCGCGACCGCACACTTCTCGCCCTGTTCGCCGTCGGGTTCCTGTTGATGGGTTCCTTCATCACGATCTACAACTTTCTCGGCTACCGGTTGCTGTCCGCGCCCTTCTCCCTGCCACCTTCCCTTGTCGCGCTGGTCTTCTTGCTGTACCTGGGAGGCACAGCGTCTTCCGTTCTCGCCGGACGATGCGGCGACCGTTTCGGTCGCGGCCGAGTTCTGCTGGTATCGATCTTCATCATGGGCGCGGGACTCCCGGTCACCGTCTCCGACTCACTGGTTTCCGTACTCATCGGCGTCGCACTCTGCACCGTCGGGTTCTTCGCAGCGCACTCGATCGCAAGCGGCTGGGTAAGTGCACGGCCCGTACGAAACCGATCCGGCGCATCGGCCTCTACCTTCTTGCGTACTACCTCGGTAGCTCGGTCCTGGGCGGACTCGGTGGACTGTTCTTCGCCATGCACGGCTGGAATGGTCTCGTCCTGTACGTATCGGCATTTCTCACTGTCGCTGTGGTTCTCGCAGGAGCGCTACTGTGCGCCGGATCTCGTCGAGCCTGACCGGACGAATCGAACTCGTTCTTCCGCAATTCCGATGAACGAAGCACCCGGTGAACGGGATGCATTGGCCCGACTGCTATTCCTGCCGCCTACCGTCCAGGAACGAATACCGTCGTACCGGGAGGAAATCCGTGTCCATCACAGGTGTGTACGAGCCGAGTCCGAGCGACTGGATCAACGGCCACGTAGCAGCATACGAGGCGAGCAACGGCGCTGAGGCGAACGAATTCCAAGGAAAACCCGTCGTCATCCTGACGTCGGTCGGGAGGAAGTCCGGCAAGCTGAGGAAGACTCCGTTGATGCGTGTCGAGCATGACGGCGTGTACGCCGTCGTCGCATCCCAGGGAGGCCTACCGACCCACCCGGCGTGGTACTTCAATCTCGCTGCGAACCCCCGCGTCGAGCTCCGCGACAGGGACCGTGTCGGAACCTACGTGGCGCGCGAGGCGACAGGAGAAGAACGCCGCCTGTGGTGGGCGCGCGCTGCCGCAGCCTTCCCTCCTTACGACGAGTACCAGCAGAAGGCAGGACGCACGATTCCGATCTTCGTCCTCGAACCATCCGACAGCGCATAGCGGTCACGGACAGCACGCATCCTCCGGGTTCTTCATGCCGAACGGCATTCGAAGGAACCGGAGGATGCGCCTACCGTCTCGATCGACATATCTTGGTCAACGACCGAACTTCATGAACCGATAGAGATAGGGCACGATCCGGCGGACCGGGACGGAGCGCGGCCAGTCACCGGCGCGGAAGTACGCATCGGAACCGCCGTCGACGAAAATCACACTTCCGCAGAGGAAGTCCGCGTTGTCCGACAGCATGAACACCACCCACGCACCGAGTTTTTCTGCGTCACCGAAACCTCCGACGGGAACCGGGAACGAGCGGACGGCCTTCGCCTCGGAGGGAGTGGCCAGTTGCTTCTCGAGCAGCGGGGTCATGATCGCCCCCGGTGCGAGAGCGTTGAGCCGGATGTCGGAACCCGCCCATTCCGGCCGAACAGCAGTGCGACGTACCCACCTGCTGACCGCGATCTTCGAGCCCGCGTAGATGATCGACGGAGCAACCTTCCCGAACAGACGAACCGACTTCACAGCCCGGTCCGCGTCGCCAGCGAGGAATGCGTTGATCGTGCGACGAGGCACAGCCGGCGTTGTCGTGGTCGAGTTGCTGGAGAATACGACGACCTTCGCATCACCCGCTGCTGCGAGCGCATCTCGCCACCCTTCCAGGAGATCGACGACGCCGAAATAGTTGACTTCGGCAATCAGCCGCGGACGATCCGGGCCAGGGGTGGGACCGAGGCCGGCCGCGAGCACAGCACCGTCCAGCCGACCGCCCGCCGACTCGAGAACCGCTCGTACCGCCTGTGTTCTACCCTGAACTGTCGACAGATCGGCGACGACGTCGGCGTCCTCGATATCGACGCCGATGACGGTGTGCCCGGCTTCCCGGAGTTGCTCCGTCACAGCGCGACCCATACCCGACGCGGACCCCGTTATCACATAAACGCCCACAGTACCCTTTCACAACGCTGAATTCCACCGTCCGGCAGCACTATTCGTCAGTGCAGCGCGGCAGATCCGGGCCGGCAGGCAACTCGATACAGGTCTCGCCCAGTTCGTGAGACGCCACCGCACGGTCGATGGTGCTGCGCAGTGCGGCGCATTCTCGACGATGGTCACCGAGCGACAACTCCTCCGGCATCAACGGACACCACGACGTGTCCGATTCCCATTGGATCGACGTGTGTGCGGGGCTGAACTTCTCGACGAGGACGCCGATCCCACATTCCTCGCACGTCAGAGGCTGCATCGTCATTTCGAGGCATCTCCGTTTCTCTCGTCACTCGGTGTGGCCGGGTCGATGAAGTCGAAGTCCTTCGGATTCGGCTCCCGCAGCAGTGTCCAGTAGTCGACCAGACGCCAGGGGCACGGCACGACAGCACGTCCTTCGCTGTTCCGGTAGTAACCGTTGATCTCGGCGCCGGGATGTACCCATACCGTCTTGTCCAGGGCTTCGTCGACCTTGCGATTGTATTCGTCGAGCACGTCCTGCCGCACATCCAGTGCGTCGTGCCCGTTCTCCACGAGGTACTGCAGGCATTCGATGATGTAGTGGACGTGCTCTTCGCTCAGAATATTGTGTCCTGCACCGTGGTTCGGCGCCGAGTTCGGTCCGGCAGTGACGAAGAGATTCGGAAAGCCGGACACCTGGATACCCAGATAGGCACGGGGGTCGTTGCCGTCGTTCCACTGGCCGGCGAGCGTGCGTCCGTCCCGTCCTGCAATATCGATCGACGTGGTGAACTCGAGCGCAAAACCTGTTGCCAGGATGATGACGTCGGCGGGTATGAACTCGCCCTCGGTGGTGACAACACCGTCGGGTGTCACCCGCTGAAAGGAGGCCCGGTGCAGGGCCACGTGCTCACGGGTGAGGGCGCGGAAGAATCCGGGGTCCTTGACGATTCGTTTGCTGTACGGCCTGAAATCCGGTGTCAGCTTCTCCACGAGATCCGGTCGGTCGGCGAAGCTCGACCGGAGATGGTTCAGCGCTGTCTCGAGCACCATCTCGTTGGCAGGCGACGCCGAGAAGTGCGTCCGTGCCCATTCAGGATCGATCCGCGGCATAGCGTACAGATTGTCGGACGCGAACCAGTACGACCGCAACCGGAACCACTCGTGATACCGCGGGATATGAGCGAGCGCCCACTTCTCGCCCTCGGGAACATCGTTCACGACGCTCTTCTCCGGAACGATCCAGTGCGGCGACCGGACCACGACGTCGAGCGACTTCACCCGATCGACGATGCTGGCCACCACCTGGACGGAGGTGCAACCGGTACCGAGCACGACGACCCGTTTGCCGGTCAGATCGAGGTCTTCGTTCCACTCCGCGGTGTGGACGACGGTACCGGCGAACGAGTCCATTCCCTCGACATCCGGAATATTCGGTGAGTTGAGCATGCCGAGGGCGGTCACCACCGCGCTCGCACGGTGCACCTCTCGAGTCCCGTCGGTGGATTCGACGGTCACCTCCCACACGTGTTCGTCGTCGATCCAGTGTGCGGACAGCACCCGGGTGCTCAACGAAATGTTCTCCGCGATCCCGTAGGTGTCGACGACTCCCTTCAAGTACTTCTGATACTCCGTACCCGACGGGTAGTACTTCGACCAACCTGGATTCAGCTCGAAGGAGTACGAGTAGTAATGACTCGGTGTATCGACCGCGGCACCCGGATAGGTGTTGCGGGACCATGTTCCGCCGATCTCGTGGCGCGTCTCGAATACCTTGTAGCGGAACCCTGCGTCCTGCAGCTTGATCGCGGCGTTGATCCCGACGATCCCCGCACCGATGATGATGACGGAGAAGTCGGCGGGCGGTGTCGCGGTGACGGGCACCCGGCGTTCGCTGATCACGAATCCTGCCTGTTCGCGCAGGATCGGCACGAATTCCCCGTCGACGCGCTCGGACGTCGCCACGTGCGCCATGCGGCCGAACAACTCCGGATCGGGAACCCCGAGTCGATCGTCCATTTCTGGAGTGAGCAGTTCGTGCGCACGTGCCCGGATATCGGCGACCACGTCGTCCGGGTACTGCCCCGGAGGGGTGGTCGGCCGGGTACCGGTTCGGTAGTGGTTGCCGGGTTCGCCGATCGTCAGGCGCGACCCGAACTCGTCGAGCAATCCGGTGTCGCCTGTGACGTGCACCAGAGACATGAGCAGCGGCGCAGGATCGCAGATGTCGATCGCTGCGTGCAGTTGTGATTCACGGTCGTCGGCGACTCGGGATCCGACCACCGAAGGTGAGGCGGTCATCTCAGGCACCCTCGACCCCCACTATGTCGAACCCCTTGTAGCCGGCTGCGGCGACCTCTGCACAGATGTTGCCGTAGTTCGCGAAGCCCCCGATGTACGGCATGAAGACCCGTGGTTTGCCGGGGATGTTTGCGCCCATGTACCAGGAGTTGGCGGACGGGAACAAGGTGCCCGCTGCCTTCTCGTTGCATTCGGCACCCCACTCGTCGACGGCCTGTTCGCCGGCCTCGATCGAGCGGGCGTTGTGTTCGTCGAGGTGATCGAGACAGTCGGAGATCCAGTCCACCTGCTGTTCCGCCATCAGCACCATGTTCGCCAGCACGCTCGGGCTGCCCGCACCGACCATGAAGAACATGTTCGGAAAACCGTGGGACGCTAGTCCCAGGTATGTGCGTGGTCCCGCGGCCCACTCCTCGCGCAGGGTTCGGCCATTGCGCCCACGGATGTCGATCCGCGACAAGGCGCCGGTCATCGCGTCGAAGCCGGTGGCGAAGATGAGCATGTCGAGCGGGTAGTGACTGTCGCTGGTACGGACACCGTCTGCGGTGATCTCCGCGATCGGTGTCCTGCGAAGGTTCACCAGCGCCACGTTGTCCCGGTTGAACGCCTCGAAATAGCCGTCGTCCGTGACGATCCGCTTCGTCCCGATGGGGTGGTCGGTGGGAATCAGCTGGTCCGCGATCTTTGGATCGTTCACCATGTCGCGGATCTTCGATTCGACGTACTCGCGTGCGCTGTCGTTCGCCTCGATGCTTGCGGTCTGGTCCGGAAAAGCCTTGGCGAACAGGTAGCCACCGCGCTGCCACCATTCGTCGTACACCCGGCGGCGCTCCGCCTCGTCGACCTCCATCGCCCCCTTCGGTACGGGGTGAACGGGGTGCCGCCACCGCTCAGTCGCGCGAGACGTCGCCGCTCCGGGTACGTCGCCTTCACCTCGGCGATCTGCTCGTCGCTCAGCGGGCGATTCCCCGCGGGGATCGAATAGTTGGGGCTGCGCTGGAAGACGACGACCTGCTCGGCTTCCTGTGCAATCACCGGAATCGACTGGATACCCGACGATCCCGTTCCGATGACGCCGACGCGCTTGCCTGCGAAGTCGACGGGATCGTGCGGCCATTCGCCTGTGTGATACGACTCGCCGGTGAACGAATCACGCCCGGGATGTCGGGGCGATTCGTCGCCGACAACACGCCGGTGGCCATGATGCAGAACCTCGCGGTCACCGATCTCCCGGTGTCCGTCGTGACCGTCCAGAGTCCGGAATCCTCGTCGTACACGGTGGAGACGACGCGGGTGAGGAATTCGAAGGCGCTGCGCAGGTCGTGCCGATCTGCCACATGCTCGAGGTACGCCAGGATTTCCTCTTGGGTCGCGAACCGCTCCGACCACGTCCACTCCTGCTGAAGGTCTTCGTCGAACGAGTACGAGTAGTCGATGCTCTCGACGTCACAGCGCGCACCCGGGTAGCGGTTGTGGAACCACGTACCACCGACTCCTGCCGCAGATTCGAAGCCGTGCACACTCATTCCGCGTGCGCGAAGCTTGTACACCGCGTACAGACCGGAGATGCCGGCACCGATCACGACCGCATCGACATCACGTGTGTGCGTGTCCACGGTGTTCACATCCTTGTCGGGGCGGGCCCCCGGTCCCGAATCGGTCGGCCCTGAATCTGTCGGCGGAGTCATGCTGTTGCGTCCTTCATCTGCTTGGCCCACAACCATTCGTGGCCCCAATAGCTGTCCGCGGTGATCTCTTCCGCCGTGTAGTACGTCTCGTCGACGAGCTTTCCCTCGGTGCCGTATTCGATGTCCCAGCCGCCCGGGACTCCGACGTAGAACGAGACCATCTTGTCGTTGGTGTGCCGGCCCAGTGTCGAGGACACCGGAAAGTCCCGCGCCTGAACCTGGTCGAGTGCCCTGCCCACTGCGTCGAGGGAGTCGACCTCCACCATGACGTGGATCAACCCGGGACCACGATCCTCGGGGCTCGGCATGATCGCAAGGCTGTGATGACGCTGGTTGACGCCGAGGAATCGGATTCGCAAGGGATCCACATCGGGGGGCGTCGGCAGCCTGAATGCACCGCGCGGGAGAAACTCCAGTACTTCGGTGTAGAAGCGGAACGACTCGTCGAATGCGCTGGTCGGCATGACCACATGTCCGAGTCCTTGTGCCCCGGTCACGAACTTCTGTCCGTAGCGCGTGACGACGGGGCTGTGGTCGAGTGCGGGGCCGAAGAAGAACTCGAGCGGCGTGCCGCCGGGGTCCGTCATCGTGAGCCCGCCCTCGACTCTGCGCCGCTCGCACATCTCGAACGGCATGGGTGCGTAGTCGCATCCCGCAGAATCGAGGCGATCGGCAAGTGCTCGCAACGCAGTACCGTCGCGGACCTCCCAGCCGACCGCGGTGACACGGTCGGTGTCGCCGGGCTCGACGGTGATACGGGCCAGGCGCTCGTCCATGCGGAAGTGCAGTGCGTCGTCCTCCGGCCCGGAGCCGGGGGCGAACCCGAGCACCTCGAATCCGAGCTCACGCCAGCGCGTCATGTCCGTCGCCTGGACTCGAACGTATCCGAGGCTCTTGATCTCAGTCACAGTGTTCCTTTCGAAGCAGCCGGAAAGCGTCAGATCATCACGTGCAGAGGACCGTTCGGGACATCTACCCGAGCGAGGCCATGGCGGACGCGTGATACGGCGTGCTGCTCACGTGGATCGCGTGGTGCAGGCCGGCGTGTGCGTCGCGCCAGAACCGCTGCAGCGGGTTGTCGACGCGAAGGGCGTTGCCGCCGGATCGGTCGAAGATGTCGTCCGCGGCACGCACTGCCCGCCATGCGGAGCGCACCTGATTGCGTCGCGATGTGGCGCGGGTTTCGAAGTCGACCTCCTTGCCTGCGTCGACGAGGTCCCAGATGCGGTCGACGTTGGCGAGCAGCTGCTGGCGGGCCGCATCGATTTCCGATGCCGCTTCACCAAGTGCGTGCAGCACATACGGGTCGTCCTTGATGGCGGTGCCTGCAGCGCCGACCCTGCTGCGCTGGTACTCGATGCCGGCGGCAAGCACACCTTCGCAGATGCCGATGGTCGCGGAAGTGATGCCGAGCGGGAACATCGTCGACCACGCATCCGGTAGAGGGTCTCCGTGACGCCGTAAACTTTCGCCGCGGTGCCGTCGATTACATCCTGGCCTTTCATCACCCGGTAGTCCGGGATGAAGGCATCCTTGACGACGATGTCCTTGCTCCCCGTACACGCAGACCGACGACGTCCCACGAGTCCTCGATGATCTCGTAGTCGGCACGCGGGAGGATCACGTGGAGCCCGACGGGCGGCATGAGCGGCCTGCCGTCCTCGCCTCCGACCATCGCTCCGAGGAAGATCCAGTCGCAATGATCGGTTCCGGACGAGAACTGCCACCTTCCCGACATCCGGTATCCGCCGTCGACGGGAACGGCGACACCGCCCGGCATGTACGGCGATGCCTGCCAGGTATCGGTGTCCGAGCCGAGCACCTCGTCCTGCACCTTGGGGTCCGCGAACGCCAGCTGCCATGGATGCACGCCGACGATTCCGCCGACCCATCCCGCGGATCCGTAGATGCTCGCGGTCTTCATGATGGTTTCGGCGAACTCGCGGGGGTGCGCCTCGTAGCCGTCGTACTTCTTACGCTGCAGCAATCGGATGATGCCGGTATTGCGGAGGTTCTTGGCCATGTCGTCGGTCAGTCGGCCGAGCGAGTCGGATTCCTCGGATCCCGCTCGGAGGTCGTCGGCGATCGCAACAATTCGGTCGAGCACTTCGTAACTCATGGAATTCTCCTGGGAAAGGTCGAATGGGGGTCGCGCCGCGCGTCGGGTCGCGGTCCGTATTGCTCGGCGAACGACTCGTGAGCAGTGGTCAGTGCTACGCGAAGGCGCTGCGTCCGGCAGCGAGGTTCTCGTCCACTTCCGCCTGCCAGCTCGTCAGTGCCCGCTCGGTGTCGAGCTCGTACTCGAACCGGTTGATCATCTCCGGCCGGATGTCTTCGACGTCCACGTAGAACTGCTCGTACCAGCGACGAAGCTGGTATACGGGGCCGTCTTCTTCGCAGAGCAGCGGGTTGTCGATCCGGGATTTGTTCTTCCAGATCTCCACGTCCTGTTCGAACCCGATCGCGACGCCGTCGGCGACGGCCCGAGCAATCTGGTCGGCCTGCTCTCCGGGGGCTCCCTCCGGCTTCTCCACGATCACGCCGTATTGGAGCCGGAACGACGTCGGCGTGATCGGGTAGTGGCAGTTGATCAGGTAGATGTTCGGCGCTGCGTCGGGGTCGCTGCCACCGCTCCACAGCTTGTCGATCATGTATGACGGTCCGTAATACGACGCGTCCGAACGACTTTCCACGCTGTAGTTCGTGGACGTACTCACGCCGACGGCGTCGGCTCGTGGCCGCGACCTCATCACCTGCGTCGCGGTGTGGCCCTCGAAGACATTGCGGAAGTAGGTCGGCATTCCGTAATGCACGTAGAAGAAGTGCGCCATGTCGACGACGTTGTCCACGATCTCACGACAATTCGATCCGGTGACGTCGACAGAGTTCCACACCCAGTCGGTCCAGCCGGAATCGCCGTAGGTGGGGATCTCGGGAATCGCGAGTTCCGCGGGCGGCTTGCCGCCCTGAGGGTCGTGCCAGACGAAGAGCTGGCCGCTCACTTCCGCCACCTGCCACGCCCGGGTCCTGGCAATCGGCGGCACCCGGCGTGCATAGGGAATCGCGGCACATTTTCCGTCACCGCGCCAACGCCAGTCATGGAACGGGCACGCTATGGCGTTGCCCTTGACTGTCCCCTGCGCCAGATTTCCGCCCATGTGCCGGCAGTATGCGTCGAGAACGTTGATTCGCCCGTCCTCCCCTGCGAACACGACGAGAGCGGTACCGAATGCATCGACCTGGTGCGGCTTTCCGTCGGCGAAATCGCGTATCAGTCCGAGGCAATGCCAACCGCGGGCGTAGCGTTCCGGCGGTGTGCCGGTGTCGATGACGCGAACCTGATCGTCGGTGTCGGTAGAACTCACGATGCCTCCTGATCGACTGATCGCGACAACTCACCCGCCGCGTGATGATCAGCTTGGCAAGCCGAAAAGGCCCTGTGACGTCGGTCTCCCGCACAACGGGAGGCCAGTTTCGACGAAGGCCCCGACAGCTGGCACGGTCATCACACGATTGATGCGCTGCACGCACCACAGGTACTGTGAGGCATATCACACCCACCGTGGGTGTCAGGAGGATGAGTTGAGTACATCACGCACCGATGGGCTGCCAGTTTCCGTCGTGGACCGGATGTCGCTGGTTCTGGAGGCCTTGAGCACGGGCCCGATGACCCTGGCCAAGGTCACGGCGCGAACAGGCTTCCGAGGTCGTCGGCGCACCGCCTGCTCGAACAGCTCGCCAATGCCGGGTGGCTCGCCCGATCGCCCGAACAGACCTACGAGCTGGGTGTGAAAGCGTACGAAATGGGGCAGGCCGCACTCAACCAGAATCGGCTCCTGCATCACGCGCGCCCTGTGATGCAGGGATTCGCGCAGCGGACCGGGTACACCATCCAGCTCGGGGTCGTCGACCGCGACGACACCGTCTATCTCGCCAAGGTGAACGGGCGCACATCGGGTTCGACACCGACTGCCGTCGGCCAACGAGTACCAGCCCACCTGACGGCGGTCGGCAAGGTCATCATGGCCTATGCGGCACCTGCACAGCCCCCGTCACCACGCGACACCGCCGGCGCATCCGAAGACCTGGCCGTCACCCGTTCCGGGGCTGTCAGATTCGACAAGGAGATGGCACAGATTCGCGACCACGGCGCTGCCTTCGACCGCGGTGAAGCGTTCCCCGGCATTGCTTGCGTCGGGGTCTCGATCGGACCTCCCGACACATGTACGGCAACCTGGCAGGGCTCTCGGTCTGCGCGCCGATCGGTGCGTTGGAGCTCCAGAAGATGGTTGCTCCGCTGCGCGTGGTCGCAGGCGAGATCTGGCAACGGTGTGTGGCAACGGACCTCGCGCGCCACTGACCGGGTAATCAGCGTCGGCCCTTCCGATGACGGCGGTGGTGGTGGTGGGCATGCCCACCACCACCGCCGTCGCAGTACCTGGAGTCGGAGCCTTCCGGCTCAGTTACGCGACTCAGTTGCGCTGCACGAATTCCACCAGGTAACCATCGGGGTCGCGCACCGTTCCGATCGTCATGTCGTAGCCGTCGAGCGTCGTCGCCGGGGTCACCTCCACGCCTCCGTGCGCACAGGCCCTGGCCATCTGCTCCCGGATGTCGGTGGTGTTGACGACGACCTTGACGAGCATGTTGCCGTGATCTGTCGCGGCGTCAGCGTCGCCGTTGGTCGGCAGTACGAGTTCGAGTCCGGCGACACCGGCCCGGACGATCACTGCCCGGAACGTGGAGGTGGTGAGGTTCTTGTCGTGTACGAAACCGCATCCTCGAACATAGAATTCGACCGCGCGATCGAGTTCGGTCACGCGCAGTGCGCTGAGCGACATCGTGGTCTGCGGATGCGATCCTGGTGCCGTCATCGCGTCTGGGACCCGCCGTTGAAGTCCATCGTCTGCCCCGTGACGCCACCGGCCTCGTTCGACGCCAGGTAGGCACAGAATGCGCCGACCTCGAGCGGGTCGCCCAGGCGGCCGATCGGGATGGTCTGCAGAATCTGCTCGATCATCTCGGGGCTCATCTTGTCCTCGAGGTTCTTCTGGTGTCCGAGCGCCACGATGTTCGCGGTGACGCCGTACCGGCCGGTTTCGGCTGCCAGGTGACGGATGAAGCCCTCGATGCCGCTCTTGCCCGTTGCGTACATCGTCTGGTTGATGTTCTGGCCGGTCCGGGCGGAGCCCGACGAAATCTGGACGACTCGTCCCCAGCCCGCATCGCACATCCCGTCGAGGGCGACCTTGATGCAGTTCATCGCGCCGAAGATGTTGAGATCGATGGGGGCCCGCCACTCCTCGGGAGAGAGTTCCCGGAATGGTTTGATGACACGGCCTTCTGCGACGCCGGCATTGTTGACCACGATGTCGACGTGCCCGCCGAGTTCCTTTTCCGCGGCTCGCACGTGTTCGAGTGTGGAATCGAAGTCGGTGACATCGAAGGCCGAGGCCACGGCCACGTTCCCCTCCTCGACGATCGCGGCCGCGACCTTTTCGGCACGTTCTGCGAACAGGTCGTTGACGATCACCGCTGCGCCCTGCCGTGCAAGAACTTTCGCGATTCCTTCACCGACACTCTGGCCGCCTCCGCTGACAAGTGCGATATGTCCCGTCAAGCTGAACACAGGTGCTCCTTCCCGCCGGCAGTGCGGCGACTTGTGGTGTGGGCCAGTGCACAACAACCGACCGAATTTTGTCAACCAATATTGGATCCAAAATAGTCTCCAGATCTGCTAACGTCGCCGCATGACTTCGACTTCTCCCGCCGCCGCAAGCGAAAGCGCCACGGAGCCACCGATCCTCACCACTTTCGCGGACGGCGTCGCGCGCATCACCCTGAACAACCCTCGCCGTAAGAATGCGATCACCCTGGCGATGGCCGCCGACATCGCCGCCTTCTGCGACCGAGTCGAAGCAGACCCGGCGATCGGCGCCGTCGTGGTCGATGCCAATGGCAGCTATTTCTGCAGCGGTGCCGACACCCGCGACCTTGCATCCTCGTCCGCCGATCCGGCATCTCCCGAGGCGGTGCAACGCACATCGGCCGTCTACGGCGCATTCGTGCGTGTCGGATCACTGCCCGTACCGACCATCGCCATCGTGACCGGCGGAGCCGTCGGCGCCGGACTCAACCTCGCAATGGCCGCCGACATCATGGTGGTCACACCGGACACAGTCCTCGACAGCGGCTTCTCCGCCCGCGGCATCCACCCCGGCGGCGGACACATCTCCCTGCTCGGCCGCGCCCTGGCTGGTC
>BBEG01000021.1 GCA_001312645.1 Rhodococcus sp. JCM 9791
GGGTAGGTGGTCCATCGGGGTCTCCTTCCCGGTGCAGGATCCTGCACCGCTAATCATGCAGATCGGACAGATGGCCATGCAAGATCCTGCACGGGATCCGCGCCCGCCGTCTCGAGGGGTGGCCCCGCGGACCTGCTGGGCCCTGGGGGTGCAAGCCCCGGGAGGGCGCTGGTGTCGAGGGGTTTCGATCGCAAAGACCGGCCCCTGGATCATAGCCCGGCGCTGGCTGTCAACCCATGCAAGCCATGTAATTTCTTGCATGGTCATGCATGGGTTGGTGCAGCGTCACCAGGAGTGCCGGCACATGTGCACTGGCTGCCCTGACACAGCGATGATGCAGAGCGACTCGTCGAGCCCACGGATGGTGGGCAGGCTGCCATGACGTGCACGGTCAGTGGGCAGGACAGGCCGCGCAGTGGGCGGGTGCCAGTGCGTGGCGTCACAGCTATCACGTCGCGACGACTGAGCGCGATGTCGCGCGCGAGCTCCTCGGCGGCAGAGACCGTTGGTGCCACGATGATGTGCTTCATGCTGACACCGGGCCGTTGGGGAACCACCTCGGGCTGAAGTGGGTGCCTCGCTCTGCCTCGGTGCGTGCGCCCTTGCGCCGGTTGCAGGTGAAGCACAGCACCTGGAGGTTGTCCTCGCTGTCGTCCTGGGTCAGTGACCAGGGCACGATGTGGTCTACCTCGGGTCGGTCGTCGCTGCCACACAGGGCACAGCACCGGTCGTACCGTGCGAGGACACGCTGCTTGACCGCGCGGGGTAGTCCTTGCGCTCACTCATGGCCGGCTATCTCCCTCAGTAGGGCGTAGGCACGACGCCGGTCGGCGATGTGCGAGGGCGGGGGAATGGGGACACCGGACCAGACCATCTCGGCCATGGCCCATCCCTCCTGCTGTAGGGCTCGCTGGGCACAGGGTGCGCCGAGCAGGGGGCAGCCAGCGCAGAGCTGCATCGCGATGAGTCGTCGCTCGATCCACCGCTTGCCGGGCAGCGCGCTGTACTCGTACCGCTCGGGGTGGTTGGCGCATCGGGTGATGATCTCGTCGACAGCGGGCGCGGTCACTGGTCGTCCCACCGATCGCACGGGTCGGGCGTGCCACCGGGCCGGGAGAAGCGGGGGCCGGCCTCGACGAGTACGGCCGCCTGGTGCTCGTCGTCCATCTGCAGCAGTCGCTCCGCTGCGCCCTCGATCAGGGCGACCGCGGCGTCGATGCTGAATCGGGCTTGTGCGACAGCGGGCGACAGCTCCTCGGGCACGCGGTCGCACAGCGATCCGGTCGCGAGCACCATGGTGCGGACGCGCTGCACGAGGTCGGCCATCTCGAATCCGACGGCGCTCAAATCTTTCTGCCACTCAGTCATTGGTCTGTGCCTTTCGATCGGATCCGACGAGGGTGAGCCCGCCGCGGTGGTGTGCCTGCCCGGTGAGGTAGAGCAGGGCTTCGGGGAGTACTGCGGGTGTCGCGCCGAGCTGGGCTGCGAACACCTCGACGGGTCGCTGCAGTCCACCGGTCGTGACCACGAAGTCCGCGCTGTCCGGCGTGCCCTGGCGCGTGGTGACGGTGAAGCTCGTATCGGCGAAGTGCTTCTCGATCAGTCGGATGGTCTTCACGTTGCCGCTGTAGAGCGTGATCTCTTGTCTCACTGTGGTTCTCCTCTCTCTGTTCGTGCCCCTGTGGGGCTCGTGGGTGTCTGTTTCACCCATCTGCGGGTGGAAGCTGGGTGGTGGGTTGCGTCCCCCGTCCTTGCTGTGAAAAGCAAGAACGGAGGAACACGTGTTCTGCGGTATGGAGCCGCCGGTATGGAGCCGTCACATGTCCACGTCGGGGATTACTCGACGTCGGGCCGGGATATGTACCGAGGTCCCCTCGCACTGCGAGGTAGAGCGTCGTCGGGCCGTCCGTCTAGGTAAGCGACGCGGCCTCGGTACTCGAATGCCATCACCGATAGGCATGAGAAGAGATCCCCTGCGACGGGTGACACGCCATTGGTGAGTGGCGCCTGCCTGTTACTTACTCATTGGCAGTCATCGAGTGAGAATGGATGGGGTGGTGGGGATTTCGCCTGATCGGTGGGCAGTGCCTCGGATACCGGAATGGCCCTCGTGCACGCTACCGGGCTTCACTCAGTGGTGGTGAAAGGAATCGGCTCGTTGGGGTGAGCCATGTCGTAGCGGCAGTCCCGACAGATCGAGTCGATCGGGACCAGCCGCTTCGGGTTGAACGGGCGCTCGCATACGTCGCACACCTGGCGCTTGTAGCGATCACCGTGGTCGATCATTGGAACGCGGTACCGAAGTGGGTTTCGAGGGTGCCGACGAGGATGAAGATCGCGATGAGTGCGACGACCGGCAGGACGTCGCGGATCGTTGCCTTCACAGCGGGAACTCCGCTGCAATGTTGACCGCTTCCTCGGCCTCGGCGCCGCGGTCGACCCAGTAGCGCTTGATCGCGTCGACCATGGCGCCGTGCAGGCCAGCGTCGAGAGCTGCGTATGCGCGGCGGTATGCGCTCTCGAACTCCTCGACCACCGGCTTCTCGCCGTTGCCGAGCCGCTGGTACGGCTCGGAGATGATCTCGTCGGACGCAGCGAGCAACTCACGGATCGCGGACGACGGGATCAGGTACTCGGGTTCGGAGAAGACAGGTTCGGTCATGCGCGGACCTTCTTTCGGGAGTCAGCGAACGCCTCGACGTCGGGGCGGGAGAACAGTCGGGCGCCGGTAGTGCCGGGCAGCTTGTGCTCCGGGGCGAGCGCCCCGGTCTGGGCCCAGCGGTTGACCGTCGCCACTGTCACGCCCAGGAGACGCGCTGCCTCGCTGGTGCTCAAAAGTTCAGAGGACGACATGGCCGCAAGTCTGCACAATTGGGCAGAGAAGCGCAAGCCTGCAATTACACGGGTGTGAGCAACAGCACCCACAAGCTGCGCAAAGTTACCTATTGGCGAGTCGCGTACCTTTGCGTAAACTTGCACGCATGACTACCGCGACGAATATGCACGGAGTTGTTCCCACGTTCGATATGGGCGATCGGCTCACCAAGGCACGCAAGGTGGCCGGCCTCAGCCAGACCGAGATGGCGGAGGCAATCGACATCTCGAGGCGATCGGTCGGCTCGTATGAATCGGGCGAGTCTGAGCCCAAGCGTCACGTCGTTCTTGCCTGGGCAATGGCCACGGGCGTCGACGGATTTTGGCTACTAACGGGAGAAGCCCCCGATCCAGATGGACCGGGGGCTTCTGTCTTGGTGCGCCATCAGGGACTCGAACCCCGAACCCGCTGATTAAGAGTCAGCTGCTCTGCCAATTGAGCTAATGGCGCTTGGTGTTTCTGTCTCCGGTCCGTTGTCTCGGCGACGAAGAGAAGATTACACACCTTCGAAGATCGCGCCAAATCGCCTGGTCAGAGTCCATTCGGGGTTGTCGGCCGTGTAACGGACGGCTGCGCAGAGACGATTCGGTATTCGAACGTTATCGACGTCGGGGGGCGTCGAAAGGCCTGCTCGAAACATGGGCTGGCAAGATTGCTTTCACATGTGTTACCTGCAGTTTTGGTGCCTGTGGGGAGGCGGGAGCGGAGAGTGGCAGTGCAACAGGAACAAGTGACGAGTCCGCGTCGGCGGCGGACCGGGTCAGTGCTGGGCTGGTGATCGTCGGGCTTATGGCCTTCGTCACTGCCTGCTCGCCCGGTTCGGGCGGCGGGGCAGACGAGGTGCCGATCGACTCGAACCCGCTCGCGGCGCTGATCAAACCGACGGTGTCGGCCAGCGTGGAGGACGGCGGCGTCGGCTTCTCCCCGATCGACCCGGTGACGGTCTCGGTGGTCAACGGCAAGCTCGAATCGGTGACCCTGCTCAACTCCGAGGGTGGGTCGGTCTCCGGTGCGATCGAGGACGACGCGACCTGGGTCAACACCGAGCCGCTCGGGTACAACCGGCAGTACGTCCTCGAAGCCGTCGCTACGGGCTCGGTGGTGCCACCACCTCCACCTTGTCGTTCACGACGTCGTCTCCGTCCAATCTCACCCAGCCGTACGTGATGCCCGGTGAAGGTTCGGTCGTCGGTATCGGCCAGCCGGTTGCCGTGCAGTTCGACGAGGACATCCCGAATCGTCTCGCCGCCGAGGAAGCGATCACGATCACGACGAACCCCCCGGTGGAGGGCGCGTTCTACTGGGTCAACAACCGCGAGGTGCGCTGGCGACCAGAGCAGTACTGGCACCCGGCACCACCGTCTCGGTCGATGTGAAGGCCTACGGTAAGGATCTGGGAGACGGCCTGTTCGGCCAATCCGATGTCAACACCTCGTTCACGATCGGCGACTCGGTGATCATCAGGGTGGACGACAACACCAAACAGGTGGTCGTGAACCGCAACGGTGCCGACGTGATCACGATGCCGACGTCCATGGGTAAGGACGACACGCCCACACCCAACGGCGTCTACACGATCGGAGACCGGTTCGACCACATGATCATGGATTCGTCCACGTACGGGGTGGCCGCGGACTCCCCTCAGGCTACCGCACCCCGGTGGACTGGGCGACCCGCATGTCCTACAGCGGAATCTTCTTCCACTCGGCTCCGTGGTCGCTCGGCGACCAGGGCTACCGCAACACCAGCCACGGATGCCTGAACCTGAGCCCCGCGAACGCCAAATGGATCTTCGACAACACCAAGCGCGGCGACATCGTCGTCGTGAGCAACACCGTCGGGGGAGTCCTGTCCGGCACCGATGGGCTCGGTGACTGGAACATCCCGTGGGAAACCTGGAAGGCCGGTAACGCGGATGCGTAGCCGGTGACCCGCATTCGAACGTGGCTCAGCGCTGTTGCGGCGCTGGGCCTCGTTGCTCCACAGCTGATCGGGTCGCAGATCGCGACCGCTGCGCCCGCTCCGGGTGCGTCCGCGGGACCGGACTCCGGCGCACTCGTATCGGTCGAACCACTTCCCCTCGAACTCTCGCTCCCCGGCGTTGCCGTCGCCGAGAAGATCGAATACCGCACCCAGTGGCGTTCCGGTGAGCCACGGTCGCCACCGGCGCGTTGTTCGTGCCGGACGGCGACGCACCTGACGGTGGCTGGCCCGTCGTCGCGTGGGCGCACGGGACGACCGGGGTCGGCGACGACTGTTCGCTGACGACCCGCACCCCACGATCCGACGTCGAGAAGATGTATCTCGGGCACTGGCTCGACCAGGGCTACGCGGTGGTGGCGGCAGACTATCCGGGGCTCGGTTCGGAGGGGCTGCACCGGTACCTCGACGGTCGGAGCGCTGCGAACAGCGTCGTGGACAGCGTCCGTGCCGGTCGTGCAGCCGATCCGTCCCTGTCCGATCGCTGGGTGGTGATCGGACATTCGCAGGGCGGCCACGCGGCTCTGCACACCGCCGACATCGCGACTTCCCGGGCACCGGAACTGGACTTCCGGGGCACCGTCGCGACCGGGGCACCGGCCAATCTGGAGTCGGCATTCACCCTCGGCGTTCCCGGATTCCGGATCCGGGACTGTGGGGGCTCGTGTCGTTCAGCGGATACCTGTTCTCCGGAGTGCGCGATGCCTATCCCGACGTCGACATCGACAGCTACTTCACTCCGGCCGGGCGGGAGATCCTCGACCAGGCGGAAGTGCTCTGCTACGACGACCTCGATGCCGTCGCTCAGGGTGTGAACATCGGGGAACTGCCGGCACGTCCGATGTCCGAAGGTGAGTTGCCCGCGGTCCTCGCTGATTATCTGGCCGTCCCCACCAGCGGCTACGACCGTCCGATCTTCCTCGGCCACGGCGTGCACGATGTGATGGTGCCGATCCCGTTGTCGGCGAAACTGGCGGCAGACATGACGCGTCGGGAACCGATGTGGACTATCGGGTCTACATGGCCGGGCACTTCACGGCCATCGAACGGTCTATGCCCGACACCACGCCGTTCGTGGCACAACTTCTCGCGCAGTAGTAACGACGGATTGACGACCGAGTAGGACCACACACGAGAAAGGCCCCGACCGGATTCCGGTCGGGGCCTTTCTTCGGGGTGAGTGACGGGACTCGAACCCGCGACAGCAGGATCACAACCTGGTGCTCTACCAACTGAACTACACTCACCATCGCATTCGCGTACGGTCTTCGACCGCGTGCGCTTGCGGTACAGATACTAGCGTGACTTTGGTGGAAACGACGAATCGCCTGTTCAGGCGGGTCCGAGGTCCTTCACGGTTGCTGCGATGTCGGCGGACGAGGCCCGGGTTCGGGAACGAACACGGTGCGCCGGTAATAGCGCAATTCGCGGATCGACTCCTTGATGTCGGCAAGCGCGCGATGCGAGAGGCCCTTCTCCGGCTGACCGAAGTAGATCCGCGGGAACCAGCGGCGCGTCAACTCCTTGATCGAGCTGACATCCACCATCCGGTAGTGGAGGAAGCCGTCCAGCTCGGGCATGTCCCGGGCGATGAAGGTGCGATCGGTTCCGATCGAGTTGCCGGCCAGGGGCGCGGTGCCCGGCTCGGCGACGTGCTCGCGGATGTAGTCGAGCACCAGCTTCTCCGCCTCGGCGAGGCTGACGGTCGAGCGGCGCACCTCCTCCGTGAGTCCGGACTTCGCGTGCATCTGCTGCACCACGTCCGGCATGGCGGCGAGCGCGTCGTCGGCGGCGTGGATGACGATGTCCACTCCGTCGCCCAGCACGTTGAGGTCGCTATCGGTGACAAGCGCAGCAATCTCGATCAGCTTGTCGCTGCCGATCCGCAGCCCGGTCATCTCACAATCGATCCATACGAGTTTGTCCTGCACGACTCACAGAGTAGCGAGACCCTTGAACGGTTAAGGTCGTCGGTGGGTACGCCGAGGTCTGTCAGACGTCGATAGGGGAGATCGAATGGCCGAAACTTCGCGACCGAGCACGACGATTGCCGACGGTTATGACGTCGCAGGGGAGGCGCTGGAGCTGGGCGCTGTCGTGCACGACGGCACGGTCGATCCTGCAGCCCATGTGCGGATACCTCTGGCGACCCTGAACCGTCACGGGCTGGTCGCCGGAGCCACCGGCACGGGCAAGACCAAGACGCTGCAGCTGATCGCGGAACAGCTCTCGTCCGCGGGAGTGCCTGTCGTCGTTGCCGACGTGAAAGGTGACCTGTCGGGACTGTCGGCGGCAGGGGAAACTGCCGATGCGCTGGCAGCCCGTGCGGTGGATACGGGCGACGACGACTGGAATCCGACCGGATTTCCCGTGCGGTTCTATTCGCTCGGCACCGAGGGAGTGGGGATACCTGTTCGTGCGACCGTCACCGCGTTCGGCCCGATTCTGCTGAGCAAGGTGCTCGAACTGAACGCGACCCAGGAATCCACGATGGGGCTGATCTTCCACTGGGCCGACAAGAATGGTCTCGCACTGCTCGACCTGAAGGACCTGCGTCAGACCATCGCACACCTGACGAGCGACGAGGGGAAGACAGAACTCCAGGGGATCGGTGGGGTGTCCAAGGCTACGGCGGGTGTGATCCTGCGTGCGATCGTCAACCTGGAAGCCGCGGGCGGTGACACGTTCTTCGGGGAGCCCGAACTCGAAACCGAAGACCTGCTCGACGTCATCAGCGGGCAGGGGATGCTCAATCTGATCGAGCTCGGTGATCAGGCGATGCGCCCGCAGTTGTTCTCTACATTCCTGATGTGGCTGCTGGCCGACCTGTTCCAGGCGCTGCCGGAAGTCGGCGATCTCGACAAACCGAAGCTGGTGTTTCTCTTCGACGAGGCCCACCTCCTGTTCGCGGACGCCTCCAAGGCGTTCCTGCAGCAGGTGGAGCAGACGGTGAAGCTGATCAGGTCGAAGGGCGTCGGCGTGATCTTCTGCACCCAGCTGCCGACCGACATTCCGAACGCGGTGCTCTCGCAACTCGGAGCGCGCGTGCAGCATGCGCTACGAGCATTCACTCCGGACGACCAGAAGGCCCTGGCGAAAACGGTTCGCACCTATCCGACGACCGAGTTCTACGACCTCGAGGAAGCCCTCACGACGTTGGGGACCGGTGAGGCCATCGTGACGGTGCTGTCCGAAATGGGGGCCCCGACGCCGGTCGCGTGGACGCGGATGCGCCCGCCGAGGTCGCTGATGGACACGGTCGGCGAGAACGCGATGCGTGCGGCAGCGCAGGCGAGCCCGATGTACGGGAAATACGGCCGTACCATCGACCGGGAGTCGGCATACGAAAAGCTCACCGCCACGGTGTCGGGTGCACCGAACAACGATCCGGAATTCGATGTACCTCCGCTGCCGGAGCGCTACGGCGAGCCGGCACCGGCCGCGCCGGCCGATGACGGGCCGTCCCTCGCGGAGCAGGTGCTCGGCAACAGTGCAGTGAAGGGATTCCTTCGTTCGGCAGCGTCGGCCGCCGGTCGTGAGATCTCGCGGAGCATCTTCGGGACCGGCCGCCGGCGCCGCAGGTAGCTCCTAGATCGTCGCCGCGACGCGGGGAGCGGCGGAGCGAGGTTTGCTCGAGGCCCGTGCTCGGTCGGGTCGTGCAGCGACGACCTTCTTGCCGGAATCCTCCTTCGGCTCCTCCTGGAAATCGTTGCACAGGAACGATTCCCGGGAGTCGTCCAGGATTTCCATCCACGGTGCAGGGAGCGGTGGTGCAAGGGTGCCGGTGAGGGTCGACGTGTAGCTACGGTTGCGGTAGCCGATGATGTCGTGCTTCTTGTCCTTCTTCCACTGCTTGAACACCTCGCCCTGGCTCTCGACGTGGAACTCGGGGTAGTCCGTCCGGTCGACGAGGTCGCGGATGTACGCGGCCTGGAAGTCGATGTCCTCGGTCGGATTGCTCAGGGCCTCTTCGCGAGTCCGCCACGAGTCGATGTCTGCGTTGCGTGCGTCGAAGTCGGGCAACGATATCCGGTCCAGCATTACGTCGCGTGCGTACCAGGCCTGCGCATCGAACATGTTGAACGTGAAGTACTGGTCTTGCATCCCGAGGTACATCAGGCGCGGGTTGTCCTGGAAGAATATGCCTTGTAGATGTTTCGTGGGTACAGCCGGTTGTTGGTGCGCAGCCGCAGATCGTCGGCCAGGAACGGGAAGTGATGCTGGTAGCCGGTGCAGAGCACGATGGCGTCGACCTCGCGGGTGCTGCCGTCCTTGAAATGCGCGGTGGTGCCGTCGACGTGAGTGAGCAGCGGCACCTCGGAGAACGCCTCGGGCCAGTCGTGTCCCATCGGCCCGGAACGGTAGCTGAAAGTGACTTCCTTCGCGCCGTACTTGTAACATTGCGTTCCGATGTCCTCGGCCGAGTAGCTGCTGCCGACGAGAAGCAGTCGCTTGCCGGCGAATTCGGCGGCGTCGCGGAAATCGTGGGCGTGCAGGACGCGTCCGGGGAAACGGTCGAGGCCCTCGAACTCCGGCACGTTCGGAGTGGAGAAGTGCCCGGTGGCGACGACGACGTAGTCGAATTCGTCGGATTCGAGTTCGCCCTTGTCGTGATCCATCACGGTGACGGTGAACTTTTCGGTCTGCTCGGAGTATTCGACCCACCGGACGGCCGTGTTGAACCGGACGTACTTGCGCACGTCACTCTTCTCGACCCGACCCATGATGTAGTCGAGGAGGACTGCGCGCGGTGGGTACGAGGGGATGGGGCGCCCGAAGTGTTCCTCGAAGGAGTAGTCGGCGAACTCGAGGCATTCCTTGGGGCCGTTGGACCACAGGTACCGGTACATGCTCGCGTGAACGGGCTCGCCGTGTGCATCGAGGCCGGTACGCCACGTGTAGTTCCACATTCCGCCCCAGTCCGACTGCTTCTCGAAGCAGACGACGTCGGGGATGTCGTCGAGACCGGCTTTCCGTGCTGCCTCGAAGGCGCGCAACTGCGCGAGCCCACTCGGTCCTGCTCCCAGAATTGCGATCTTCGGCGACAAGATTATTCTCCTGTGTTTGTGAAAAGTTTCCGTAGGTACTTTGTTAACACAGTTGGTTAGTTGTGGGAATTGTCGGCACGCACGCCGACCGAGCCGGGCTTGACAGCAACGCTGCAGGTGGAAGCGGGTGTGCCCGTCTGTGGATTGTGCGGCAGTCGGGTGATAGGGATCACCGTAATACGACAATACCGGCGACCGATGCGTGGCCGCACCGGTCGCCGGTCGTGAAGAGAATGGGGGAGGAGTCAGCTCCGAGCTTCTTGTAGAACGCCCCCGCGATCGGCGCGGAGATCGACCGCGGGGAGAACTGGCCCGCCGCCGACATCGCCTTCGAGATCAGGCCCGGAACGATGCGCATCCGGTTGTGTGCGAGCGCATCCAGCGACACCTTTGCGGTGTGTTCACTCGAGATCCACAGGAAGTCGGGAACGAGCCGGTCGACGATCGATGCCTCTGACGGATCAGGTTCCTCGGTGCGCACGGGCCCCGGTGCGAGCAACGTGATGTTCACACCGCTTCCCTTGAGTTCTCCGCGGAGAGATTCGGAGAAGGTGTTGACGAACGCCTTCGTCGCCGCGTACGTCGCATTGTTGGGGATCGCCATGTTTCCTGCAGCGGACCCGACCATGAGGATGGCCCCGGACCTGCGCTCCACCATCCCGGGAAGAACCGCCAGTGTCAGATCGTGCACGGCAACAGCATTGAGCTCGACCTGCGCCCGCTCGTAGGACGGATCCAGATCGACCACTGCACCGAATGTGGCGATTCCTGCGTTGTTGCACAGAATACTGATCCGCCGCGTCGACAACTCGTCGACGAGACCGGTGCGGGAATCGCGATCCGACAGGTCGCACGCGCGAACGTCGACTTCGACACCGTGTGCGGTCCTCAGCTCGGTCGCGAGCTCCTCCATGACGTCGCCTCGTCTGGCGACGAGGATCAGCGAATGCCCGCGGGCCGCGAGCTCGGTGGCCAGGGCCTCGCCGATACCGGAGGAGGCTCCGGTGACAACGGCACGGGCATCGGGTGGGGGTTCGGCAGAGTCACGGTGTCAGCCTAGCGGGGCGTGGGCGTTCGTCGTCCGAGCGGCCGACCCCGCAGCCGGTCACGCGTTCTTCTTGTCCTTCTTCGCTTGACGGCGCGCACCCGCGGCGATCGTCGATGCCTCGTATTTCTTGCGACCGGATGAATCGCGGGTCGAATCGATGCGCGTCTTCCCCTCCGACTTCACCTTCCTTTGCCCTTGCCTCCTACGCCGTCCGACGACATGGGGGGATCGTTCCGGGCGAGCTCCAAGCGCTCGTCCTTGAGTTCCTGGGCGGACTGTCGTGCCACCGCAGCCAATCGGCGACTGACTCGGGCAAGTGCATCCTCGAACACTTCGGCCTTACCCGCATTGCGTAAGTTCGCCGCCCGGCCGGCTGCGCGGGACTTCTTCTTCCCGACCTTGTCGGCGCCGCTTCGGCGGTAGAGTTTGACGTACTTGTTGCGCGCCCGACGGGTCCGGGTGTGCAGGTCGATCAGGTCGTCCTCGGTGAGTTCGGCAATCTGCGATTTCTTCGTTTCTTGAACGAGAACGAATTCGTCCTCGGACAATGTGTTGACAAGCTTGGCCATGTGAATTCCGATCGTCGAGAATTCGCTTCCAGGCTGCAGAGTATCGGAATGCACATGTCGGCGAACGGTGTTCGACCGGACTTCTCGTACCTGAGAGCAGAAATCGGCCGCGAATTCCGGCCGAACGAGATGGGTCGGTCGTCCCCCCACGACGACCGACCCTGCGCCCGGAGACCTGATCCGGGCGACACTTATTCCGTCGAATACTCGACCACGGGATCGCCGGGTGCGTCCGTGGTGGTGTAGGACGGTCCGAAGTACTCCTGGATTCCGCCTCGGACCTGGTTGATGCGCGCGCCGCCGGCGCCCGAGTGGTCATCGGCCGAGAATCGGAACGGAACGAGGTTGGGGCCCTCGAAGCCGTTGTCGGTGATCGCGGCGACGATCGACTCACGGGTCGGATTCTCGCCGGCCGCTTCGAGTGCCTGCACGAACAGGTACGCCATCGACATTCCGTAGACGATGTTGCCGTCGAACTCGGCCCCGCCGTTGTACTTGTCGTGGATCTCCCGGAACTGGGTCGTCCACTCGTCGTCTTCACTGAAATGCGAGGGCAGATAGTTGGTGCTCAGCAGACCTTCCGCGAGAGGAGCAGCCTCACCGAGGGTGTTGGACAACGTGACGAGGTCGCCGCCGACCGACGCGGTGGTCCACTGCGGAGCGAACCCCAGACGGCCGGCGGTGCCGATCGCCAGTGCGGTGAATCCGGGGATCGTGGAAAGCATGACCACCTCGCAGCCCGCGGCCTGAAGGGCGCCGATCTGAGGTGCGACGTTGGTGTTGCTCGTGGAGTAGGTCTGGCGTTCGACGACGTTCTCGGCGCCGACGATCTGCTCGACCCCCTCGAGGTAGTCGGCTCCGAAGTCGTCGTCCTGACCGAAGGTGCAGATCTTCTTCCCGGGCAGGTTCTTCTGGACGTAGTCGGTCATGACCTTCGCTTCGACCGTGTAGTCGGCGTTGTATCCGAAGGTCAGTGGGTATTTGTCGGGTTGATTCCAGGTTCGCGACCCCGATGCGACGAACAGGTCGGGCACGCCGTTGGTGTTGAGGAAATCGAGAACACCCGAGTGCGTGGGTGTGCCCAGCCCGCCCAGGATCGCGAACACTCCGTCCTGCAGGACGAGCTCGCGCACCACCTGCTGGGTGTTCGCCGGGTTGTAGCCGTCGTCGAGCACTGTGTATTCGATGGTGCGGCCGTGCACACCGCCCTGCTCGTTGACGTGGTCGAAGTATGCCTGGGTCGCGGCGGGGATCTTCGAATAGCCGGCGGCGGCGGGCCCGGTCATCGGCATGTGGGTGCCGATGAGGACGGAGGTGTCGGTGATGCCGGTGGTGTCACCCTCGCCGGAGGAACTGCCTGTCGCGCTGGTACCGCTGCCGCATCCGGCTGCGGTGAGGGTCACGGTCGCCGCGAGTGCGACGAGCGGGATCAGGTGTCGCCGGGATCTGATCATCGGTGTGCCTCTGCTTTCGGTGTGGTGGAGACGGGAACGGGCGCGGGAACCGCACCCGATCGGTGGCGCGGGGAGCGCCCGCGTAGTGACACGGCGTGCACAGCGCGAGAGAACAGACCCTGAAGGCCTGAAGGAGCTACGAGAACGACGGCGATCACGGCAACGCCGAACAGTGCGATCGCGAGGTTGCCGTCGAGGCGCTCGGCGAGCGCCGGGGACATGTGCAGAGAGTCGGTCAGTGCCGCGACGAGTGCGGGCAACACGACCAGAAGGACCGCACCCCACACTGCGCCGAGGAGAGAGCCGAGACCGCCGACGACCACACCCATGAGCAGGAACAGGGAGAACGTCACACCGAATGCGCCGGGCGACGCGCTCTGCGTCACCATCGCCAGAACGCCGCCGCCGAGTCCCGCCGCCCCGGAACTTGCCACGAAAGTGGTGATCTTGGTGCGGGTGACGTCGATTCCGGAGAGTCGGGCGGCGATCTCGTCGTCACGCACGGCCTGCATGCGTCGCCCTGATTCACCGGAGATCAGGTTGGAGAGTGCGAGGACGGTCACGGCGGCAGCGAGCACGGCGACGGTGGCGTGCCATTGCTCGACGGTGAACAGCGCGGAGATCCCGCTCGGGGGACCTTCGACGTACGCCCAGAGCCCCTGGTCCCCACCGAGAAGTCCCGAGAACGTGGTGGTGATCGACGGGATCGCCACGACGAGAGCGAGGGTGAGACCCGCGAGGTACGGGCCGTGCAACCGCGCTGCTGCTGCACCGACGATCATTCCCACGACCGATGTGAGCACAACTGCAGTGGCCAAGGGGACGAGCATTACCGCGATGCCGGTGACTCCCGCGTCGCCCATGCTGTTGGCAGTGAGTGCGAATGTGTAGGCGCCGCAGGCCATCAGTGCTCCGTGTCCGAGCGAGAGCTGGCCGTTGCGTCCGATGAGTACGGTCAATCCAGCTGTGGCACACACGTATGCGGCGATAGTGGCCAGTTGGTAGTTCCGGAACGGTGGCAGGGTGAAGATCGCGACGATCACCACCGCGGTCGTTGCGACGATCCACACCGTACGGGTCACGGATGCGGCGAGTTGTGTCGACTTCATATGTCAGACCTGCCTTGTCGCTGTGCCGGAGAAGATGCCTTGTGGCCGGACCAGGAGGACGCCGAGCAACACCACGAGGACCGCTATCGGCGCGATGCTCCCACTGAGGTATCCGCTGACGTAGCCGAGCAGCAGGCCGGTTGCCAGGCCGCCGATGACTGCGCCGACCGGACTGTCGAGGCCACCGATCACCGCCGCTGTGAACGCGAAGATGAACACGAGGTCGACCGCGTGCGGGTTGAGCCCGAGCTCTGTCGGTACCACGAGCAGCGCTGCCAGAGCTCCGACGGCGCCGGCGAGAGCCCAACCGAGGGTGAGCATCGCCGAGACCTTCACACCCAGCAGCCGTGACACATCCGGTGAGAACGCGGATGCGCGCATCTTCAGTCCGGTATCGGTCCGCGTGAACAGGTACGCCAGCGCGAGGACCACGATGCCGACCGTGACGAACACGAACAGGTCGTAGGGAGAGAGCAGTGCCACATCGCCGAAACGGAACGGATCGCGACTGAAGGGCAGCTGCATCGGACGGAAGTCGTTGCCGTAGAGCATGCCGAGCAGTGCGTGCAGCACCATCACCAAACCCAGCGCGACGATGACGGCGGCCAAGGGGCGGTTGGGGTCGAGGCGGCGCATGAGCACCCGTTCGACGAGCGCTCCGAGAACGAATCCGCCGGCGATGGCGGCGATGAGGCCGTACCAGTACGACCCCGTCGCAGAGGTGACCGAATAGGCGATGTAAGTGGTGGCTGCGGCCATTGCACCCTGCGCGAAGTTGATCACCCGGGTGCCGCGCCAGATGAGGACGAGTGCGAGCGCGAACGCGGCGAAGACGGCTCCGCGGGCGAGACCATCGACGGTGAGGAACAGGAATCTGTCCATGGTGGCTCCTCAGAATCCCAGGTAGGTGGTGCGGAACTCGGGATCGTGTGCGAGTTCGGCGGCGGATGTGGCGATGGCGACGCGCCCCAGCGACAGCACGATCGCCTGATCGGAGATGGGGAGCGCACTGTGTGCGTTCTGCTCGACGAGCACGACCGTGAGCCCGGTGCGGTCGCGCAGGTCGCGTAACGTCGTCATGATCAGGTCGACGATGCGCGGGGCCAGTCCCAGTGAGGGTTCGTCGAGCAGCAGCAACGTCGGTCGCGCCACCAGGCGCGTCCGATCGCGAGCATTTGCCGTTCCCCGCCGGAGACTGGTGCCCCGAGCTGTCGCGGCGCCTGGCGAGCGGCTCGAACATCTCGTACATTTCCGCGACGGCACGCTTGGCGTCGGCGCGATCCTTTCGCCACAGCCGCCGAGCCTGAGATTCTCGTCGACGGTGAGTTCGCCTATCACGCCGCGCCCCTCGGGGACGTGGGCGACGCCGTGGTGCACCAGTTTCTCGGTGGGCACCCCGCGGAGCGAGGTGCCGGAGACGCTGATGGTGCCCTGGATCGACGGTAGGGACCCGGACAGTGCACGCAGCAGGGTTGTCTTGCCGGCGCCGTTCGGGCCGACCACTGCCGCGATCGTGCCGGCCGGTACCACGAACGCGACGTCCTGCAGCACCGGTGCCGCGCCGTAACCCGCAGTGAGGCTTTCGACCCGGAGCAACGGCGCGCTCACGAGGCCTCCCGGTCGCCGAGGTAGGCCTGAGCAACGACAGGGTCGGCTTTGATCTCATCGGGTGAGCCCTGCGAGATCACGCGTCCGAAATCGAGAACGACGATGTGGTCGCACACCGACATGATCAGGTCGACGTTGTGCTCGACCAGCATCACCGAGACGGTGCCGCCCGCCCGGCGCGGAAGCGCGCCGATGAGTTCGCGCAAGTCGTCGATGTCGGCCTGGTCGAGTCCGCCGGCAGGTTCGTCGAGCAGTACAAGGGTGGGGTCGGAGATGAGGCACGCGCCAGCGCGACTTTCTTCGCGACCGGGTAGGGCAGCGCCGAGGGGTGGGTGTGGGCGTAACTGCCGATGCCGAATTCGTCGAGCAGGGCCGAGGCGTCGGCGACGGCCTGCCGGTTCCTGCGGGCTGCCGGTGGTAGTCCGAGCAGGCCTGCGGCGAAGGGTGCGCGGTGTCGTGCAGAGGCGCCCGCAGCGACGTTCTCGAGGACGGTCAGTCCGCTGAACAGGCCGAGTCCCTGCAGCGTTCGGGCGACACCCCGGGTCGAGAGGCGGTGAGGGACCGGGGCGAACGGTCCTCCGTCGAACGACATGGAGCCGCTGCACGGGCGGATGAATCCGCAGATGACGTTGAACAGAGTGGTTTTCCCCGCGCCGTTGGGTCCCATGATCCCGACGACCGCTCCGGCGGGGACCCGGAGGCAGACGTCGTCGAGTGCGACGATGCCGCCGAATCGGACGCCGATGCCGGTCAGTTCGAGACGTGAAGTTTCAGCACCGTCGGCGCGGGAAGGAGTCAGTAGCTGCACTGAGAATGCACCTTCGTGTCGGTGATTCGGCGTAATTGTACCGAATCGGAGTTGAAGTTGAGATCGACATCACGTTCGGCGAAAGGTTACAACACCGACGGTGTAAATTCATACCGTCCGAGTGAAAGTTCTGTGCGGGGCCGGTGCAGCCGGGCTCGAAGTGCCCGATCGTCTGCGGCGTCGCTGGCAGACTGTGGAGCGGGCAGTGCTACGAAAGAAACGAGGAAGCGTGGGGACGAACGGCTCCGACGGTCGGACGGCGCGGGCCGAGCGCACTCGCCGGTCGGTGATCGAGGCACACATCCGGCTCATCGAGAGCGGTGAACTGAAACCGACAGGCGCTCAGATCGCCGACGCGGCGGGGGTTTCGCTGCGTGCGTTGTGGGCCAACTTCAACGACCTCGAAACGTTGTTCGCCGCGACGGGCGCCGAAGTGCTCAGTCGCCAGGACGAGCAATTCGAGCCGGTGTCGCCGGAGCTGTCCCTTCCTGACCGGATCGAGCGGTTCTGTGCTCAGCGGGCGCGACTGCTCGAACTCGTTGCGCAACAGGCACGCGCTGCGACGCTTCGCGAATCCGTCTCACCCCAGCTCCGCGCGAATCGGCTGATGCATATCAAGCGCGTGACCGACGAGGTCGAGATCCTGTTCGGGCGCGAGCTCCTGGGGTTGACTCGCACCCGTCGCACTCAGATGGTGCAGGCGCTCGGGATCGCGTCCACGTGGGCGTCCTGGTCGGTGCTCCGCGACGAGTACGCTCTGTCGGTGGACGAAGCGGTGGCGGTCATGCGCCAGTCGGTCTCCGCGCTCCTCGCGTCCGCTGTGCACGTCGCACTCGGCTGATCCGGACTCGGTCGCCCTAGGGATCGAGTGGTCCGCCAGTGGCTTTCAGCTTCTTCTGGACGCGGCGGCCCTGCGCGACCATGAGCGGTACGGCCTTCAGGCCGAACCGAGGAAACAGATCTCCCACGCGGACCACGAGACCGCGCCGGCGAGGGATCGTGGTGACCAACCGAGGCCTGTCGATCACGGTCCGGACGGCACCGACGACTTCGTCGGGCCGGAGCAGCTTGCCGGAGAACGACAGCGCTGAGCCGGATCGTCGAGTTTGTCGTGAAGCATCGGTGTCCAGATCCCGTCCGGACAGATACAGGAGATGTCGATGTCGGTGATCCCCGCGAGCCGGAGGTCGGCCACCGTGCTCAGGCTGAAGCCGATCGCCGCGTGTTTGGACGCCGCATAGACCGCCTCGCCGGGCACCGCGGTCAGGCCGGCGAGCGACACGATATTGAGGACGTGACCGCCGCCGTTGTCGCGCATGGCGTCGATTGCTGCAACAGTCCCGTTGATCGTGCCGAGCGCGTTGACCTCGATCATCATCCGCCGGGACGCCGCGTCCTGTTCCCAAGCCGGTCCGGTGAGCAGCACTCCGGCGTTGTTCACCCACAGATCGAGGCGCCCCGCACGCTCGATGATCGTGTCCCGGGCGGCTTCCACCTGGGCGGAATCACGGACGTCGACCGCCAGCGAGGTGGCACCGCCTCCGAGTTCGTCGGCCGTTGCCTGTGCTGCCGCGGCGTCCACGTCGGTGACGAGAACGCGGTACCCGCGTTCGACGAGGAGGGCGGCTATCTGCTTGCCGAGGCCGCGACCGGCGCCCGTGACGACCGCGCCGGCGCTGTGGGGTTCATCTCCGACCGGCCTTGATCTCGCCGTATTCGATACCGCCGTGGGCGTAGGTCGGTACGACAGGCCATTGCCGTTTCCGTGGAGCGAGTTCACTCGACGGCAGGATCTGGAGCCAGCGTGGGTCCGCTGTGCATGGGTCGGCCAAGATCTTCTCCTTGATCATCGAATCGTACTGATCGAGAGAATCCTCCAGGGTATTGGCATTGGGGCAGATTTCGCGGCCGAATTGCTCGTGGTATTTGCGCACACCGGAATCCGCGAGAGCTCTGGTTGCCAGTTGTCCAGGGAGATACCGTTTTCCGAGGAGACCCACACTCCGTCCGGAGTGTTGACCACCAGCGAGTGGTTGCCGTCGGTGTGGCCGGGCGTCCACAGGAGGGTGATGCCCCTGCCGAGCTCGATGTCGCCGTCGAATGTCACCACCATCGCGGGGTCAACCCCACCGAGCCCTCCCTCGACATACCACGCCCACTGCATGGGATGCAGCGACTGCAGGGTGGCGAGCTCGCGGCTGTGGACCAGCATCTTCGCATCGCCGAACAACGGTCGGCGTGGTTCGGTCTCGCCTTCGATCACCTCGGTGGAGCCCAGGATCATCCGGGGGTCCTGCACGTGCAGGTGGTCGAACGTGCAGAAGTCGATGTCGCCCGGCCTCAGCCCGAGCTTCACAAGCACGTCGCCGGGTTCGTTGTAGTAGCTCAGGACGAACTTCTCCGCGAGATGACCACCGGGGATCCTGTTGATGAGGGCGCGCAGGTTTCGGTAGAACGGAGCCTCGGCCGATCCGTCCGGCACGGTCGGCTCGAACACCAACGTGCGGGGAGTGCCATTCCAGTCGTCGTACTGGACGACGAGCATCCGGTTGATCATCGAGATCAGCGGCAGTGTCGGTACCGACACTGCGTCGTGGAAGGCGTACTTGACCGGGTACGGTGCGGCAGCGATGTCCACCGATTTGATCGCGTGGACCAGGCCCTGCGACGTGAAACGTTCCTTGTAGATCTCCGCCGCATGCCGAACGGCTGTCAGGCGTTCGCCTCGCGGCCAGATCTCATGGACGCCCTCGAAATCCGGTATCACGCGTGCGCCGATGGCCGAGAGTGCCTCGTCGGTTCGTCCTGCCTGCTTCGCCATGGATGTTCTCCCTGAGCCGTGTGGTTCCGATCCAGGGTGCAAGAGGTGCGGGAGGAAAACTTGTTTCAAGGCGACAATCTCAGACCGGTGGTGCGGCGGAGTTCTCGGGGGCTCATCCCGTACCAGCGTCTGACAGCGTGACTGAGTGAGGCCTGCTCGGCAAAGCCGACGATCTCGCTACGTGGGTGAACCGCATGTCGTCCGTCGTGATGAGCCGGTGTGCGATATCGCGGCGGATGTCGTCGAGCACCGTGTCGAAGGTGGTGCCTTCCGCGGCGAGTCGCCGCTGCAACGTTCGAGGATGCATCGAGAGCAGACGCGCAACATCGGACAGAGTGGGTTGCGCAGCGAGTGTCGTGGCAAGGATCTTGCGAACGTGCGCGGGCACTGCGCGACCGGGGTCGGTGAAGTTGTCGGCCAGGAAGCGGAGTGCGACCTGCCGGACGGTCTCGTCGGCATCGGTGAAGCGTTCGTCGAGGACCCGTCGGTCGACGCAGATGGCGGCGACGGGACGGCCGAACTTCACGTCGCTGCCGAAGAAATCGGTGTATCGGCGGACAGGCGACAGCGGCCGGTGCGGAATCTCGACCGATCGGAGGCCGATCCGTCCGCCGACGAGCAACTCCGCGATCCGGAAGAAGAGCCCGAGACCCAGCTCGATGCCCTGTCTCGAGTAGGCCGATTCTCGCAGATCCTTGCAGTAGCTCAGTGCAACGACTCCACGACGGCCGTACGGGTCGGGCTCGACGTCCACCTCGAGCGCCGGGCTGTGCACGAACAAGAACCGTGACGCGCACTTCAGCGCCTCTGCCACGGTCGAGGACTCCTGGATCGCCGGTGCAAGCGGGCCGAGGATGCTCAGATCCTGTATCACCGCCAGTCTCAGACCGAAGTCGGGGCAGTGGAGTTCGACGGCTGCAGTGTCGAGCATCGAGTCGTGTGCATCGATGGGGATCAGTTCGTCGTCGGAGGCGGTCAGTTCCCGGGACAGCGCGAACCGCTCGAGTAGCCGATCCGGGTCGCCCCCGAGGTCTTCGACCAACGACGCGAATCCGCGAAGGCTTGCAGCGCGGATCATCGGGACCATGACACGAAAGACTAGCTTCGGGGGAGCGCGCAGTCGCATCGTCGACCGGTCGCTCATAAGCTGCGGGGCATGAACGCACACACGGACGTGAGGCCCGACTCCGGTGCCGACGCGACACGTCGTCAGGTCTTCGCGTGGGGCCTGTGGGACTGGGGCTCGGCAGCATTCAACGCGGTGATCCTCACCTTCGTGTTCTCGGTGTATCTGACCGACTCCGTCGGGGACGATCTGCCGGGATCGATGTCCGCGAGCACGTGGCTCGGCTGGTCGCTCGGTATCGCCGGTTTCGCCATCGCGGTTCTGGCCCCGGTATCTGGGCAGAAGTACGACGCGAACGGACGCCGAAAGCGCTCATTGGGTGTCCTGACCTTCGCGACCGTCGTGCTGATGGCCGGGATGTTCTTCGTCCGCGACGACTATCACTACCTGTGGCTGGGGCTCGTCCTGCTCGGTGCCGGCTCGGTGATCTTCGAACTCGCAAACGTTCCGTACAACGCGATGCTCCGTCAGGTGTCCACCGAGGAGAACATCGGCAGGGTCTCCGGATTCGGCTGGTCCATGGGATATTTCGGTGGCATCGTGCTGCTGTTGTTGTGCTACATGGGTTTCATCGCAGGTGACGGCGACACCCGCGGGTTCCTGTCGATCACCACCGACGACGGCCTCAACATTCGGCTGGTTGCGTTGCTCGCGGCGGTGTGGTTCGCGGTGTTCGCGCTGCCGGTGTTGTTCAACGTGCCCGAGAAGCCACATCAACGCGCCGACGACGAACGGCGGGTGGGGTTCTTCGAGTCGTACAGGGTGCTGTGGCATGACCTGAAGGAACTGTGGAACGAGGACCGCCGCACCGTCGCGTACCTCGGCGCGTCCGCCTTGTTCCGCGACGGACTCGCGGGCGTGTTCACCTTCGGTGCTGTTCTCGCGGTGACCGTCTACGAGATCAGCGCTGCCGACGTGTTGTTGTTCGGTGTGGCCGCGAACGTGGTGTCGGCACTCGGCGCGCTTGCCGCCGGCCGTATCGACGACAGGGTCGGACCGAAGGCAGTCATCGTCGTCTCATTGGTGTCGATGATCGTGGTGGGAGCGGTACTGCTCGTGGTGTCCGGGCCGTTGATGTTCTGGATCTTCGGACTTCTGTTGTGCCTTTTCGTCGGCCCCGCGCAGTCGTCGGCGCGTACCTTCCTGGCGCGCATCACGCCGATCGGCCGCGAGGGACAGATGTTCGGTCTCTATGCCACGACGGGGCGCGCGGTGTCTTTCCTGGCACCGACGTTGTTCGGGTTCTTTGCGTGGTGGTTCGGTGCAGACCGGGCCGGCATCGTGGGTCTGCTCCTCGTGTTGGCGTTGGGCCTGTCTGCGTTGCTGGCCGTGCGAGCGCCGGAACGTTCAGCTGTTCGGTGAGAGCACGCCGACCACCTGCTCCGCTGCATTGCGATGCCCTGCCGCGTTGGGATGGAGAGGGATGCCCGGTGATGTCGGAACGATTCCTTCCATCCATCGCTGTTCAGGGGCGGCACATGCGTCGTGTCCGATCGTCGATGCACGAAGATCGACGAACGCGGCTCCTGCCGCGTGTACCTGCTGTTCCATCCCTGCATTGAGCCGGTCGATCTTGGACTGCAGGTATGTGGCGTCCTGCGGCCATATTCGTTGCTCCGGAAAACATCCGCCGTCCCGGATTCCCGTCGGGTAGCCGACGAACAGGATGCGCGCGTGCGGTGACCGTGCCCGGATCTCGTCGGTGATCGTGCCGTACACCGGAGCGAACGCATCGATCGCGGCATCGACCGGATCGGCCTCTTCTGTCGCGGTCTCCGCGCAGGAGACCCCGACAGGAGCGGCGGCGAGATTGATGCACGAGATCGCCAACTGCACGAGTCCGACGTCGTTTCCTCCGATACCGACCGTGACCAGGTCGGTATCGGGCCGCAGTGCGTCGTATTGCGGTGGCACGGCGGTTCGTGTGAAAGCGGAGATCTGTTGGCCCGGTAAGTCCCCGGAGACGGCCCCGCCGCACGACGCGTCGACGAAGTCGACGACATCGAGTGCCTCCGCGACGAGGCTCGGGTAGTTGACTGCGGCTCTGCCGCACTCGGGGCTCGAGCCTGCGGTGGGATGCCGGGCCCGCGACGAACGAATCACCCAGTGCGACGTAGGAGCCGTATGCCGGCTGAGCCGACGCCGGTGCCACTGTCCCCACAGCGGCGGCCGCAGCTGCTACGGAAGCAGTTGCAGCGAAGCGAAACCAAATCGATGACCAGCGCACGTGTCCCCCCGTCGTCCGATCGAACCATCATGACGGTGCGGGACGGTCTTGTCAGGGAAATGGGCGTCAGGCCTTGAAATACACCAGTTGATGCGCGGTGGCGAGCAGAGTGTCGCCCGATCCCCACAGGTGCGCAGTCTGGTCGAAGTAGTTCTTCCCGAATCGATTACTGCGAGCGGTGGCGAGGATCGGTTGATCCGACTGGGCTTCGATCTCGGTAGCGTCTGCGTGATAGTAGATCGTCAGCGTCACCGTACCGGCGGGCAGTGCGTGGCCGCGGCGCAGGAACGCACGGGGGTAGAACACGTCGCACAGGGCTGTGAGCGAGGTGAAGTCGAGGGGGCGTGCAGGCTCGTCCCGAACCCAGAGGGTCGAGGTGGAATCGGGGTGCGGGGAGCGTCGGCGCCGGGAATCGGGCCCTCCACGAATCGCATGTCGTAGTTCTTGCCCCACGCCACGAAGTCGGGAAACGGGACGGCAGCCACTTCGTCCGCAGGAGGCGCGGTGGGTGCCGGAAGTTCGGTCGACTCCCAGGTGTCCTTGCGGTTGCCGAACACTGCGGTGGCGGTGGTGGTGACAGACCCGTCCTGGGTCAGTTCGACCGTCCAATGCTGGCTCGAACGGTTGGTGCGCACCGGTCGGGCGACCACCTCGAATTCGCCGTAGGCGATCGCTGCAGCGTAATTGACCGTCAGCGACAGCGGAGTTCCGAGGACCTCGGGATGCAGCTGGACGGCCCGCAGCAGTGTTGCAGCCGTGACACCTCCGAACGGCCCGACCATGTTTGCGTACGCGGGGTGGGTGTTTCCGGTGTAGCGGCCCGCATCGATGGCGGTGAGCTCGACTGCGGCGTCGAAGACATGGACGGCGTTCTCGGTTTCGGGCATGAGGTCATGAAACCAGAGTCGGTGACGCTGCTCGATTACCGCCCGGGTAAGTGCGGTGGCAGGTGTGGCACATGGTCACTGCCGCGGTGTGGCGCACATGGTCACTGCCACGGTGTGGCACACAGTTCCTGACGTGCTTTGCTCCAGAACGGGGTGAGCTCGACGGATCCGGCGTCCGGGTGGGTGCGTTGCCCCAGCTCGATGAATTCGAGGACCGTTTTTCCCGCCGTGCGCGAGTACACGCATGCCTGCAGAGCAAGCTCGGCCGCGTCCGCGAAGGGTAGGGAGTTGCCCCACGGGCCGAGGTCGGCCGAATCGACGAACTTGTCGAGATCCGTGCCCCGGCGGTTGTATTCGAGCTGGGTTTCGTAATCACAGGGCTTGCGGAACAGGGCGGTGCAGGTCGTGGAGCGTCCGTCGAGCACGAACGCGCTGTCGTCGAGGGCGCGCCGTGCCGGGTCTTCCGGGGTCTCCCACACCATGAAGAATGCTGCCACAGTGGCTGCGACCATCACGACCAGCAACAGCGCGCCGCGTTTCACGGGAAGCTCCTCATCGACCTTGCCTCACCTGTGCGCGGATGGCGGCCGTGACGGCGCCGGGGGCCTCGTCCGGGACCCAGTGCGACACGCCGTCGAGCACCTCGAAGGTGTAGTCGGCGTCGACGAAGTCGCTGCAGAGTTCCGCGGCGAACCGGCCGACCGCAGCATCGTCGGTGCTCCAGATGTAGGTGGTGGGGACTTCCACCGGCGGGAGGTCTCCGGTAGCGGGGGTCATTGCCCGATACCAGTCGAGGGCGGCGGTGAGCGCGCCCGGTTCGCGGAACACGCGCACGTACTCGTCGATTGCGTCGGTAGCGACTCCTTCGCCGTAGAGGGTGCGGAGGAGGTGCGCGTCATCTGCGAGTAGGACGTGCTCGGCCTTGCCTGCCTCACGAAACAGGGAGAAGTACGTGGAGCGGGCTTTCTGGTCGTCGTCCTCGCGCAACGCCTGACCGAATGCAGCCAGGTGCGGGATCGACAGCGCGGTCAATGATCGCACCGTGCGGGGTGGTGTGCAGCCACGTGCCATGCGACCGACGAACCCCAGTCGTGGCCGACGATGTGTGCGTCGTCCACTCCGAATGCATCGAGGATTCCGAGGACATCCGAACGCAGATGATGGATCCTGTAGTCCTCGACCTCAGGCGGTCGGGCGCCGGGGGAGTAACCGCGCTGGTCGGGTAGCAGTACCCGCATGCCATCGCCCGCAAGCTCCGCGCCCACTGTGTTCCAGCAGCGCGACGTCTGGGGAAAGCCGTGCAGCAGTATGATCGGTGGTCCGTCAGCGGGGCCCGCGACCCGGACGTCGAAAGTCAGATCGCCGAGGGTGACGGCAGCGGAGTCGAACCCCGCCGAGTCGAACCCCGCTGAATCGAACGATGCTGTTTCGGGCACCTTTCAAAGGTACGTCCCGAAGTCAGTCGTGGAGCGGGTTCCACGCGGCCATTCCGAGCATGATCAGGCGCATCTGCTTCTTGCCGCGTGTGAGGACCTCGGTTTCGGCAGCGCGACCGGGTTCGACGGCAAGCAGGTCCAGCACCACTTCGAACATGGAGGTGACGAGCAGGTCGGCGGCCATCTCGAGGTCGTCGGCCCCCCATGCGGCGAGCTGGGGGATGCGGGCGAGGTCGACTGCGAGTTCGCGGGTGAGCAGGCGGAGTTCGACAGTGAAGGCCCTCGCCACTTCCGGGTGACCGCCATGACGTTCGCGTGCGAGGAATCGGAAGGCGGCTTCATGATCTCGCACCTGTCCGAGTAGTGCGGTCAGCGATGCCTGGGCGTTGGAGGGCCCTGGATTGCGACGTGCGTCGCGCAGGACCGAGCGGAGCAACCGCATCGTGTCGTCGGCGAGTGCGACGCCGAGTTCCTCCATCGATGCGAAATGCCGGTAGAACGCCGTGGGCACGATGCCGACCGCGCGCGTGACCTCACGCAGGCTCACGCTCGCGAAACTGCGATCCGAGGACAGCTCGAGTGCGGCGTCGAGGATCGCCTGACGGGTGCGTTCTTTGCGTTCGGCCCGGCTGGTCGGTTCGGGGGCGGGGGCTGGTTCGGAGGCGGGCGCTACGGGCACGCCCCGAGTGTAGGCAGACCGGGCGCTCCGAGGTCGTGCCGCCCCCGGCGGGAGTGTTACTGGCGTCACATCAGGGTTGACAGCGTTCGGTGCGACCCTGTCACACTGGACTCAGTGTACGAATGTGCACTGAATGAACGCCTCCGCACCGGAAGGTTGGAAATCATGACTGTGAGCCCCGCGCCGAGCCGTGTCCCACGTCGGGTCGGAGTCAGAAAACTGCTCTTCGGAGCGCTTGGTGCGCTCTCGACGCCACATCACCCGGACCGCTACCTCGAACTCGCTGACCCGCTGCTCACGACGGTCGCCAATCGCGCCCGGATCACCGGTATCGATACAAGTGTGCACGGATCGACGACGCTGATTCTGCGTCCCGCACGGCCCTGCCGGTTCGAGCCGGGCCAGCACATCCAGCTCGCTGTCGTGATCGACGGGGTACGGCACGTGCGCACGTTCTCGCCGGCAATCGTGCCGGGATCGCGCGACGTGGTGCTCACCGTCGGTATACGGCCCAGTGGGCTGGTATCGGGTCATCTTGCGGAACACGCACGAGTGGGCGACGTCGTCGAGGTCGGTGACGGCGCAGGGAGCTTCGTACTCCCCGAAGCCCGGCCATCGCGTCTGCTGATGATCAGCGGCGGTTCCGGTATCACCCCGGTGCTGTCGATGCTGGGGTCGCTTGCTTCCGAAAGTGACATGAGCGCAGTGACGTTCGTGCACTACGCGCGCACGTCGGCGCACGTACCCCGCCGCGCGGAGCTCGACGCATTGGCATCGCTGCCCAACATCGAAGTTGTACTCGCTCACACGCGCGGCGATGGTGGACACCTGCACGGACGGTTCGAACGCGCACACCTCGACGCAGTCGCGCCGTGGTTCGCCAGCACTCCCGCCTATGTGTGCGGGCCTTCCGGCCTGGTCGAGAGCGTCCGCGACCTCTACACCGAAGCCGGATCCTCGGATCTGCTGCACACCGAAGAATTCACGCCGCCCACGTACGTCGTCGACCCCGACGACGCGTCCGGCTCGGTGTCGTTCACCGAGTCGGGAATCGTTGCCTCCAACACGGGGGCTACAGTCCTCGAGCAGGCCGAGAATGCCGGACTCGCACCGGAACACGGCTGTCGCATGGGAATCTGCCATACCTGCACCGCGATCCGGACCTCCGGATGCACACGTGACGTGCGCTCGGGTGACCTCGATTCCGAACCAGGTGCGCGCATCCAGATCTGCGTCAGTGCACCCGTCGGCAACGTCGCCGTCGAACTCTGACATCGAAACGAACTTTCCAACCAGAGAAAATGGAGGACAGCATGTTCGGTTTGACTCTTCCGTCGATTCCGTTCCTGCCGTTTCTGTCGGGTGGTCGCACGCAGGTCGTGCCGGATCCGATAGTCCTGAGCCGCGATCAGGTCGACGAGATCGGCCGCGAGTTGGATGCGTTGCGGGAACGCACCGTTGCATCCCTCGGCGCGCAGGACCGTGAATACATCTATCGGATCATCAAGGCCCAGCGTGGATTCGAGGTGGCGGGTCGCGGCCTGCTGTTCCTCGGGTTCTTCCCTCCGGCGTGGGTGGCAGGCGTCGCGTCGCTCAGCGTGTCGAAGATCCTCGACAACATGGAAATCGGCCACAACGTCATGCACGGCCAATACGATTGGATGCGCGAGCCGTCGCTGAACTCCCGCACATTCGAGTGGGACACCGTGTGCCCGTCGGATCAGTGGCGGCACTCCCACAACTACATGCATCACACCTACACCAACATCGTGGGGAAGGACCGTGACATCGGGTACGGCATCCTACGGATGGACCCCGCGCAGAAGTGGCACCCCTACTATCTCGGAAACCCCGTATATGCAACAGTTTTGATGTTGATGTTCGAATGGGGTGTCATGTTCCACGACGCGGAGGTGGAGCGAATAGTCTCGCGTGAGCGGAACTGGCGCGACGTCATCCCGCTGGCAAAGGGCTGGTGGCGGAAGGTGCGGCGGCAGGTGGTCAAAGACTACGTCGCGTTCCCGTTGTTGAGTGGTCCGATGTTCGTTCCGACGCTGGTCGGTAATGCGACCGCCAACCTTGTCCGCAACGTGTGGACATTCTCGATCATCTTCTGCGGTCACTTTCCGTCGGGCGTGCAGTCGTTCTCGAAGGACGAAACCGCGAACGAGACGCGTGGCGAGTGGTATGTCCGTCAGATGCTGGGGAGCGCGAACATCAGCGGCACCCCGCTGTTCCACATCATGTCGGGCAACCTGTCGCACCAGATCGAACACCACCTGTTCCCCGATCTGCCCGCACACCGGTACCCGGAGTTGGCCCCGCACGTGCAGGCACTCTGTGAGAAGCACGGATTGCCCTACAACACCGGTGGTCTGTTCGCGCAGGTTTCCTCCGTCTGGAGGAAGATCTTCCGCTTCGCCCTTCCGCCGGCCCTGGTGTCACCGGAGCCGGAGACGACGGTGCTCATCGACCGTTCGCCGAGTCCCGAGCGAAGCTCCGAGACGGCGGGTACTCTCGCGCGGGACAACGCGTGAGGGGATCCGGCATGGTTGGAAAATTCGAGCGGAACAAGGACGTCATCCAGGAGGTGACCGAATCGACGGCGACGCATGTCGGCGCGATCGCGAGCATCATCGCCGGCGCGGTCCGCGACGTGACCCGCGAGATCGGTGACCTGATCACCGAAGGGATCGAAATGCGCGAAGCCTCGCGGAAGGCGCGCAATGATCACCGCAGTGACGAGGTCTTCGACGAGAAGGACGACTACTTCGACGAGAAGTGAGCAGGACAGACAGAAAGCTCGCAGCCCTGGTGGATGACCACCAGGCTGCGAGCTTCTACAACGCTTCTGCGAGCTTCGTCAGATGACGCCGAGGGCGAACATCGCGTCGGCAACCTTCACGAAGCCGGCGATGTTGCGCCGTGCACGTAGTCGCCCGGCTTGCCGTACTCCGCCGCGGTGTCGATGCAGCGCCCGTGGATGTCGCGCATGATGCCCGCGAGGCGTTCATCGGTGTAGTCGAAGTGCCACGAATCGCGTGATGCATTCTGCTGCATCTCCAGCGCGGAGGTGGCGACGCCACCGGCGTTGGCTGCCTTGCCGGGAGCGAAGCGGACGCCCGCCTCGCGGAACACGGAAATACCGCCCGGGGTGGTCGGCATGTTCGCACCCTCGGCGACGACCTTGACACCGTTCTTGACCAGGGTCTTGGCGGCTTCTTCATCGAGCTCGTTCTGGGTGGCGCAGGGCAGCGCGACGTCGCACGGAACGGTCCAGATGTTGCCATCGGGGAAGAACTCGGCGTCCGCGCGCTCATCCACGTATTCGCAGATGCGGCCGCGACGGACTTCCTTGATCTCCTTGAGGAGGGCGAAGTCGATGCCGTTCTTGTCGTAGATGTAGCCCGACGAGTCCGAGCAGGCAACGACCTTGCCGCCGAGCTGGTGGATCTTCTCGATCGCGTAGATCGCGACGTTGCCCGAGCCGGACACGGCAGCGGTTGCACCTTCGAGGGTGTAGCCGCGCGCTTGGCCATCTCGGCGACGAAGTACGCGACGCCGTAGCCGGTGGCTTCCTTGCGGACCTGCGACCCGCCCCAGGTGAGGCCCTTGCCTGTGAGGACACCGGACTCGTAGGAGTTCGTCAGACGCTTGTACTGGCCGAACAGATAGCCGATCTCGCGTCCACCGACGCCGATGTCACCTGCGGGAACGTCGGTGTACTCACCGATGTGGCGGTGCAGCTCGGTCATGAACGACTGACAGAAGCGCATGATCTCCTGCTCGGAACGACCCTTGGGGTCGAAGTCCGAGCCGCCCTTGCCGCCGCCGATGGGCAGGCCCGTGAGCGCGTTCTTGAAGATCTGCTCGAAGCCGAGGAACTTCACGATGCCGAGGTTGACGCTCGGGTGGAAGCGCAGCCCACCCTTGTAGGGGCCGAGCACGCTGTTGTACTGCACACGGAAACCGCGGTTGACGTGCACCTGGCCGCTGTCGTCGATCCACGGCACGCGGAAGATGATCTGCCGCTCGGGCTCGCAGAGACGCTCGATGAGCCCGAAATCGAAGTAGGACGGGTGACGTTCCAACACTACGTGCAGAGACTCGAACACCTCGGCCGCAGCCTGATGGAACTCGGGTTCGCCCGCGTTGCGGGCCTTGACCTGTTCATAGATCTCTGCGATGCGGTCCGAGGTCGACACGCCCACCTACCTGACTGTGAGAAGACTGTTACACCGTATTTACGTCGTGAACTATAGGTGCCGAGCACGACTGTCTGGTAATCCGGTCCCCTTGTGCGAGAAGGAACACAGCTGCCGCGGCAATTGGGAAACGTGGCCTGAGCGGCAGTCTGAGTGGCGAAACAGGGCGCGTGTTCTCGATCGTGCGGGAGCCCGAGCGGCGTATGCGATTCTACCGACGCCTTCGCCGGGGTGTCCGGCTTCCTCGGACCGATGCACGGCTGTGACCAGGGCGGACGGTTGTCAACGGAGTACTGTTGTCAACGGAGTACTGCGGGACCGAGGGACTCGCACGCGCGCAGGGCGAGCAGATCCTCATCGGGTTTGTCGTCCGGCGCTCGCGACCGTGGGGTGCCCCCGGCAGGACTCGAACCTGCGACCTAGAGATTAGAAGGCTCTTGCTCTATCCAGCTGAGCTACGGGGGCGCGGCCAAAATCTTAACGGGGCCGCGGCAGTGGCTGTGGATGGGGTCGGCTCATGTGGTGTGGGTGGGTCCGGAGTCTTCGGAATCATCGGCGGTGCCCGTCGCGACGTCGCTTCGCGGTGATGATTCGGCGTCGGTGTCGTCGCGTACGTCCACCTTGCCGGTCTGCAGCCTCTGCATCACATGATCGACTCCGATGCCCAGCACCACAGCCAGGCAGATGGAGACGACTGCGCCGAGTAGCGGTTGCTCGTGGAAGAAGCCGCCCACGAGTCGTCCCATCATCGACGAGTACACCGCCCAGGTGATCCCTCCGATGATCGTGAGCGGCACGAACTTCCTCCGCGGGTACCGCGTCGCTCCGGCGGTCATGTTCACGGCGATCCGGCCGATCGGGATGTACCGGGCGGTGATGATGATCGCCGCGCCGCGCTTGTCCAGACCCTTGCGTGCCCAGCCGAACGCTGCTCGGGCCTTGGGCTTGCGCATCCATGCGAAACGCTCGGTGCCGACCTTCCGTCCGATGGTGTAGGCGATGTTGTCGCCGACGATCGCGCCCAGCGCCGCGAGCGGTATGACTACCCACAGGTACGGCTTGCCTGTCGAGCCCGAGAGTGACGCGAGGGTGACCAGGATCGTCTCGCTCGGCACCGGAGGGAAGAAACCGTCGACGACGCAGACGAAGAACAGGAGTGGATACACCCACAAGGCCGCTGCCTGGCCGATGATGAATTCGTTGATCACGTCCATGGGGGCGGTGATGCTCCTGTCGGGTTACAGAGGGTACTGCTCCTACGGTATTCGCAGTCGAGTGAGAGCACATCAGGGTGACTCCCGGATCTCTGTCTCGAGGCCCCGCCTCGACCGCTGTTGCGGTCTGATCGCCTGCGCTCCCTATTCGGGTACCGAATCGAGGGCTGGTCGCAAAAGTCCGATTTCGACTCCCGTAATCCCACGTCGGCGCTACCCTGGGCATCACGGGGATGGCATACAAGCAGCATGTTCGATGTGGTGGGATTCACCCTAGGTCGGGAGTGAGACATGCAGGTTCCGGGCCCATTCGACTACGAGCGCGCGACCGGCGTGGAGCACGCGATAGATCTGCTGGACCGGTTGGGTGAGGAGTCCCGAGTCGTTGCGGGCGGGCACAGCCTCCTGCCGATGATGAAACTCCGGCTCGCAAATCCGGAGCACCTGGTCGACATCAACGATCTCGATGAACTTGCGTACATCGAGATCGAACCCGGAGTGGTCCGCATCGGGGCACTCACTCGTCACCGCGCACTGCTCGAATCCGACGACCTCGCCGCCGTGTTCCCGATCTTCCGGGACGCAGAGAAGGTCATCGCCGATCCGGTGGTGCGAAATCGCGGCACGATCGGCGGCTCGCTGTGTCAGGCCGACCCTGCCGAGGATCTCTCGACAGTGTGCTCGGTGCTCGATGCCACGTGTGTCCTCCGCGGTCCGTCGGGTGTGCGTGAGTTGCCGTTCGCGGCGTTCCACCTCGGACCTTACGAGACGGCGGTGGCGAGCAATGAGCTACTCGTCGAGGTCCGTCTGCCGCGACCCGGCGCCGGTTCGAGTGCTACGCGAAGGTGGAGCGGCGCACCGGTGACTGGGCGGTCGCTGCGGCCGGCGCCGCGGTGTG